>DAORJC010000037.1:0-20468 GCA_035438885.1 Aquabacterium sp. | reverse complement strand
AAGGTGGCGGGTGGCAGCTCCAGCAGGTCACTGCTGCGGGGCACGCTCAAGCTGCTGACGTGGGCCAGCGCCCTGCCCTGTGTGTGTTCGGCGTAGCTCAGCAAGGCCGCGGCGGCGGCATGGCCCAGGCTCATGGCCTCTGCGCCATAGGCCTGCAGGTGACTGACCTTGAGCTGCTCGCACAGCTTGCGTTGCCCCAGGCCCGCATCGAACTGCCAAGTCGGCCGGGGCGTGAAGGCCGTGCCACGTGGCTGCGCCAGGAAGGGCCCCAGCGCGGGCGGGATGCGCTCGCGGTCGTAAATGACCTCGGCCGGTTGCAGGCGGGCCAGCCAGCCCGCCAGGTCGCGTTGTGTGCATTCGGTCAGGCCCAGCGTGCCACTGGCCATGCCCAACCAGGCCAGGGCGCAGGGCGTCTGGTCGGTGGACTTGGTCACCCCACCCCGCACGCTCTGGCTGACCACGGCCACCAGCAGCGCATCGGCGCGCTCGTTGAGCAGTTCGGCATCGGTCAACGTGCCCGGGGTGACCACACGCATCACTTTGCGTTCGACCGGACCTTTGCTGGCACCCACCTCGCCCACCTGCTCACAAATGGCGACTGACTCGCCCAGCTTGATCAGCTTGGCCAGGTAGGTGTCCACCGCATGAAACGGCACACCCGCCATGTGGATGGGCTCGCCGGCCGACTGCCCACGCACCGTCAGCGTGATGTCGATCAGGCGATTGGCCTTGCGAGCATCCTCGAAGAACAGCTCGTAGAAATCCCCCATGCGGTAGAACACCAGAGTGTCGGGGTACTCCGCCTTGATGCGGAGGTACTGCTGCATCATGGGCGTGTGGCCGGACAAGTCGTTGTCTTGTATGGGTTTCTTCATCTTCGACAAGGACTCGACGTCTTCAGGCATGGCACTGTTGATCTGCAGCTTGGGATTGAAGTGCGTATTAGACAAGAAGTTTGACGCGACATCCGATCTGGTTCGGCATCAACAATGCATCGCCCACATGCTGATACAGTGCCTCGCAAATACAAAGAGGTGGGGATGAGACCGTTCATTGTGATTGGCGACACGACAAGCCATGGTGGGGTGGTGGTGGGTTCAACCATGACCACCGATACCCATGGCAAGAGGCTGGCTCGAGTAGGTGACCAGGTAACCTGCCCCAAGAAAGGGCACGGCACCACCGTCATCGTCACGGGTGATCCCACCATGATTGTTGATGGTGCTCCTGTGGCTCGGCATGGCGACAAATGCGCCTGTGGCGCGGTTTTGATTTCCAGCCAGGTGGTGTCTCTAGTGGGAGACATCAGCAGCGCACCCAACAGCCCCTTGGCGCAGCAACCTTTGGCCCACGCAGCGACGGCCGCCCAGGAAGGATTGATTTCCAGGCTGCTCCCGCCCAAAGACCCAACGCATGACATGCACTTTCTGGTCAAAGATCAAGTCACAGGTCAGCCCTTGCCCAACATGCCGTATCGGCTCCAACTGGACAACGGACAGACGTTGACGGGCCGCACGGATGCCCTTGGCATGACAGAAAAGATTTCTGGTCATTCGCCACACATTGCAAGCATTGAGGTTCCTTACCATGGCGACAGCACAAGCCCAATTGACTCCTACCTCCGACACGACGCCTGCGGTTGTTAGTGTCACCAGCGAGCTCAGCGGACCTCAGTGGGTGCCTCGGTTTCCGACCAGTACCTCTGTATCAGATTGCGAAGCGCCGTTCGATGGCAATCTGCAAGCCTTCATTGATGCCATGAAGTCCGCTGGTGCTGCTGTCACGATTGCCGCAACCTTACGGCCACCTGAGCGAGCCTACCTGATGCATTGGTGTTATCGAATCGCCAATGAGGACCACGATCCAAGGACGATTCCAGCCAAGGCCGGGGTCAACATCAAATGGGACCACCGGACTGGCGATGGCAGCTATGACGCGGACAACTCCAAGCGTGCGGCGCGCGCGATGCGCGATGCCTACGGCATGCAAAATCTCCAAACAAGACCCGCACTGAACTCCAGGCACACCATTGGACTCGCTGTGGACATGAGTATTTCATGGTCAGGTGACTTGACCATCGTGAATGCGGACGGTGCCAGCACCACCATCAACACAACCCCTCGAACGGGCATGAACACCCAGCTCAAGGACGTAGGCGCCACTTACCGTGTCATCAAATATGTGGGTGGAGCGGCCGACAAACCTCACTGGTCTGACAACGGACACTGATCGGTCCCCATGCGTAATTCTGCCTGCCTTGCCCTGCTGGCCTTGTTGTTCACTGCCTGCGCTACCACGAGCGATCAACACGAGCTGCAAATGTTCTTGAATCAGCGTGAAATCTGCGACCACCTGCGAGGAGAAATCCCCGACGGTGACGACAAGGAGCGCCAGAGCGAGGTGCTGGCGGGTATCCAGCAGCACTGCCGTGGCACAGACGATCGCCTTAGACGCCTCAAAAAACGCTTTGCTCACGACCCTCAGGTGATGACGACCCTCAACGCCCTGGAAGAACGGATAGAGGCTGCTCTTCCTCAGCCCTGATTCCTGGCGACAAACAACAGGAGTTGTCAGGCAAATGGATGCACGCCATGCACATGGCCTTCCCGAGCCTGAGAAGCCACCGGCTCTTTCGAGGCCTCATCCAGCCCATGCAGGATGCCGCAATGCCCCGCATCCTGACCGCCCCGGCAGGTCTCGCGCAGCAACTTGAGTTGCTTTTCAAGGTGGCGAAGCTCCCGAATGCGTTGCGCCACATGCCCGATGTGGGCGTCCAGCAGCGCATTGACCGCCTCGCAGTTTTCTGTTGGATCAGCCTTCAGGCTCAGCAGCACCCGGATCTCATCGAGCGTCATGTCCAGACTGCGGCAATGCCGGATGAACGACAGTTGCTGGACATGCGAAGGGCCGTAGACGCGGTAGTTGCTCGGGCTTCTGCCTGGCTCGGGCAACAGCTCCTCACGCTCGTAATAGCGGATGGTTTCGACCTGAGTGTGGGTCAGCTCGGCCAGTTCACCAATTTTCATGAAGGATCTCCCAGAAAGCGCTTGACCTTGTAGCGGCTACAGGGTTTCCAATACTCTAAAGCCATCGATGTGATGCGGCAAGGATTCCCATGAACCATTCACCACACAGCCATGCCTGCGGCAGCTGCCATGCCCATGCCCCCCATGCCGACGCCCAGCCAGAAGCCACCCCGGACGTGCCCGGCGCGACCACCTACCGCATCCCCACCATGGATTGCGCCGCTGAAGAAGGCGAGATTCGCCATGCGCTGGACAAGGTGCCGGGGCTGCGCAGCCTGACGTTCCGCCTGTCGGCCCGCACGCTCACCATTGACGCACCCGCAGAGGCCTTGCCCCTGGCCTTGGCCGCCATCCGAAAGATCGGCTTCAAACCGGAGCCCCTGGCCAATCGTGAGGTCTCAGGCGATCACGCATCGCACGATCACCAGGGACACCACCACGGCCACGATCATGGCCATGCTCACCAACACAGCGCGCTGGGCCTGCCCGAGGGGCTGCCTCGGTACGTGCTGGCGCTGACGCTGGCCCTGGGGGCTGAGCTGGTGGCGTTTCTCGCGCCCCAGGGGCAGGTCTGGACCGTGCTGGGCATGGCCCTGGCCGCTGCAGCCATTGGTCTGGCTGGGTTTTCAACCTACCTCAAGGGGCTGGGAGCCTTGCGGGCCCTGAGGCTCAACATCAGTGCCCTGATGACGGTGGCGGTCACCGGGGCCTTCCTGATCGGGCAGTGGCCTGAGGCCGCCATGGTGATGGCGCTGTATGCCATTGCCGAGCTCATCGAGGCCCGATCCGTGGACCGGGCGCGCAATGCCATCAAGGGCCTGCTGGACATGACCCCGGAGATGGCAGACGTTCAACAGGGCGACGGTTCGTGGGCCCCTGCTGCGGTCAAGGCGGTGGCGGTGGGTGCGGTCATGCGCGTCAAGCCGGGCGCACGCATCCCGCTGGATGGCGTGGTCGTTGTGGGGCACACCTCGGTGGACCAATCCCCGGTCACGGGCGAGAGCATCCCGGTGGACAAGGCCGTGGGCGATGCCGTGTTTGCCGGCACCATCAACGCCACCGGCACCTTCGAGGCCCGGGTCACGGCGCCGGCCAACGCCACCTTGCTCTCGCGCATCATCCACGCGGTTGAGCAAGCCCAGGGTTCGCGAGCGCCCACGCAACAGTTCGTGGATCGGTTTGCGGCGGTCTACACCCCTGCCGTCTTTGCGCTGGCGCTGGCGGTGGGCTTGCTCACCCCCTGGTTGATGGACTGGACCTGGACCCAGGCCGCCTACAAGGCCCTGGTGCTGCTGGTCATTGCCTGCCCCTGTGCGCTGGTGATCTCCACCCCGGTGACGGTGGTGAGTGGTCTGGCCGCCGCCGCCCGTCGCGGCATCCTGATCAAGGGCGGCGTCTACCTGGAAGACGCCCGCAAGATCAAAGCCATCGCCCTGGACAAGACCGGCACCATCACCCAGGGCAAGCCCAAGTTGGTGGCGACCGAGCTATGGCCCTCGTCCCTAGATGCCCAGCAGGTCACGCAATGGGCGGCCGATCTGGCCGGTCATTCGGACCACCCGGTGGCCAGGGCCATTGCCGATGGTCTGTCCATCCAGGGCCAGGGCCAGCTCCAAGGCTTCAAGGCGCTGCCAGGCCGGGGTATCGAGGCCAGAACCAATGGATTGGCGCTGATTTTGGGCAACCATCGCCTGATCGAAGAGCGCGGCCTGTGCAGTGCAGCCATCGAGGCCCGCCTGGCCGAACACGAAGCCCAGGGCCGCACCGTCACGCTGCTGGCATCTGCCGATCAGGTGCTGGCCATCTTTGCGGTGGCCGACACCATCAAGGCCCACTCGCGCGAGGCCATGGCGCAGTTGCAGGCGCTGGGCGTGACCACGGTCATGCTCTCGGGAGACAACGAGGCCACCGCCAAGGCCATTGCCCGAGAGGCAGGCATCGATGACGCGCGTGGCAACCTGCTGCCCGACGACAAGCTCGCGGCGATTCAAGCCTTGCAGACCCGCTTTGGCGTGGTGGCCATGACCGGCGACGGCATCAACGATGCCCCTGCCCTGGCGCAATCGAACATCGGCTTTGCCATGGGAGGCGCAGGCACCGACATCGCCATGGAGGCGGCCGACGTGGTCATCATGAACGACGACCTGCGGCGCATCCCGGAGGCCATTGGCTTGTCCAGAAAAATGCATGCGGTGCTGTGGCAGAACATCGCCCTGGCCCTGGGCATCAAGGCGGTGTTCCTGCTGCTGGCCCTCTTTGGCAGCGCCACCATGTGGATGGCCGTCTTTGCCGACATGGGCGCCAGCCTGCTGGTGGTCTTCAATGGGCTGCGGATGCTCAAAGGGGCGCCCAAGCGCCCCTTTTGAGTCCGATCACCGCACAGCGGCCACTCAGAACGGTGCGTCTGAGCCCTTGGCCTTGTCTTCAGCGGCCTTGGCTGCCGCCGTGATGCGTGTGCGCGTGACGGGCTTTTCTGCCTGAGCGGCATCCTCTGCGGCTTGCAGGACCTTGATCATCGCGTCGTCTTCAGCGTCCTGCTCATCGTCGCCCTCGCCGCCCGTGGCGCCTTCGCCGTCTGCATCAGGGGCGTCATCGGCGATCACGCGGGTGTAAGGCGCCAGGGTCTTGACCAGTTGGCCATAGATGCGGGGCGTGCCCGCCACGATTTCGCGCTGGTACAGAAAGTCGGACTCGCCCGTGAAGTTGCCCACCAGGCCACCGGCCTCGGTGATGATCAAGGAGCCAGCGGCCACGTCCCAGGCGTTCAGGCCGGTCTCGAAAAAGCCATCGTAATAGCCAGCGGCCACGTAGCACAGGTCCAGGGATGCAGCGCCCGGACGACGCAGGCCGGCGCACTGCACCATGACCTCTTCGAACATCTTCATGTAGCGCTGGAAGTTGTCGCCCTTGCGGAAGGGAAAGCCGGTGCCGATCAGGCTGTCGAGCATGCGGGTGCACTTGGACACGCGCAGGCGACGGTCGTTCAGGTAAGCGCCCTTGCCACGCGACGCATAGAACAGGTCATTGCGGCTGGGGTCGTAGACCACCGCTTGCTGGACCTGACCGCGCCACGCCAGTGCGATGGAGACCGCGTAGACCGGAAAGCCATGGATGAAGTTGGTGGTGCCGTCCAGGGGATCGATGATCCAGACGAACTCGCTGTGCTTGTTGCCGCGTGTCTGGCCGGATTCTTCGGCCAGGATGCCATGCGAGGGGTATGCGCCCAGGATCGTCTCGATGATCACGTTCTCGGCGGCTTCATCGACTTCGGTGACGAAATCGTTGTGCGACTTGGCAGTGACGGTCAGGCGCCCCACATCGAGCGATGCCCGGTTGATGATCGCCCCGGCTGCGCGAGCAGCTTTGATGGCGATGTTGAGCATGGGGTGCAGGGCTTGTGACATGGTCGGACCAATGAGTAGACGTTGACGCGCGCCAAGCCAACAGACGTCTGTTGGACCAACGGGGGTCGAAAAGGGGCGCAGCGGATGGCAAAGAACGAGCGAGAATCGCGATTCTACTGAGTTCGCTGTTTTTTTGCACCCCTTTTCCAGTGGTTTTGGTGCGTTTTCAAAGGCTTATGCGTGACTTCTGAAGTCCAACCCGACCCCACCCGCTTCATTCTCATTGGCACCAGTCACCCTGGCAATGTGGGCGCCACGGCCCGTGCCATGAAGGTCATGGGCTTTTCAGACCTGGTGCTGGTGCGGCCGCGTTTTGCCGACGTGCTGGTTCAGGAAGAGACCGTGGCCCTGGCCAGCGGCGCGGCCGACATTCTGGTGCGTGCTCGGGTGGTGGACACGCTGGCCGAAGCCCTCGATGGCATCACCCACGCCATTGGCACGGCCATGACGCCGCGCGACTTCGGGCCGCCCACCATCACCCCACGCGAAGGCCTGCCCCGACTGGCCCAGGCCACGCCCGCGCACCGGGTGGCGTTTGTGTTTGGCAGCGAGCGCCATGGCATGGCCAACGACGACGTGTACCGCTGCCAGTCGGTCATCAGCATCCCGACCAATCCGCACTATGGGTCCCTGAACCTGTCGCAGGCCGTGCAGGTGCTGGCCTATGAGTGGCGCCAGGCCCTGGGTGGTTTCTCGGTGCAGGCCCGCACCCCGGATCCGGAACTGGCCGACGGACAAGCCGTGCAAGGCGTGCTGGCCCATTGGGAGCAGGCCTTGATCGCCGTGGGCTTTCTGGACCCGGCCGCGCCCAAGAAACTGATGCCCCGCCTGAACCAGGTGTTCAACCGGGCGCAGTTGCGCCAGGAAGAGGTGCACATCCTTCGTGGCGTGGCCAAGGCCATGATGGACAAGCGTCGCGCTGAGGGTTCTTGAGGGGGTTCTGGAGGCGCCTCTTGAGCCACTTGAAAGACCGGGCTTTGGTCAGGGCGATAAACTGAGCGCTTCTGATTAGAAAAACGCATAAGAAGCCCATGCTCTTTGCCCGTCTGCGAGAAGACATCGCCTGCATCCTGGAGCGCGACCCTGCGGCCCGCACCGCCTGGGAAGTGCTGACCTGTTACCCCGGCCTGCATGCCCTGGTCATGCACCGCTGGGCGTACTGGTGCTGGACCCATGGCCTCAAGTGGCTGGGGCGCTGGCTGTCGCACTGGGCCCGCTTTCTGACCGGCATCGAGATCCACCCCGGCGCAGTGGTGGGCCGTCGCGTCTTCATTGACCACGGCATGGGCGTCGTCATTGGCGAGACCGCCGAGGTCGGCGATGGCTGCACCATCTACCAGGGCGTGACCTTGGGCGGCACCTCGCTGAGCAAGGGCGCCAAGCGCCACCCCACCCTGGGCAAGGGCGTGATCGTGGGGGCCAATGCGCAGGTGCTGGGCGGCTTCACGGTGGGCGATGGCGCCCGTGTGGGCTCCAACGCAGTGGTGACCAAACCCGTGCCCGAGAACGCCACGGCTGTGGGCAACCCGGCTCGCATCATCGTGGCCAAGGCCACCGTGCTGGACGAGGACCAGGCCAAGCGCGAGGCCCTGGCCGCCAAGATGGGCTTTTCAGCCTATGGCGTGACCGAGGGCGATGACCCGCTGTCTCAAGCCTTGCGCGGTCTGATCGACCATGCCTCGGGCCACGAGCATCAGATCACCATGATCTGGCAGGCCATCGAGAAACTGGCCAAGTGTGCCCAGAGCGAACTGGGCCGCGACTGCATGCCCCAGGATGCCCAGACCACCGAGCACTTTGATGCCGAAGGCCTGAACAAGCTGGTCAAGTGAATCAGCCCAGCAGGTAGCCGCCGTCCACGTTCAAGCAGGTGCCGGTGGTGTAGCTGGCGGCATCGCTGGCCAGGTACAACGCCGCGCCCGCCATCTCGCTGGGATCGGCCACGCGGTTCATGGGCGTGTGCGCCATCACCACCTTGAGGATGGCGTCGTTGGTGGTCAGGGCCGACGCAAACTTGGTGTCGGTGGCGCCCGGCAGGATGGCGTTGACCCGCACCTTCATGCCCGCACACTCCTTGGCAAACGCATGCGTCATCGAGATGACCGCCGCCTTGGTGATGGAGTAAATGCCTTGGGCCATGCCCGGGATCACGCCGTTGACCGAGGCGATGTTGATGATCGATCCGCCCCCCTGTCTGGCCATCAGCTTGGAGCCGCGGGCGCACATGAAGAAGTAGCCGCGGATGTTGACGTCCACCGTCTTTTGAAAGGCACCCAGGTCGGTGTCGCTGATGTGCCCGAAGTAGGGGTTGGCTGCCGCGTTGTTGACCAGGATGTCCAGGCGACCGAACTGCTGCTCGATGGCGGCAAAGGTGGCATCGATCTGATCCATCTCGCCCACATGGCAAGCCAGGACAGAGGCCTTGCCACCGGCTTCACGGATGGAGGCGGCCACGGCCTCACAAGGCTCGGCCTTGCGGCTGGAGACGATGACGTGGGCGCCGTGGGCTGCGAGCAAACGGGCAATGGCCTCGCCAATGCCGCGGCTGGAGCCGGTGACCAGGGCGACCTTGCCGGTCAGATCAAATGTGTTGGGCGTGCTCATGGGGTCTTGGTGTTCTCGTGGGGGTGTGTCGACTCAAAGGGACGATCGAGCCATGATCTGCTCGCAGCGTTGGCCCAAGTAATGCGCAAAAGGACCAAAGGTCGCAAAGACCGGGTTGCGGGCATTGCCCTCCTTGAACCGCTTGTAGATCTGCTGGACGATGCCCATCAGGCGGAACAAACCATAGACCTCATAAAAGTCAAAGTTGGCCACGCTCCAGCCGGTTTTCTGGCCGTAGTAGTCGATGACTTCCTGGCGGGTGAGCATGCCAGGCGCGTTGGTGGGTTGGCGGCGGGACCCCTGCATGAACGGGTCGTCATCAGCTTGCACCCAGTAAGCCAGCGAGCTGCCCAGGTCCATCATGGGGTCGCCCAGGGTGGCCATTTCCCAGTCCAGCACACCGATCACCTTCATCGGGTCCTGCGGGTCCAGCACGACGTTGTCAAAGCGGAAGTCGTTGTGGATCAGGCGGATGGCCACTTCCTTGGCGGGCTGTTTGTCGGCCAGCCACTTCATGACGGACTCAAAGTCGCCCACGTCCTCGGTGCGCGCGGCCCTGAAGCGCTGGCTCCAGCCTTCGACCTGGCGGGCCACATAGCCCTCCCCCTTGCCCAGATCACCCAGGCCGGCGGCTTGCGGATCCAGGGTGTGCAGCGCGATCAATTGATCGATCACGTTCAGGCACAACTGGCGGGTCCGGGGTGCATCCAGCCCCAGCTCAGGCGGCAGCTCACGGCGAGGGATGACGCCCACCAGGCGCTCCATCACGTAGAACGGCGCGCCGATCACGGCCAGGTCTTCACAGATGGCATGGATCACCGGCACCACCGGGTAGACCGGACGCAAGGCCTTCATGATGCGCGCCTCGCGCACCACGTCATGGGCCGACTTGGCAATGTGCCCAAAGGGTGGCCGACGCAGGATCAGGTCGCAGTTGGCGTACGTCAGTTGATAGGTCAGGTTGGAGGCCCCGCCCGGAAACTGGGTCAGCACCGGCTCGCCATCCAGGATCAAGCCCTGGGCCCGCAGGTAGTCGCTGACCTTGGCCAGGTCCAACTCTTCACCAGCGCGGACCGCCCCGGCGCTGTCAATCAAAGATTTGCTCATGTCGCTTGTGCTTTCTTGTGTCGGGTCAGGCTTGACCACGTGCCACGCGTTGACGCGCCAGTTCAAACTTGGCCACCACCTTGCGGTGGACCTCATCGGGGCCATCGGCCAGGCGCACGGTGCGCACATAGGCGGCCAGGGTGCTCAAGGGTGTGTCCAGCGTCACCCCCAGCGCCCCATGCATCTGAATGGCGGCATCAATGACCACCTGTGCCATGTTGGGCGCCACCACTTTGATCATGGAGATCTCGCTCATGGCCGCCTTCACGCCCACGGTGTCCATCATCCACGCCGCCTTGAGGGTCAGCAAGCGTGCCTGCTCAATGGCCATGCGCGCATTGGCGATCACGTCCACATTGCCGCCCAACTGGTTCAGGGGCTTGCCAAAGGCCACCCGCTGATCGCCTCGCTCGGTCATCAGGGACAGGGCGCGCTCGGCACCGCCAATGCAGCGCATGCAGTGGTGGATGCGGCCCGGGCCCAGTCGGCCCTGCGCGATCTCGAACCCCCGGCCCAGGCCCGCGATGATGTTCTCCTTGGGCACCCGCACGTTGTCAAAAACCACCTCGCCGTGGCCAAAGGGCTCGTCGTAGACGCCAAAGGCCGGCAGCATGCGCTCGATCTTCACGCCCGGCGCGTCCAGCGGCACCAGGATCATGGAGTGGCGCAGGTGGCGGTCGGCCGTGGGGTCGGTCAGCCCCATGAAGATCAGGACCTTGCAGTGGGGGTGGCCAATGCCGGAGCTGAACCACTTGCGCCCATTGATCACCACCTCATCGCCCTCAGGGATGGCCGTGGCGGCCATGTTGGTCGCATCGGACGAGGCCACCTCGGGCTCGGTCATGCAAAAGGCAGATCGGATCTTGCCTTCCAGCAGCGGGGTGAGCCAACGCTCTTGCTGCGCCGCCGACCCGTACATGTGCAGCACCTCCATGTTGCCGGTGTCAGGCGCGTTGCAGTTGAACACCTCGGCGGCCATGGTGTTGTGCCCCATCAGCTCAGCCAGAGCGGCGTATTCAGCCACCTTCAGGCCTGCACCATGGTGGGCATCGCCCAGGAACAGGTTCCACAGACCGGCTGCGCGAGCCTTGGCCTTGAGGTCTTCCATGATGGCGGGTTGGCGCCACTGACGCCAGTCGGACACCCCAGTCAGTTGGGCGTGGTACGACGCCTCGGCCGGCATGATGTGGTCGCGCATGAAGGCCTTGACGCGTTCGATGTAGTCCAGCGCGCGGGGTGAGTGACCAAAATCCATGGGGTGATCCTTGTGGTGGCAGCGGTTCAGGGGCTGCCGCAGTGTAAAAAGCCCCCATGAATCGATCAAGTGAATTTCACTGATAATCCGCCATTCACCCGGCGAATGAAGCGACCATGGCCACCCCGCTGAGCAAAATCGACCTCAATCTGTTTCCGGTGTTTGACGCCATCGTTCAGACCGGCTCGCTCACTGCCGCCGCCCGGGAGCTACACCTGAGCCAGCCCGCCGTCAGCCACGCCCTGGCCCGCCTGCGCGAACACCTGGACGACCCGCTGTTTGTGCGTCAGGGGCGCCGCATGCTGGCCACGCCCTATGCGCGGCAGCTCATTCCCGTGGTCAGACAGGCCCTGAGCCAACTGCAGACGGGGCTTCGATCGCCATCGCAAGGTTTTGTGCCCGCCTTGGCCGAGCGTGAATTCACCCTTGGCATGCGCGACATCCTGGAGGCCCTCACCCTGCCCGGCCTGATGGCCCACATCCGCCAGCATGCCCCCGGCATCACGGTCAACTGCATCCAGGTGGAGCGTCACGACATTGCCGATGCCTTGCGCCAAGGCCGGGTCGACGCCGTGGTCGACATCGCCATGCCCCTGGCCGCCGAGGTGCACCACACCCGCCTGGTGCTGGACCAGTTGGTCGTGGTGGCCAAGGCCAACCACCCGGTGATCCAGCAAGGCCCGCTGCGCCTGGACACTTACCTGGCTGCCTCGCACGTACTGGTGTCAGCCCGCAAGCAAGGCCTGGGCATCGAGGACCATGAACTGAGCCGCCAGGGCTTGCGCCGCCAGATCGGGCTGCGTTGCCGCCACTACTTTGCGGCCTGCCGGGTGGTCAACCAGACCGACATGCTGCTGACCATGCCTGAGCAATACGCCAAGGTGGCCAACCAGTTGTTTGACAACCAATTGCACACCTTCCCGTTGAGCCCTGCACAACTGGATGCCCACCTGTACTGGCATGCGGGCAGCGACGAGGATCCCACCAATCAGTGGCTCCGAACCCAACTGGTTCAGGCCGTGCAACAAGAACTGAAAGCGCTATGAAACAACCTGCCTGGGCCACTGTGGCCCTGACCTCCGCGAGCGCCCTGATGCTGGCCCTGCTGGCCGGTTGCGGCACCCAGGCCGTCAACCCCGTGACGGGCAAGACCGAACGATTGGTCATGGACGAGCGCCAGGAGGTGGCCACCGGCCAGAAAAACCACGCGGAGGTCATCAAGGAATACGGCCTGTACCCCGACCCCAAGGTTCAGGCCTACGTCAACCAGTTGGGCCAGAAGCTGGCGGCCCAATCCCACCGGGCCGGGCTCACCTGGCATTTCACGGTGCTGGACAGCCCCGAGATCAACGCCTTTGCCCTGCCCGGCGGTTATGTTTACGTCACCC
Source organism: Aquabacterium sp. (assembly GCA_035438885.1). Taxonomy (GTDB): domain Bacteria; phylum Pseudomonadota; class Gammaproteobacteria; order Burkholderiales; family Burkholderiaceae_C; genus Aquabacterium. Next base: position 7,684 of record DAORJC010000037.1, on the reverse strand, counting down.
GCGGCATCATGGCTTACCTGGACAGCGAGGCCGATCTGGCCGGTGTGATTGGTCATGAGATTGGCCACGTCACCGCCCGGCATGGCGCCCAGCGCGCCACACAGCAGCAAAAGGCCGGTCTGGGCGTGCTGGCCGCCTCGGTGCTGGGCGCAGTGCTGGAAGCCAAGGGCATGAGTGGTGCGGGCCGCGTGGCCAGCGAGGTCTCTCAGAACGTCGCCGCTGGCCTGATCGCCAGCTACGGCCGCGAGCAGGAGCTGCAGGCCGACGCCCTGGGCGCCGAATACCTGGCCCGCAACCAGTACGACCCGGCCAACATGATCGACGTGATCACCGTGCTCAAGAACCAGGAGCGCTTTGCGGCCGACAGGGCCCGTGAGGCGGGCAAGGCCACGCCACGGCAAGCTGGCTGGCTGGCCTCCCACCCCAGCAATGACCAGCGCCTGCAAGACATTCGCCAGATCGCGGCCAAGTACCCCGCCAAGCCCGCCCAGGGCAGCTATGTGGACGAAGGCAAGGCCCGGTACCGCCAGATCCTGGACGGCGTGACCTTTGGCGAGAGCCCGGAGCAGGGCGTCACCCGCGGGCAGCAGTTCTACCACCAGGGCATGGGCTTTGCCATGACCGCCCCGACGGGCTGGTCGATTCAGAATGGCGCGCAAGCGCTGACCCTGATCAACCCCGAAGGCAGCGCCGGACTGGTGGTGCGCCCGGTGCCCACCGAGCTGGGACGCTCGCACGACCAGATCATCCGCAGTTGGGTCAAGCCGACGCAAGGTCAGCTCCAGGCCAAGTCGATCAATGGATTGACCGCCTCGGAGTTCAAAGGCCAGCGGCGCAACAGTCAGGGGCAAGTACAGGACATCCGCCTGACCTTGGTCGACGGGCCGCTCAACCACCAATACGTGCTGATGCCTTCGGCGCGAGACGCCAACGTCATGGCCCAGGAATGGGTCGAGCTCAAAGCGGCAGAGAACAGCTTTCGGGCCCTGACAGAGGCCGACAAGGCCGCGGCTCGCCCGTGGCAGATCAAGACCGCGCCCTACCCTCGGGGTGGCTTTGCACAACTGGCCAGACAGTCGCCCCTGGTGCAGGCACCGGAGGCGCAACTGCGTCTGATCAACGGGTTCTATGGCGCTGGAGAGCCCAAGCCGGGCGAACTGGTCAAGGTGATCGTGCCTCGCTGAGGCGCCACACCTTGAGCTGAATCAGCCGACCACCGGTCGGCGGGCCGACTTGGGCCTGAAGGCGTCGCACACGGCCGGATCTGATTCGACATAGGGGCCGCCAATCAGGTCCAGGCAATAAGGCACGGCTGCAAAGATGCCAGGCACCAGGCTCAGCCCCTGCTCGTCCTTGAGCCCTTCCAGGGTCTCGGCGATCGATTTGGGTTGCCCCGGCAGGTTCAGGATCAGCGCCCTGCCCCGGATCACGGCCGTTTGCCTCGACAGGATGGCCGTGGGCACAAAGCGCAGACTGATCTGCCGCATCTGCTCGCCAAAACCCGGCATTTCCTTGTCGGCCACATCCAGGGTGGCTTCTGGCGTCACATCGCGTGGCGATGGCCCCGTGCCCCCGGTGGTCAGCACCAGGTCACAGCCCGCCTGGTCGACCAGGTCACGCAAGGTGGCGGCAATCTGATCGCGCTCATCAGGGATGAGGCGGGGCTCCCAGTCGATCGGGTTGCAAATGGCGCGCGTCAACCAGGCCTGCAGGGCTGGCAGGCCTTTGTCCTCGTAGACACCCGTGCTGGCCCGGTCACTGACCGAGACCACACCGATGCGCACGCGCTCCAGCGCCATCAATGGCTCGCCGGTCATGCGTCCGTGCCGTCGCCGTCGCTGGCGTCGTCGGAATCAGACAGTTCAGCGCTGGCCCGGTCGACCAAGGCTTTCTTGATCAACTGGAACAGCTCGCGATAGGCGCGACCGTTGCGGTTCTCGGGGGCCGCCGCCGCATCCTTGCGGGCGTTGCGAATCACCGAGCGCAGTTGCTGAAGGTCGGTTTTCGGGAACTCGTCCATCCAGTCGGTCAGGGCCTGCTTTTCGTCGTCCAGCAGGCGCTTGCGCCAGGCTTCGGCCTCGTGAAGGGACAGCGCATCGCGGGCATGGCCCAACTGGAAGGAAGCGACGGCTTCGCGCAGCGGTTCTGCGTCCACGCTGCGAATCACCTTGCCGATGTACTGCAACTGCCGGCGTTTGCCTTCAAAAGTGCGGGTGGTCTTGTAGTCGGCCAGCGCGTCGCGTAAACGCTCGGGCATGCCGATGTCGTCCAGGCGGTTGTCGGGCATGGCCAACAGTTGTTGACCCAGCACCTGCAGCGCGTGGCTGGCGCGCTTGAGCATGCTTTTGCTGGGGGGACGATCGTCAAAAGCGTCGTCTTCGGGGTCGAAACCCTCGTCTTGATCAGTGTGGTTCGGATTCATGTCCTCGCTATGATACGGGGACCACACCGACACACCACAAAATGGCCGTCAAAACCACCAAGTCTGCAGCGTCTCGTCAAACCAGCTCCAAGAACGGCTTTGCTTACAGCCGCGACGAGTTCAAGTCCCTGATCGAAGACACCCTGGCCCTGGCCAAGAAGCTCGGCGCCTCCGACGCCGGGGCCGAGGTCTCCGAAGGCGTGGGCCTTTCGGTCTCCGTTCGCAAGGGCAAACTCGAGAACGTCGAGCGCAACCGTGACAAGTCCATCGGCGTGACGGTGTACCTGGGCCAGCGCCGCGGCAACGCCAGCACCTCGGATTTTTCTCCTGCTTCGCTGGAGCAGACCGTGCGTGCGGCCTACGACATCGCCCGCTTCACGGCCGAGGACCCCATGGCCGGCCTGCCCGATGCCGAGGACCTGGCCATGGGCCGCGCCGCCACGCGTGACCTCGACCTGTTCCACCCCTGGGCCATCACGGCCGACAAGGCCGCCGAACTGGCCCGCCGTGGGGAAGATGCCGCGCTGACCGTGGACAAGCGCATCACCAATTCCGAAGGTGCCAGCGTGTCTGCCCAGCAGTCGCACTTTTTCTCGGGCAACTCCCGCGGATTCCGGGGCGGCTATGCCAGTTCGCGCCACTCGCTGTCGGTCTCGCCCATTGCCGGGCGCGGCAATCACATGCAACGAGACTTCTGGTACACCTCCGAGCGCGACGCCAAGGACATGGCCCGCCCCGAGGTCATCGGTCGCTACGCCGCCGAGCGCGCCCTGGCCCGACTGAAATCCCGCAAGATCGCCACCTGCGAAGTGCCCGTGCTGTTTGAAAACACCCTGGCCGCAGGCCTGCTGGGCGCCTACGTGCAAGCCACCAGTGGTGGCGCGCTGTACCGCAAGTCCACCTTCCTGCTGGACAGCCTGGGGCAGCAGGTGCTGTCCAAACACATCGACATCCTGGAAGACCCCCACATCCTCAAAGGCAAAGGCAGCGCGCCCTTTGACGATGAGGGCGTGGTCACGCGCAAGCGCAAGGTGGTGCAAGCCGGTGTGACGCAGGGCTACTTCCTGTCCAGCTACTCAGCCCGCAAACTGGGCATGAAGACCACCGGCCATGCGGGCGGATCCCAGAACCTGACCCTCAAAAGCCGCCTGACCAAGCCCCAGGACGACCTGCCCGCCATGCTGCGCAAACTGGGCACCGGCCTGTTTGTGACCGAGCTGATGGGCCAGGGCGTCAATTACGTGACGGGTGACTACTCCCGTGGCGCCGCCGGCTACTGGGTCGAAAACGGTGTGATCGCCTACCCCGTGCACGAGATCACCATCGCCGGCCACCTGGGCGAGATGTTCAAGCAAATCGTCGCCGTTGGCGCCGATGCCTACACCTACGGCAGCAAGACCGTCGGTTCCATCCTGATCGAAAAAATGAAAATCGCCGGACATTGATCCGACATTCACAAAGAGGAGACCCACCATGCAACGCCGCTCATTCATCCACCAGGCCGGTCTGGCCGGTGTTCTGGCTGCAGGCGCAGCGCCTGCCGTCATCGCCGCAGAGCCCAACATCCGCTGGCGCCTGGCTTCCAGCTTCCCCAAATCGCTGGACACCATCTTTGGCGCGGCCGATGTCTTTGCCCGCAAGATCTCGGAGATGTCCGGTGGCAAGTTCCAGATCTCGGTGCACGCCGGTGGCGAGCTGATGCCGGCCTTTGGCGTGGTCGATGCGGTTCAGAACGGCACCGTCGAGATGGCCCACACGGCCCCCTACTACTTTGTGGGCAAGGACGAGACCTTTGCCATTGGCTGCGCCATTCCCTTCGGCCTGAACTCCCGCCAGATGAGTGCCTGGATGTACGAAGGCAACGGCCTCAAGCTGATGCGCGAGTTCTATGCCCAGTACAAGATCATCAACTTCCCCGGCGGCAACACGGGGGCACAAATGGGCGGCTGGTATCGCAAGCCCGTCAAGTCCCTGGCCGACATGAAGGGCCTGAAGATGCGCATTGGCGGCTTTGCCGGCAAGGTCATCGAACGCATGGGCGCCGTGCCACAGAACATCCCGGGCGGCGAGATCTACCAGGCCCTCGAAAAAGGCACGATCGACGCGGCCGAGTGGGTGGGCCCTTACGACGACCAGAAACTGGGCTTTCACAAGGTCGCACCGTATTACCACTTCCCCGGCTGGTGGGAAGGCGGCCCTCAACTGGACTTCTTCATCAACGAGAAGGCCTTCAACAGCCTGAGCAGCGAGTACAAGGCCATGGTGGAGACCGCATCCTCACATGCCCACAACGAGATGCAGGCCCGCTATGACGCCCGCAACCCGCTGGCGCTCAAACAACTGGTCGCGGCAAAAACCCAGTTGGTGCAGTTCCCCAAGCCCGTGCTGGACGCTGCCTTCAAACACTCGATGGACATCTACAGCGAGCTCAGTGCCAAAAATCCGAACTGGCGCAAGGTTTACGCCGATTACGCCAAGTTCCGTGCGGACCAGAACCTGTGGTTCCGGTTCACGGAAGCCACTTTTGACCGCTACATGCAGGCGGCCAAGCTCTGACACGGGCAAAATGAGCCTTTGGTCTCGGACTTTCTCAAGCCCGAGACCACGTGTCCGATAAAAACGGATAATCTACGGTCAGACAGGAGCACGCAGCCATGAGCCATGTCAGTTCACCTTCTGCCGTCCGGCATGCCCCCGATCCTCGCGATTGGAGCGAGCGCGCGCTGGCGCGCACCTGGCGCACCGTGGGGACCGTGTCCTTCACGATTGCGTTGATCAACGCCTTCATCCCCCTGCTTCCCACCACCGTCTTCCTGCTGATCGGCCTGTGGGCCTTTGGCAAGGGGGATCCGCTGATGCGGGAGCGCCTGATGATGCACCCCCGCTTTGGCCCTTCGTTGCGCCTTTGGGTGGAGCGGCGTCAAATCACCCGCAAGGGCAAGATGGCCGCTTGCTGCGGCATTGCCTTGAGTGCGGCCTTCACGGCTGCCGTGATGGGCCCCAAGCCCGCGACCTGGGCCGTCATGGCCGGCCTGACCGGCCTGTGCATGTTCCTGGCCACACGGGCCGAACCCACACAGGCGCTCTGACCCCAGCGGTCAGGCCTTCAAGGCGTGTCGGGTGCTGGCACCACCAGCGACTCTTCTTCTGAAGCCGCGCTGTCCGGGAACATCGGTACATCAACCGCTCCACCGGTGTCCTCGATCTGCATCTCGATCCTCACGTCGTCGGTATTGACGACAGACTCCTTGTCCAGCCAGTGGGTGACGGATTCAGGCCAGAAAATCACCACGGCCACCAGCATCAGTTGCATCACCACCCAGGGCATGGCGCCCAGGTAGATGTCTCTGGACTCGATGGGCCGGGGGATCGCCCCGCTCTTGTGGATCTGATCGGCAACGCCCCGCAGGTAGAACAGTGCAAAGCCAAACGGCGGATGCATGAAGCTGGTCTGCATGTTCACGCACAGCAGCACGCCAAACCAGACCAGGTCGATGCCCAGCTTCTGGGCCACCGGCGCCAGCAGCGGCACGATGATGAAGGCGATCTCGAAAAAGTCCAGGAAGAACGCCAGGAAGAACACGAAGATGTTCACAACGATCAGGAAGCCGATTGCACCGCCCGGCAGGTCCGACAGCAGGTGCTCGATCCAGATGTTGCCATCCACCCCCTGGAACACCAGCGAAAACACGCTGGAGCCCAGCAGGATGAAGATGACCATGGTGGTCACCCGGAAGGTCGAATCCATGGCCTGCCAGATCAGCGACCAACTCAGCCGGCCATGCATCGCGGCCAGCACCATGCCGCCAAAGGCGCCCAGGGCACCGGCCTCGGTGGGCGTGGCCAGGCCCATGAACAAGGTGCCCAGCACCAGAAAGATCAGCACGATGGAGGGCAGCATGCCCCACAGAACCCGTTTGACCAGGGCCGAGCCTTTGAGCGTGCGCGCCTCTTCTGGCAGAGCGGGCACCCAGCTGGGCCGGAACACCGCAATGGCCAGCGTGAACAGCAAGAAGATGGCCGTCTGCATCATCGAGGGGCCGATGGCGCCCAGGTACATGTCACCGACCGAGCGCCCCAGTTGGTCGGCCAGGACCACCAACACCAGCGAGGGCGGGATCAACTGCGTGATGGTGCCCGATGCCGCAATGACGCCAGTGGCGTACCGCATGTTGTAGCCGTATCGCATCATGACGGGCAAGGAGATCACGCCCATGGCGATGACGCTGGCCGCCACCGTACCCGTGATGGCGCCCAGGATGGCGCCCACGATGATCACCGCAAAACCCAGGCCACCAGGCTTGCTGCCGAACAACTGGCCGGTGCCTTCCAGCAGGTCCTCAGCCAGGCCACTGCGCTCCAGGATGGCACCCATGAAGGTGAAGAAGGGGATGGACAGCAGCAATTCGTTGGACAGGATGCCAAAGAGCCGCAACGGCAGGTTGGCCATGAAGGCCTCAGGAAAGAGCCCCAAGGACACCGCCAGGTAACCAAAGCCCAGGCCCAGCCCTGCCAGCGAGAACGCCACCGGAAAGCCGATCAACATGACGGCAATCAGGGAGGCGAACATCAGCGGTGCCATCACGTCCGGAGCGATCATTGCAGCGGTCTTTCGTAATCAGGACTGAGGCCTTCGCCGCTGCGCAGGAAGATCACCCGTTTGAAGAATTCAGCCACGCCCTGCAGCGCCAGCAAGGCAAAACCGACGGGAATGGCCGCCTTGATGGGCCAGCGCAGCAGACCGCCCGCACTGGGCGAATGCTCCTGCTGGTGGAAGGAGTCCAGCACAAAATGCCCGGACAAGGCGACCACGATGCCGCACACCGGCAGCAGCACCAGCAAAAAGCCCAGCGCGTCGATCCAGGCCTTGGTGCGTGGGCTGCGAGAGCCATAGATCACGTCCACCCGCACGTGCTCATTGAGCTTGAGCAGCATGGGCGCGCCAGCCATCACGGCCAGACCAAAGAGGTACCACTGAGCCTCCAGCCAGGCGTTGGAGCCCAGGTTGAAGGTGTAGCGAACCAGCGCATTGCCAGCGCTGATCGCACACGCCAGGAACAAGGCCCAGGCGGCCAGCATGCCCAACTGACGCGACAGCGCATCCATCCAGCGGATGTAGAAGCTCATGGCTCAGCGCCCCCAGTGATCAGTCATCCAGGGCCGTGGCCTGCATGTACAGACTGGTCGATCGCGCACCGCTGCGGCAGAACATCAGCAAGGGGCGTGGCAGGCTCTTGAGCAGGCTGGCGCACTGGGCGATCT
>DAORJC010000036.1:0-20493 GCA_035438885.1 Aquabacterium sp. | reverse complement strand
GTCGTGCCCATCGTGGCCGCTCACGGCATGCTGTGCCCCAAGACCTCGTCCAGGGCCATCACCTCTCCGGCCGGCACCGCCGACACCATGGAGGTGCTGGCCAATGTCGAGCCGCCTTTCGAGCGCCTGAGAGACATCGTGCGCGAGCACCGGGCCTGCCTGGCCTGGGGCGGCACCAGCGACCTGTCTCCGGCAGACGACGTGCTGATCTCGGTGGAGCGCCCGCTCTCGATCGATTCGCCCGGCCAGATGGTGGCCTCCATCCTGTCCAAAAAACTGGCCGCGGGTTCGACCCACCTGCTGCTGGACATCCCGATCGGCGCAACCGCCAAGGTGCGCACCATTCAGGATGCACAGCGCCTGCGCAAGCTGTTCGAGTTTGTGGCCAAACGTCTGGGGCTGACCATTGACGTGGTGATCACCGACGGACGACAGCCCATCGGCAATGGCATCGGCCCCGTCCTGGAGGCCCGCGATGTGATGTGGGTGCTGCGAAACGACCCGCGCGCACCCCTTGACCTGAGGCAAAAATCGCTGCGCGTGGCCGGCCGCATGCTGGAATTCGACCCCGACGTGCGGGGTGGTGACGGGTATGCCATTGCGCGCGACATCCTGGAGTCCGGGCGGGCCCTGGCCAAGATGGAAGCCATCATCACCGCTCAGGGCCGCAAGGCATTCGACCCTGACCACCCGGATCTGGCCCCTTTGCACTTTGACGTCATCGCCGACCGGGACGGCGTCGTCACCGGCATCGACAACCTGCAGATGGCGCGCGTGGCCCGCCTGGCAGGCGCACCCAAGGTGCAGGGCGCGGGTGTGGACCTGCTGCGCAAGCTGGGCGATCCGGTCCAGCAGGGGCAGGCCCTCTATCGGGTCTACGCCGCCTTTCCATCGGACTTGACCTTTGCCCGCCAGGCCACCGAGCGCGCGACCGGCTTCACCTTGGGGCAGGCGCAAGACGTCCCGCAACTGTTTGTGGAGTTCTGATGAGCACCCTGCTGCTGTACTTTGAGGATGAGCAAGCCCCTGCTCTCAGGCTGGCAAAGGCTTGCGGCCTGCCTGCAGCCTGCGTCGATCGCCACCGCTTTCCTGACCTGGAATTGCGCCTGAAACTACCGGTCGACGCCGAAGGGTGCATGCCAACGCAGTTGGTGATCTACCGCAGCCTCGACCGCCCCAATGACAAACTGATTGAACTGCTGTTGGTGAGCCGTGAAGCCCGCCGCCTGGGTGCCCAAAGGATCCTGCTGGTGGCCCCGTACCTGGCCTACATGCGCCAGGACATCGCCTTTCACCCAGGCGAGGTCGTCAGCCAGACCATCATTGGCCGCTTCCTGTCCGACATGGTGGACGGTCTGATCACGGTGGACCCGCACCTGCATCGCATCAGCCGTCTCGAAGAGGCCTTTCCCGGACCCTACGCCGTCAGCCTGTCGGGCGCACCCATGCTGGCAGAACTGATCGCAAAAGAGCGCCCCCAGGCCACGCTGATGGGGCCCGATGGTGAATCGGCGCAATGGATCGCCTCGGCTGCAGCCGTCTGCGGTTTTGACCACGGGGTGTGCACCAAGGTACGGCACGGCGACCACGACGTCCACATCACCCTGCCCGCCGATGTCCCGGTGCAAGACCGCCAGGTGGTCTTGCTCGACGACATGGCCAGCTCCGGTCGCACCTTGGCGGAGGCCGCCAGATTGCTGCGTGCCGCTGGTGCGCGTTCGGTCGATGTCGCTGTGACCCACGCCCTGTTTGCGGCCGATGCCATCGATGTCATTCGCGCCGCAGGCATTGAACACATCTGGAGCACTGACAGCGTGGTCCATGCCAGCAACGCTGTGGCACTGGGCCCCATGCTGGCCGACAGCGTCAAGCACTTCCTCAGGGCTTGAGCCTTTTCGTCAAAGGAGGTCAGGTCGCCCGACCCGCACGACTGTGGCGCAGCAGAGACACGCCCATCGTGATGACTGTCAATGGCACCACCACATACAGCATCGCCGCACTGAACTTCGGTACCGCGGCGTGGGCCTGCGAGGCCAGGACCAGATAGGCCGTGTAGGCGGCGTAATAGCCCAGAAAGACCCAGCCTTCCCAACGGGCGATCTCACGCCCCGTGATGATGACAGGCAGGCAGGCCAGTGCCACGGCCAGCATCACCCAGGCATCAAAATTGATCACTGATTCGGCCACCACCAGACCGGATGTTGACAGCACACCCGACAAACCCAGGCACCCCAGGATGTTGAAGGTGTTGCTGCCGACCACATTGCCCACCGCCAGGTCGCGCTGCCCCTTCAGGGCTGCCGTCACGGACGTGGCCACCTCCGGCAAGGACGTTCCCAAGGCCACCACGGTCAGGGCAATCACCACATCGCTGACACCCAGTTGGCGCGCCGTGGACACTGCCGCCTCCACCAGAAAATGACTGCCGCCGACCAACGCCAGCAGGCCCGCCGCGATCAACCCGATCTGAACCGCCCAATGGCGATCCCAGCCGCTGTCAAGGTCCACATCGCCCTCAAGCCCGGATTCCGCAGCGGCCCCCTGGCGACGCGACTGCACGACCAGGAACACCGTGTAGACCAGCATGCCTGAGAGCAGCAAGGCTGCTTCCCACACCGACACCACACCATCGAGCATCATCAGACACAGCGCCAATGTCACGGCAATCATGATGGGCACCTCCTGGCGGATCAACTGCGCATGCACGACCAGGGGCGTTATCACCGCTGAGGCACCCAGAATGAGCAGCACGTTGAGAATGTTGCTGCCCACCACATTGCCAATGGCGATGTCCACTTTCCCGTCCAGCACCGCGCCGGCCGATACCGCCAACTCGGGCGCACTGGTTCCAAACGCAACCACCGTCAGGCCCACGACCAACGGCGAGATGCCCAAGGACAAAGCGAGCTTGGCCGCCCCGCGCACCAGCCATCCGGCACCCAGCACCAGGGCGAGCAAACCGCCGATGAACATCAAAAGGACAGAGAGGGACATGATCGTCTGACGTGTTTGTTGACCCGCAACAGCCCATCCAAAGAGGGCTCGATCCGACATTCTGCAGCCTGAATCGAGCCGCCACCTTGCCCCGCCCTACAAAGCCCATGCCCTTCAGGGATTCACGCGCAACAGGAGTCCCTGGGGAGTCCCGTGTTGCGAAGGTGACCGAATTACTTGATACTCGAACGGCTATGATCCATTCGCCCTTTGTCGTCGTGGTGGGCAAAGCTCGCTGAGATTTCGAAACATGTGTCCGCTCAAACAACTGGTCATCTTCTGTCTACTGAGCGGCAATGCGGCAGTTCAAGCTCAATCCGAGCCTGACACATGGCTCATTCGCGGCTTTGGCACCCTCAGTGCCACACGTACCGATGACCCTGGCACGGGTTATGTCAGCTACCCCCAGAACACCAGTCGGGCCACCACCCACGAATGGTCCGTGGCCAACGATTCCCTCCTGGGCATGCAACTGGACGTCCGCCCTGATCAACGGCTTTCTGCCACGGCCCAGGTGATCGCACGGCATCGGGCCAAGGACCGTGTCGAACCTCATCTGGAATGGGGCTTCGTCAAATACCGCCACGATGACCACTGGACCCTCCAGGTCGGACGCCTGCTGACCCCGGTCCAGATGGACGCAGAGAACCGCTTTGTGGGGTACGCCAACACGACCGTTCGCGCAGACCTGTCCGCCTACAGCCTCTACCCCCTGTCCAACCATGACGGGGTGAACGTCACGTACGAGCGCATGATCGGCGACACGCATCTGGAAGTGCTCGGGTTTACCGGGCGCGCCAGCATTGAATTGCCTGTTGATCGGGATGGCAACGCCGTGTTCAGCCTTCGCGCCGATCTGGTCAAGGGGATTCGACTGAACGTGGAGCATGGCGGCTTGACCGTGAAGGCCAGTTACACCACGTTTGACGATCACGTGGAGGGATCATCCACAGACTTCTTCAATCTCTTGCTGGCGCAGTCCAGGGCCGCCGAAGCCAACGGCTGCAGCAGTTGCCAGCGGGTCACGCAAGCGCTTCAGAACACCCTGACCGACATCGGCAGCACACTGATTGACGTGGGGTTCCGCTATGACTTCAGGCCTTATGCCGTCTGGGGCGAGTACTTCACCAACTCCGCGCGCGAATCACTGCGCAGCAGCTATCAAGGCGTGGTCCTGGGGGGCAGCATCACTCACGGCCAATGGACACCCTACGTCACCTTCGGCTCACAGCGACTCAAGAAGCTCAACGCGCATCGCATCAGTGATGCTGACCTGCTCAATCCGAGTGTCAGCAACAGCTTGCTTCCCGTGTTCAACCGGGAGCCCTTGTTCCCCAGCAACTCGGCGCGGCAAAGCTGGGCCATCGGTGCTCGTTACGACATCACCCACAACGCCGCATTGAAAGTCGAGATGCTGCAGGTCAGGCTGCAAGATCCCGCACGGGCCTACCCCACCCCGTTTCCCAAACTCTCGCCACCCAGCGAGCCGCGTGCCAAGTCCTTCGGCTTGTACACGCTGGCACTGGACTTCGTCTTCTAAGGGGGGCCCATGACATCCATCCGCCGCCTTCTGGTCCTGAGCACCCTGTGGCTGTCGGCGTTGACGGCAACCCATGCGCAGGTCGTGGTCATCGTCAGCGCCAAGTCTCCCGTCAACACCCTCAGCAGGCAGCAGGTTTCCAACATCTTCCTGGGCCGCTCTCATGCCTACCCCAACGGCTCCCCCGCCATTCCGCTCGACCTGCAGAACGGTACGGGTCTGCGCGAGGAGTTCAGCGAGAAGGTCCACGGCATCGCCCCGTCACAGCTCAACGCTTACTGGTCCCGCATGGTCTTCACCGGCAAAGGCACCCCCCCAAAATTGGCCATTCCGCCTGAGATCGCCGTGAAGCTCACAGCCGCCAACCATCAGATGATCAGTTACGTGGACCGAGGGTGGGTGAATGACTCGGTCAAGGTCATTCTGACGCCCTGAGGCATGACACCCCAGCTCACCCGTTCGCTGCTGGCCCTGAGCTTGCTGACCACTGTGGTGAGCCTGGCAGGGGTGCTGGTCTTCCAACGTCCATCCGTTCTCTTCATCCTCGACAGCGTTCATTGGACCGCCAGCTACCTGACCGCCACACTCTTGGTGTACCAGCGATGGGCCCGGACCACGGACCCGGTGCTGCGCAAAGGGCTGGCGTGGTGCACAGGCGGTGTCGCCAGCATGCTTGTGGGTCAGATGCTGCGAAACGGGATGGACTGGATTCAATGGCCCCCTCTTCATCTCCTGACGGACGCCTTCTTTCTGGCCTGCGGGCCCTGCTTGACCATCGGCCTGGTCCACATGGCCCGGCCGCGGCTGACGCCAGATGAATGGCGTGCGGTGGCACTGGATTCGGCCGGCTTTCTGGTGGCCACCCTGGCGGCCACCCTGGCCTTGTTCATTCCACAACATGGTGATGGCGGACTGCTGCTGGTCAGCACCCTGGCCGCCTACCCATTTGCTCTCATGGCCCCCACCAGCCTGATCCTGATCCTGCTTCTCAAACTGCGGGTTCGCGCGCAATGGCAGACCTTGCTGCTGCCTCTGAGCACTGGCGCGCTGATGGTGTTGTGGAGCCTGTGGAACCTGGCCTCACTGAACCTGAGCAATTCAGACGGCAGCCTGGTGAACATGGGCCTGTCCTTGGCGGCACTTGGCGTGGGCTACGGTCTTCACGTCTTCCATCTGGAGGCCAACGAGAGTCCGCGATGGGACCGCCAGTGCGAAGGCATCCTGCGCATGCTCCCACTCGTCCTGGTGTTGCTGGCCGCACTGGGCGTCACGCTCACCGCCTCGCTGAGCGCATTGCCCGAGTCCACACGCACGATTGCTCAGCTTGGCGCAGCCATTGTGGTGGTGCTGGCGTTCATCCGGCAGGGCGTCCTGCTGCGCGACCGGGATCGACTGATCATCGTGGAGCGGATGCTCCGTCAGCGTGAAGCCGAACTGGAAGCCCGCGTCGCCGAACGCACGCGCGACCTGCAGGCTTCACAAGAACAGGCAGAAGCCGCGCGCGCGGCCGCCGAAGCAGCCAACCAGGTCAAAAGCGAGTTCCTGGCCAACATGAGCCACGAAATACGCACCCCCTTGAACGGTGTGATCGGCTTCGCCCAGTTGGCGCTGATGACCACCGACAACCCCGATCAGCGGCGCTATGTCACCAACATCCAGCTGGCCAGCAATCAGTTGCTGCGCCTGATCAACGACATCCTGGACATGTCAAAGATCGAGGCAGGCAAGCTCGACCTTGAGCACATCCGATTTGACCTGTCGGGGGTCATCCAGTCCGTCGCGACCCAGATCTCGCCCCGCCTCACGGACAAGGGCCTCAAGCTGTCAGTGAATGTGCCGCGCGAAACCGACATTCCGATCTGTGGTGACCCACTGAGGGTCGAGCAGATCTTGCTGAACTACGCCAACAACGCCATCAAGTTCACCGAGCAAGGACAGATCGGGATCAAGGTCGAGTTGCTCGACGAGACGCACACCCATGTCACCCTGCGCCTGACCGTGTCCGACTCGGGCATCGGCATGGACGAGCCAACCTGCAAGCGGCTGTTTTCGCCCTTCGAACAGGCGGACAATTCCACCACGCGGCGATTTGGCGGCACCGGACTTGGGTTGGCCATCTGCAAGCAACTGGCCACGATGATGGGGGGCGACGTCGGGGTGGACAGCCAGCTCGGTCATGGCAGTCGCTTCTGGTTCACGCTTCACGCTGAAAAGGCGCCTCGCACCGCGCCTGACGCACCCATCGACGCCACCGCACGAGCAGGCGGCATGCCCCACAACGGAAAACGCATCTTGCTGTCCGAAGACAACGAGCTCAACGAAATGCTGGCTTGCAGCATCCTCGAGCAACTCGGCTATGTGGTCCGCGTCGCACGCACCGGAGCGCAAGCACTTGATCTGTGGCGCACCGAACCATTCGACTGCATTCTCATGGACATGCACATGCCCGTCATGGATGGACTGACCGCGACCCGCCTGATTCGCCGGGAGACCCAACGCCCTCGAACACCCATCCTGGCCATGACGGCCAGTGCTCGCGCACAAGACATGCAGGAGTGCCTGGACGCAGGCATGGACGGCTTCATCAGCAAGCCGTTCGATGTCTCCCAACTGACCGACACGCTGGCACACTGGACCCGCTGATCACCCCACCCACTTGCGCGCGTTGCGGAACATGCGCAACCAGGGGCTGTGCTCGCCCTTGTCGCCGCTGGTCCAGCTCATCTGGACATTGCGGAACACGCGCTCAGGGTGCGGCATCATGGCTGTGAAACGGCCGTCGGCCGTCGTCACGGCGGTCAAGCCGCCAGGGCTGCCGTTGGGGTTCAGCGGATAGGCCTCGGTCGGGGCGCCTGTGTGGTCCACAAAGCGCATGGCCTGCTTGACCCGTGCCTCGTTGCCACGCTGCGAGAAGTCGGCAAAGCCCTCGCCATGCGAGACGGCAATCGGCAAGCGGCTGCCCGCCATGCCGGCAAAGAACAGCGAGGGGCTGTCCAGCACCTCGACCATGCTCAGGCGGGCTTCAAAGCGCGTGCTCTGGTTGTGCGTGAACTTGGGCCAGTCCTGGGCGCCCGGGATGATCGGGCTGAGCGCGGCCAGCATCTGGCAGCCATTGCACACCCCCAGCGAGAAGGTGTCCGTGCGACCAAAGAAGGCCGCGAACTGCTCGGCCAGTTGCGGGTTGAACATGATCGAGCGGGCCCAGCCCTCGCCGGCACCCAGGGTGTCGCCGTAGCTGAAACCGCCGCAGGCCACAAAGCCCTGGAACTGGTCCAGACGGGCCCGACCGCTTTGCAGATCGCTCATGTGCACGTCAAAGGTGTCAAAGCCACCCAGGCTCATGGCGTAGGACATTTCCACGTGCGAGTTGACGCCCTGCTCACGCAGGATCGCCACCTTGGGGCGCGCCAGGTGAATGAAGGGGGCGGAGACGTCCTCCTTGGGATCAAAGGACAACTGCACGTGCATGCCTGGGTCATTGGCCAGGCCCATGGCGGCGTGTTCGCTGTCGGCGCACACGGGGTTGTCGCGCAGGCGGGCAATGCGCCAGCTCACGTCATCCCAGGTCTTGTGCAATTGCTCCAGCGGGGCCGCAAACACGGACTTGGCGTCGCGCCAGACTTCGACCTGCTGCTTGGCATTGGGCTTGCCGATCACGTGGCTGTGTTTGCTCAGGCCGTGCTCGCGCAGGGTCTGCATGACGGCGTCACGCTCGGCGGTGCGCACCTGCAGCACCACGCCCAGCTCTTCGTTGAACAAGGCCTTCAGTGTCAGCTCGTTGCGGCGCTCGCCCACCTGGCCGGCCCAGTTCTTGGAATCGCCCGTGTCGGCGCGGCTGTCACTGATGCCATCGCCTTCGGTGACCAGCATGTCCACATTGAGGCTCACACCGGTGTGGCCGGCAAAGGCCATTTCGCACACGGTGGCCCACAGGCCACCATCGCCACGGTCGTGATAGGCCAGCAACTTGCCTTGTGCACGCAGCGCGTTCACGGCAGACACCGTGGCCTTGAGCATCTCGGGGTTGTCGCAGTCAGGCACCTCGTTGCCGAACTGGCCCAGCACCTGCGCCAGCATGGAGCCGGCCATGCGGCGCTTGCCTTCACCCAGGTCGATCAGGATCAGGCTGGTGTCCAGCGACTGGCCATGCTCGGTGGTGATCAGTTGAGGGGTCAGCGTCGGGCGCACATCATCGATCGAGGCAAAGGCCGTCACGATCAGGGACACCGGGGCCGTCACCGATTTGGCCTGACCGTTGTCCGACCACTTGGTGCGCATGGACAGAGAATCCTTGCCCACGGGGATGGACACACCCAGCGCCGGGCACAGTTCCATGCCCACGGCCTTGACCGTGTCGTACAGGGCGGCGTCTTCACCGGGCTCGCCACAGGCGGCCATCCAGTTGGCCGACAGCTTGACCTTGGTCAGCTCGATCGGCGCCGCCAGCAGGTTGGTGATGGCCTCGGCCACCGCCATGCGACCCGATGCGGGCGCGTTGACCGAGGCCAGCGGCGTGCGCTCGCCCATGGCCATGGCCTCACCCGCAAAGCCCTTGAAGTCGGCCAGGGTCACGGCCACGTCGGCCACCGGCACCTGCCAGGGGCCCACCATCTGATCGCGGGCATTGAGGCCACCGACGGTGCGGTCGCCAATGGTGATCAGGAAACGCTTGCTGGCCACCGTGGGGTGACGCAGCACATCCAGCGCCACTTGAGACAGAGCCACACCCGTGAGCGAGACCTCACCGCCATCGCGGGCCACCCGCTTGACGTCACGGTGCATCTTGGGCGGCTTGCCCAACAGCACGTCCATGGGCATGTCAACGGGCTTGTCAGCCTCAGGCTGGGTGGTGTCTTCGAGGATCAGCTCGCAGGCCTCGGTGGCCACGCCGATCACGCCAAAGGGGCAACGCTCGCGGTTGGCCATCTCGGTGAAGATGGGCAGCGACTCGGGCGCAATGGCCAGGACATAGCGCTCCTGGCTCTCGTTGCACCAGATTTCCTTGGGCGCCATGCCGGATTCTTCCAGCGGCACCTTGCTCAGGTCAAAGCGTGCGCCCTTGCCTGCACCGTCCACCAGTTCGGGGAAGGCGTTGGAGATGCCACCGGCGCCCACGTCGTGGATGGCCAAA
The DNA here is from genome assembly GCA_035438885.1 of Aquabacterium sp. Lineage (GTDB taxonomy): Bacteria > Pseudomonadota > Gammaproteobacteria > Burkholderiales > Burkholderiaceae_C > Aquabacterium. Next base: position 10,828 of record DAORJC010000036.1, on the reverse strand, counting down.
ATGGGGTTGTTCGCGCCCAGGCCCCAGCAGTGGTTGATCACCTCTTGCGCGCGGCGCTCGATTTCGGGGTTGCCGCGCTGCACGGAGTCAAAATCCAGGGCTGCCGAGTTGGTGCCCGCCGCCATGGACGACGCGGCCGCACCCGCCATGCCGATGCGCATGCCCGGGCCGCCCAGTTGGATCAGCAGCGTGCCTGCGTCAAACTTGATCTTCTTGGTCTGCTCGCTGCTGATGGTGCCAATGCCACCGGCGATCATGATGGGCTTGTGATAGCCACGACGGATCGCGTCGGCACCCTCGCCCACCGTCTGCTCGAACACGCGGAAGTAACCGCCCAGGTTGGAGCGACCGAATTCGTTGTTGAACGCGGCGCCGCCCAGCGGGCCTTCGATCATGATCTGCAGCGGGCTGGCGATGTGCTCGGGCTTGCCGAACTGCTCGGCTTCCCAGGGCTCGCTGGTGCCCGGCAGGTTCAGGTTGGACACCGAGAAACCCGTCAGACCCGACTTGGGTCGCGAGCCACGGCCGGTGGCGCCTTCGTCACGGATTTCGCCGCCCGCGCCGGTCGAAGCGCCGGGGTACGGGGAAATCGCCGTCGGGTGGTTGTGGGTCTCCACCTTCATCAGCACATGAGCCAGCTCTTGGCGGGCCTGGTACTGAGGCGCATTGGTGTAGCCAGCCGGCATCCAGCGCTCGATCTGATGGCCTTCCATCACCGACGCGTTGTCGCTGTACGCGATCACGGTGTGCTGGGGATTGAGCTTTTCGGTGTTGCGGATCATGCCGAACATCGACAGGTCCTGCGCCTGGCCGTCAATGGTGAACTCGGCGTTGAAAATCTTGTGGCGGCAGTGTTCGCTGTTGGCCTGGGCGAACATCGTCAACTCGACGTCGGTCGGGTTGCGCTTCAGGCCCGTGAACGCGGTCACCAGGTAGTCGATTTCGTCGTCGGACAGGGCCAGGCCGAAGGTGACGTTGGCATCTTCCAGCGCCTTGCGGCCCTGGCCCAGCACGTCCACATGCGCCATCGGGGCGCCCTGCTTCTCATCAAACAGGTGGCGGGCCTCCTCGCGGCTGGCCATCACGCTTTCGGTCATGCGGTCATGCAGCAAGGCGGCGCAAGCCTGCATCTCTTGCTGCGACAGTGTCTTGGCAGCGCCCATCAGCGCGCCCATCACACCGGACTTCAGGGTCAAACGGTACTCGGTCACGCGCTCGACGCGTCGAACGGCCAGACCGCAGTTGTGGGCGATGTCGGTGGCCTTGGAGGCCCAGGGCGAGACGGTGCCCAGACGAGGTGCCACGACAATCAGATCGCCGTCCGTGGTGCCTTCATAGGCATCACCATAGGTCAGCAAGGCGGCCAGCTTGTCCAGATCGCCTTGAGGCAGGGCCTGGTCCATGGCCACCCAATGCACAAAACGTGCATGCACGCCGCTGATGCGAGGGTGGATGGCCTGCAGCTTGGGCAGCAGTGCCTGGACTTGGTGGGGAGCCAGGGCATTGCCGCCCTCAAAATGCATCAAAGAGGACATCACGGGGGTGGTGCGTTCGGTCACAGCGTGGGGGCTTTCGGTTGGCGCCAGGTGGCGCCGGGCCTTGCAGCAGGGGAAAACGCGGATTTTAGCCGCCTCGCAGCCTCATCTGTGGCAAAAAACGGCCCAAGTCGCGGCCACGGGTTCGTCAGGGTTTCACCGAAAGCCGGATAATCACGCCCCTATGAGCATTCCTATCCTTACCGACGGCGCCGAGCTTGACGCCATGCGTCTGGCTGGCCGTCTGGCCGGTGAAGTCCTGGACTTCCTGACTCCCCTGGTCAAACCCGGCGTCACCACCGAAGAGCTGGACAAACTGGCCCACGACTACATGGTCGATGTGCAAGGTTGCATCCCTGCCCCCCTGAACTACGCACCGGGCGGCCACAAGCCTTACCCCAAGTCGATCTGCGCCTCGGTCAACGACGCCATCTGCCACGGCATCCCCAATGACCGCGCGCTCAAGAATGGCGACATCGTCAACCTGGACATCACCGTCATCAAGGACGGCTGGCATGGCGACTCCAGCCGCATGTACGTGGTCGGCGAAGGCTCGATTGCCGCCAAACGCCTTTGCAAGATCACCTACGAAGCCATGTGGAAAGGCATCGCCCAGGTGAAGCCAGGCGCCCGCTTTGGCGACATCGGCCACGCCATCCAGACCTTCGCGGAGAGCCACGGTTTCTCAGTGGTGCGCGAATACTGTGGCCACGGCATTGGCCGCAAGTTCCACGACGAGCCGCAGGTGCTGCACTACGGCCGCCCCGGCACGCTGGAGGAAATGAAGCCCGGCATGATCTTCACGATCGAGCCCATGATCAATGCCGGCAAGCGCGACATCAAGTCCAAGAACGACGGCTGGACCGTGGTCACCAAGGACCGGTCCTTGTCGGCCCAGTGGGAGCACATGATCCTGGTGACGGAGACCGGCTACGAAGTGCTGACCGTCTCTGCTGGCAGCCCCGCCCTGCCCGACTTCATCACGGCCACCAAGACCTGAGCACGCCTGCCTGATCTGCTGTACCCATGTCCCTTGACATCGCCCCCCTGCGCACCGAGTTCAAAGCGGCCAAGGCCGAGCTGCTGCGGCAGTTCGAACTGAGCCGCCCCACCACGGCTTCGGCCAAACGGCTGCTCACGCACATGGCCAGACTGGTGGACAAGACCCTGTGCCAGCTCTGGGAGTTGAACGCACTGCCCAAAGGTGCGGCACTGGTGGCCGTGGGTGGCTATGGCCGGGGCGAGCTGTTTCCCTCCTCCGACGTGGATGTCCTGATCCTGACCCCCGTCAGTGCCTCCACCGCGGTGGACGCAGGCGTGGTGCCCAAGCTGGAAAGCTTCATCAGCACCTGCTGGGACGTGGGGCTGGAGATCGGCTCGAGCGTGCGCACCGTCGAGGAATGCACCCAGGAGGCCGCCCAGGACGTGACCGTGCAGACCTCGCTGCTGGAGGCCCGCCACCTGTGCGGCTCCAAAGCGCGCTTCAACGAGCTGCAACGCAGCACCAGCCAGCACATGGATGTGGCCGCCTTTGTGCGCGCCAAGACGCTGGAGATGCGCCAGCGCCACACCAAGTACGAGGACACCCCCTACGCCCTGGAGCCCAACTGCAAGGAAAGCCCCGGTGGCCTGCGCGACCTGCAGGTGGTGGTCTGGCTGGCACGTGCAGCGGGCCTGGGCCGTCACTGGCAGGAGATGGCGCAGAAGGGGCTGCTGACACCCTTTGAAGCACGCCAACTGCAAGTCAACGAAGGCCAGCTCAAGCTGATCCGGGCGCGCCTGCACCAGATTGCAGGCCGCCGAGAAGACCGCTTGGTCTTTGACCTGCAAAACGCCGTGGCCGAAAGCTTTGGCTTCAAGAACACCCCGGCCCTGCGCGCCAGCGAAGGCCTGATGCGGCGCTACTACTGGGCTGCCAAGGCGGTGACCCAGCTCAACCAGATCCTGATGCTCAACATCGAGGAGCGCATCAACGGTTCTCAGAACGCACCGATGCGCCCGATCAATGCGCAGTTCCTGGACCGGGGCGGCCTGCTGGAAGTGGCCAGCGACGACGTCTACGAGCAAGACCCGACCGCCATCTTGCGCACCTTTTTGTTGCTGCAGCAGGACGACCGCCTCAAAGGGCTCTCGGCGCGCACCCTGCGGGCGCTGTACAACGCCCGTGGCGTGATGGATGGCCAGTTCCGCCGCGACCCGGCCAACCGCCAGACCTTCATGGCCATCCTCAAGGAGCGGCACGGCCAGACCCGCGTGTTCCGCCTGATGAACCAGACCAGCGTGCTGGGCCGTTACCTGTGGGTGTTCCGCCGCATCGTGGGCCAGATGCAGCACGACCTGTTCCACGTCTACACCGTGGACCAGCACATCCTGATGGTGCTGCGCAATGTGCGCCGCTACTTCATCCCCGAGCATGCCCACGAGTACCCGTTCTGCACCCAGTTGGGATCGCAATGGGACAAGCCCTGGCTGCTCTACATCGCCGCCTTGTTCCATGACGTGGCCAAGGGGCGCGGTGGCGACCACTCCGAGCTGGGCACGGTCGAAGTCCGTCGCTTCTGCAAGGACCACGGCATCGGCGCCGAAGACAGCAAGCTGGTCGAGTTCGTCGTCCGCGAGCACCTGACCATGTCGCGTGTGGCCCAGAAGGAAGACCTCTCCGACCCGGAGGTGATCCAGGCCTTTGCTGGGCGCATGGGCAACGAGCGCCAGCTGACGGCGCTCTACCTGCTGACCACCGCCGACATCCGGGGCACCAGCCCCAAGGTCTGGAACGCCTGGAAGGGCAAGCTGCTGGAGGACCTCTTCAAGCTGACCTTGCGGGCGCTGGGCGGCGCAGGCCCCCACATGGATGCCGAGATCGAGGCGCGCAAACAGCAGGCCATCAGCTCCCTGGCCTTGCGCTCCATGCCCCACGGCGTGGAAGTCGCGCTCTGGAAGACGCTGGATGTGGGCTACTTTGCCCGCCACGATGCGCCCGACATCGCCTGGCACACCCGCTCGCTGTCACGCCATGTGGACACCACGACCCCGATCGTGCATGCCCGCCCCTCCTCGGTCGGAGAGGGCATGCAGGTGCTGGTCTACACCCCCGACAAAGCCGACGTGTTCGCACGGATCTGCGGTTACTTCGACCGAGCCGGCTTCAACATCCAGGACGCGCGCATCCACACCACCCGAAACGGCTACGCGCTGGACACCTTCCAGGTGATTGCTGGCGACAACGCCCGGCACGACGGCATCCATCAACGCGAGCTGATCGCCTTGATTGAGAGCCAACTGGCCGATGCACTGGCCTCCGAAGCGCCGCTGCACGAACCGACGCGTGGACGCCTGTCGCGCCGGGTCAAGTCCTTCCCCATCCAGCCTCGCATCAGCCTGCGCCCGGACGAGCGCGCGCAGCGTTACCTGCTGTCCGTCTCGGCCAGTGACCGATCAGGCCTGCTGTATGCGATCTCGCGCGTGCTGGCACGCCATCAGGTCAATGTGCAACTGGCCAAGATCGACACGCTGGGTGAGCGGGTGGAGGACACGTTTTTGCTGACCGGCCCCCTGCTGCGCCAGGACAAGGCCCAACTGGCGCTGGAAACCGACCTGCTGGAAGCCCTGGCCCCTTGATTTGTGTTGCTGGGGTGCGACAAAGCCCCGTCGATCAGGCGGGCTCTTTGGGGTCGAGCAACGCTTCCAGCTGGGTGATCTGGTCGCGCAACAACAGGCGACGCTTCTTGAGGCGCCGCAGGGCCAACTCATCCACCGGCATCTGCACGGCCGCATGGTCAATGAGGCTGTCCAGGTCCGCATGTTCCATGCGAAGTTCGATCAGGCGACGGGGTGGGGAATGGAGATTCTCTTGCATGGTGGCAATCAAGGATGACACCGGAGGGTCACACCACACTGTTTTACAGCCGATGTGACGCGCAAGCGCACAGGGAAAGTCGATTTAGGGATTATAGTTTTCCCATGAGCATCACGTCGCCCGGCTATCGCCTTGCTGCGGCCACCGGGCTGCACCGAGGTGATCGCCAATACCAACAAGACCAGGTCGAAGTCATTCCACACCCGCGCGTCCCCGGCTGCATGCTGGCGGTCGTGGCCGATGGCATGGGGGGAAAGAGCGGCGGTCGCAAGGCCGCAGACCAGGTGATCATGACGGCCCGTCAGATCTTTGACCGCTACGTGCCCAGCAAGGACGATGCGGCCGAAGCCCTGCGCCAGTTGGTTCAGGAGGCGCACCTCATGATCAAGCTGACGGCCATTGCCTTCGAGGAAGAGCCCCACAGCACCCTGGCGGCCTTCATCGTCAACCCCGATCGCTCCGCCGCCATGGTTCATGCCGGCGACTCCCGCGTGTACCACTTCCGGCAGTCGGAACTGGTCCACCGCACCCTGGACCACTCCTTCGTGCAGCGCCTGATCAACGAAGGCCAGCTCACCGAAGAAGAAGCCAACACCCATCCGCAGTCCAACCTGCTGATCGGTTGCCTGGGCACACAGCAAGACCCGCCGCAAGACGTGCATGTGGTCGATCACCTAGAGGTGGGCGACAGCCTGATGGTCTGCAGCGATGGCTTGTGGCACTACTTCACCACCCGGGAGATGGGCGCCATCGTGCACACCCTGCCCCCGCGTGAAGCCGCCGAAATGCTGATCGGCAAGGCCCGCCACCGTGCTCGAGGCGGTGGTGACAACCTGAGTGTGGTGGTTGTCAGGGTTGAAGCGGGCGGTTGAGTTGATCATTCTGGGGGCATGCCCTCATGACGCGTTACGTTGCTTTCCTTCGTGGTGTCAGTCCTTTGAACTGCAAGATGCCTGCCCTCAAGCACTGCTTTGAGGCTGCCGGCTTCACGGACGTCAAGACAGTGCTTTCTAGTGGCAATGTTGCATTCACCGCCCATCCCGAGATCGTCCCCATCTTGGAAACGAGGGCAGAAGCGGTGATGAACGAACATCTGGGACGGGTCTTCCAAACCATCGTTCGCCCCTCTGCATTTCTTCAATCGCTGCTTGAAGAAGACCCTTTTGTCGATTTCGAACTGCCAGCAAACGCCAAGCGCATCGTCACGTTCTTGCGTCGGCCTTGCGAAAGGCAGATCACTCTCCCCATCGAGCGCGACGAAGCACGCATCCTGAAGCTGCGAGGCACAGAGGTGTTCTCAGCGTATGTGCCGAATGAAAAGGGTGCGGTGTTCATGGGCTTGCTGGAAACAACGTTCGGCAAGGATGTGACGACGCGAACCCTTGAGTCGGTCAGGAAGTGCTCCCTGGCCTGAGAAGACTGACGCTCGCAGCTCAGGTCAACGAGGTGTCCACGATGCGGCGCTCCTCGCTGAGGTACTCCTTGGACTGCATCTCGTTCAGGCGTGAGACCGTCCGAGGGAACTCGTGCGACATGGGGCCTTCGGTGTAGAGCTGCTCTGGCGGCACGGCCGCAGAGATGACCAGCTTGCAGCGGCGGTCGTACAGCACGTCAATCAACCATGTGAAGCGGCGCGCTTCTGAAGCCAGGCGCACCGGCATCTCCGGCACGTCACTCAGCATGATGGTGTGAAAGCGTGAGGCCAGCTCCAGGTAGTCGTTTTGCGATCGAGGGCCACCGCACAAGGTCTGAAAGTCGAACCACACCACGCCCCCGGCCTTGCGGCGGGCCTTGAGCATCCGATGCTCAATGTTCAGCGACGGATCCTCATCCGCAGACTCGGCCAGCTTGTCAAAGATGCCGGTCATCTCCGCCTGGATCTGGTCGTTCAACGGCGTGAGGTAGAGGCGGGCCAGCTCAAGCGTGCGGCGGCGGTAGTCGGTGCCGCTGTCCACATTGACGATCTGCAACTGGCTCTTGAGCAACTCGATGGCCGGCAGGATCCGGTCGCGGTGCAGGCCGTTGGGGTACAGCCCATCAGGATGGAAGTTCGAGGTGGTCACGATGCTCATGCGGTGGCGGAACATCGCGTCCAGCAGGCGATGCAGGATCATCGCATCGGTCACGTCAGCCACATGGAACTCGTCAAAACAGATCAGGCGGTGCCTGCGTGACATGCGCTTGGCCAGCACCTCGAGCGGGTCCTGCACGCCTTTGAGCTCGTGCAGTTGCCGGTGCACCTCGCGCATGAACTCATGGAAATGCAGCCGTGTCTTGCGCTCGATCGGCACGGCCTGGAAGAAACAATCCATGATGAAGCTCTTGCCGCGCCCCACCCCACCGTACATGTAGACGCCCTTGGGCAGTGGCGGGTAGCGCAGCATCTTGGTCAGCGCATTGGAGCGCCGCCCCTTGTAGGCGGCCCACTCGTCCTGGCAGCGCTGCAGGGCGGCGATGCCCTCCAGCTGGGCCGAGTCCGCCTTGTAACCGCGCTCGGCCAGACTCTGTTCATACAGCTTGGTGACGGAAATGACGGACGCAGGCATGGCAATCTCTGGACAAAATACGGCATGAAAAAGGGGCAGCCTGGCTGCCCCTCGGTAGTCTACGCGCAGGCCTGACTCAGAAGTTCAGCGTGCGCTTGTCAACCGCCAGAGCAGCTTCCTTGGTCGCCTCGCTCAAGCTGGGGTGTGCATGGCAGATGCGGGCAATGTCTTCGGCACTGGCCTTGAACTCCATGGCCACCACGGCCTCGGAGATCAGCTCGCTGGCCATCGGGCCAATGATGTGCACGCCCAGGATCTCGTCGGTCTGCGCATCGGCCAGGAACTTGACGAACCCGTTGGTGTCACCCAGCGCACGTGCGCGCCCGTTGGCGAGAAACGGGAAGGAACCGGCCTTGTAAGCCCGTCCTTCCGCTCTCAAAGCCTGCTCGGTTTTGCCGACCCAGGCAATCTCTGGGCTGGTGTAGATCACCCAGGGAATGGTGTTGAAGTTGACGTGTCCGTGTTGGCCGGCAATTCGCTCGGCCACGGCCACGCCCTCTTCTTCTGCTTTGTGCGCCAGCATCGGGCCACGCACCACATCACCCACCGCCCAAACATTGGGCAGGTTGGTCTTGCAGTCGTCGTCCACGACGATGGCGCCGCGCTCGTCCAGCTTCAGGCCCACGGCCTCGGCATTGAGGCCCGTCGTGTTGGGCACACGGCCAATGGAGACGATCAGCTTGTCGACTTCCAGCTTCTGGTCCTGGCCCTTGGCATCGATGTAGTTGACGGTCACGCCCTTCTTGGCGGCCTTGATCTCACCGATCTTGACGCCCAACTGCAACTTCAGGCCCTGCTTGGTGAACAGCTTTTGCGCCTCTTTGGCCACTTGCTCGTCCACCGCCGCCAGGAAGGTCGGCAGGGCTTCCAGCACGGTGACTTCAGCGCCCAGGCGACGCCAGACCGAGCCCATCTCCAGACCGATCACGCCCGAACCAATCACGCCCAGGCGCTTGGGCACTTCGGCGATGTTCAGGGCACCGTCGTTGGACAGGATCTGCTTTTCATCGAACTCGGCACCGGCCAGCTGACGGGCACTGGAGCCCGTGGCCACGATGACGTGCTTGCCTTGCAGGGTCTCGGGTTTGTCGCCGGCCACGGCCACCTCGTAGGTGCCCCCTGCCGCCTTGACGAAGGAGCCCCGTCCGTGGAAAAAAGTGACCTTGTTCTTCTTGAACAGGTAAAGGATGCCGTCGTTGTTCTGTTTGACGACGGTGTCCTTGCGGGCCACCATCTTGGCCACATCCATCTTCAGGCCTTCGACCGTGATGCCGTGGTCCACGAAGTGGTGCGCGGCGTGCTCGTAGTGCTCGGACGACTGCAACAGCGCCTTGGAGGGAATGCAGCCCACGTTGGTGCAGGTGCCGCCAAGCGCCGCACCGCCTTTGGGGCTGGTCCACTCGTCGATGCAGGCAACCTTGTTGCCCAGTTGTGCGGCACGGATGGCCGCGATGTAGCCGCCAGGGCCGCCGCCGATGACGATGACGTCGAATTGATTGGACATGATGTGGTGATGTTCAGCAGGTTGAGTCGGGGTCATTCGTCAGGGACGAAGATCCACAGCAGGATGTAGAGCAGCAGGCCCGCACCCCAGAACAGAAACAGCAAGGCAAAGGCAAGGCGCCAGACCCAGGACTCCATCCCGGTCAGCAGCGCCACGCCACCGCACACACCGCCGATCCACCGATCCCCACGCGAGCGTCGCAGGCGGTTCACGGTCGACGGCAAGAGGGCACTCACCGGTGTGGCCACCCCCCCTTGAATGACGCGCGTCTTCAGCTGTTGAAACTCGTCGTCGCTGATCACACCGCGATCTCGCAATGTGGCCAGCCGTTCAAGTTCATCTGCATGGGTCATGGTGTGCTCTTTTCTGTGCTCGGTTGCAAGTCCCGAGCGGACCCTTGTGAGGTCCGCCCGGCCGCAAAAAACTCAAAATCAGATGTCGAACAGCAGGCGGGCCGGATCTTCCAGCGCTTCCTTCATGGCGACCAGGCCCAGCACGGCTTCGCGACCGTCGATGATGCGGTGGTCGTAGGACATGGCCAGGTAGTTCATCGGGCGGATCACGATCTGGCCGTTCTCCACCACCGCACGGTCCTTGGTAGCGTGCACGCCAAGAATGGCCGACTGGGGCGGGTTGATGATGGGGGTCGACAGCATGGAGCCAAAGACACCGCCGTTGGAGATCGAGAAGGTGCCGCCAGTCAGGTCGTCCAGACCGAGCTTGCCGTCACGAGCCTTCACACCGAACTCGGCGATCTTTTTCTCGATCTCGGCAAAGGTCATCTGGTCCACGTTGCGCAGCACGGGCACCACCAGACCACGGGGCGAGCCCACGGCCACGCCGATGTCGAAGTAGCCGTGGTAGACCACGTCGTTGCCATCGACCGAGGCGTTGAGCACCGGGTACTTCTTGAGCGCATGCACCGCGGCCTTGACGAAGAAGCTCATGAAGCCCAGCTTGACGCCGTGCTCTTTCTCGAACTTCTCCTGGAACTTCTTACGCATTTCCATCACCGGCGCCATGTTCACTTCATTGAACGTGGTCAGGATGGCGTTGGTGGCTTGCGATTGCAGCAAACGCTCGGCCACACGGGCACGCAGTCGGCTCATCGGCACGCGTTGCTCAGGGCGATCGGCCAGGTTGTTCGGGCCTGTTGGCGCCTTGACCTGTGGCAGCGCGGTACTTGGCACGCCAGTTGGGATGGCCGGCGCAGAAACCACGGCAGCGGCAGGCTTGTTCGCACCCGCTGCCACGGCTTGCAACACATCACCCTTGGTGACGCGGCCATCTTTCCCTGAACCTGCCACTTGGCCTGCTGTCATGCCGTTGTCGGCCAACAGCTTGGCGGCTGCTGGCATGGCAACGTCGCCCTTACTACCCCCTGCAG
>DAORJC010000035.1:0-20863 GCA_035438885.1 Aquabacterium sp. | reverse complement strand
GGCATCTGCACGATGGAGTGCAGCGAATCCACCCCCTGCAGATGACGCGAAGGCACCGGCACGCCCAGCACGGGCACGGGCGTCTTGGCCGCCAGCATGCCCGGCAGGTGCGCCGCGCCGCCGGCACCGGCGATGATGGCCTGCAGGCCGCGTGCGCGTGCCTGCTCGGCGTAGCTGAACAATTCGTCGGGCATGCGGTGGGCAGAAACCACCTTGGCCTCAAAGGGCACCCCGAACTCGGTCAGAATCTCGGCAGAAAGGCGCATGATGTCCCAGTCACTGCTGGAGCCCATCACGACGCCGATCAGGGGCGTTGTGCTGTTCACAGCGCTCTCCTCAGGTCAGAAAACCTCGATTTTAGGCGGTAGCCCTCGCTGGCGGCCAGCCCCCACACAAACATGATCGACATCACCATCGAAAATTTCGAAACCGACCTGCTGGCGGTTTCGGCCCAAGTGCCTGTTTTGCTGGACATCTGGGCCCCCTGGTGCGGCCCCTGCAAGCAGCTGGGCCCCGTGCTGGAAAAGCTGGAAGAAGAATACGCCGGCCGCTTCATCCTGGCCAAGGTCAATGCCGACGAGCAGCCCGAAATCTCCGGTCAGCTCTCTCAGATGTTTGGCGTGCGGTCCATCCCTTTTTGCGTGATGTTCACCGGCGGCCAACCCGTCGACGGCTTCGTGGGCGCCCTGCCCGAGGCACAGATCCGCGAGTTCCTGGCCAAGCACCTGCCCTCCGAGGACGAGTTGCTGGCGCAGGCCGAGACCCAGGAGGCCGAACACCTGGCCGAAACCGGCGATGCCGATTCGGCCCTGGCGCTGCTGGAAGATGCCCTGGCCAAGGACCCGGGCAACGACGAAGCCCGTTTTGACCTGATCAAGCTGCTGGTGGCCGAAGGCGCGCTGGAGCCCGCCCAGGCGGTGTTCGAGCCCATCGCCAGCCGTGCCACCGGCCCCCTGGCCGAGATGCGTGTTGCCGCCTTTGGTCGCTACATCGAAGCGCTGGCCCAGGCCCGCCAGGGGCGGTCCCCGACCGAACTGTCGGCAGCGCTGGAGGCCAACAAGCGTGACTTCGAGGCTCGCTTCGAGATGGCGCAGCTCTTTTTTGCGGCCGGCCACCTCACCGACGCCATGGATGAGTTGCTGGAGATCATCATGCGCGACAAGGCCTGGTCCGACGAGAAGGCCCGCAAGACCTATGTGGCCATCCTGGAAGTGATGACCAAGCCCCAGCCCAAACCGGTGGCCAAGGCCGCCGCCCCCGGCGATGCACCCAAGCTGGAGATCGCCGGCAAGGTCGAGGTGCCCGCCGCCAATCCGGTGATCGACCAGTACCGACGCAAGCTCAGCATGGCGCTGTTCTGATCCGCTGATGGCGGTCGCTCAGGGGGTGGGGTCAGGTGGTGTAGTCCCCGGCCGCTTCAGGCTGGAACAACACGGCCACCACCTCGGCCTCGCTCTGAGCCCCACCAGGCATGCGCCAGCGAGCCAGGCCCCCCGCGCGCAACCCCAACAAGGCCGAGCCCAAAGGGGACAGCACCGAGACATGCCCCTGAGCGGGGGCAGCATCCGCCGGGTAGGACAGGGTCAGGACCTGCCGATGACCGGTCGCCTTGAACAGCAGGTCCACCTGGGAGCACATCGTGACGATGTCGGGGGCGACCTCTCGCGAGGGCACCACGTCGGCCGCGCTCAGCTCATCGGCCAGGGACGCCGGCAGTTGTCCGCCATTCAATTTGGACAGGCGGACGAAATCCAGTTCGGTGAGCAAGCGCTCATCTGCGGGGTGGGTGTACACAGGGTGTCTCCATCAGGGCGACTGCGCCGGGCTGTGGCCGACGCGCGCGCCATCGCGCTCAAGGGGCGCCCGGCGATGGAGGTTTGCGCAAAAAGGGAGAGAGGTTCACCGCCGGGCTGAGGAATGTGCGACCGGCTGGTGGGGCCAGATCTCACAGACGTCACGCAGACCCTGGACGCACCCGCCCACACCCCTGCCACAGACAGGGCAAATTGGTGTGAAGTGGGTGGGAAAATACATGCGATCAATGATACCAGCACGGGCTTTCACATGCATCCCTTGATCTCTGCCTCGGAACTGCGCCGACGCCTGCAAGAAGGTCCCGCGCCGATGGTGCTGGATGCACGGTTCAACCTGGGTGACCCCGAGGCGGGCGCTCGGGCCTTTGCGGCCGGGCACATCGAGGGGGCACGCTACGTCCACCTCAACCGTGACCTGTCGGCGCCCTTGACCGGCACCAACGGCCGACACCCGCTGCCCACGCGCGAGGCCTTTCAGGCCACGCTGGACCGCCTGGGGCTGCGTGAGGACACCCCTGTCGTGGTCTGCGACGACCAGGGCGGCATGTTCGCAGCCCGTCTGTGGTGGATGCTGCGCTGGATGGGGCATGCGCAGGTGCAGGTGCTCGACGGGGGCTGGGCGGCCTGGCAAGCCCTGAGCCCAGGCGCGGATGCCCCCCAGGCCATCACCGAGCCCCCTGCCACCGCCGCCCCGGCCCATGCGCCCCAGCCACGCAGCTTCACGCCCCTGTCGGTCGATCAGGTCCTGGCCGACCTGGGCCAGCCCCACCAGCAACTGCTGGACGCCCGAGGGGCCGATCGGTTCCGGGGCGACAACGAGACCCTGGACCCCGTGGGCGGCCACATTCCCGGGGCGGTCAATCGCCCGTTCACGCACAACCTGCAGGCCGATGGCCATTTCTTGCCGGCAGATGCGCTGCGCCAGGGCTTCACGTCCGTGCTGTCGGGCACACCGCCCGAGCGCGTGGTGCACCAGTGCGGCTCAGGCGTGACGGCCTGCCACAACCTGCTGGCCATGGAAGTGGCCGGCCTGCACGGCTCGCGCCTGTACCCAGGCTCGTGGAGTGAGTGGTGCGCCGACCCCAGCCGCCCCATCACTCGTTGACCCAGGACGGCCGGAACAGCGGCTGCGGGTATGTCCTCCCCGCACCTGAATGACCACAGGCACAAACCCGGATGTGAATCTTTGGCGCATTTTGAACAATCCAATGCTCAGACTGTTGCGCGTTCATCACCCGACGATGCAGCCACCCATTTGGATTTCACGACAAAGGACCTTTCATGAACCGCGCCCTCAAGGCCCCTCTGGCCAGAATCGCCCTGGCCAGCAGCACCCTGGTGCTGGCTGCCGCCGCCCACGCGGTTGAAATCGGCCCCGCACCGACCGAAGCATCGCTGACCGCCACCGCAGGCCCCTTCGCCACGGCCAGCGCCAAGGTGGCCACGCCCAACACCTATGGTTCGGGCACCGTGTGGTACCCCACCGCCGCCGGCCAGTACGGCCTGGTCGTCGTCTCCCCCGGCTTCATCGAATCCGAGAAGGCCATCAACTGGTGGGGACCCCGCCTGGCCTCGCACGGCTTTGTGGTCGTCACCATGGGCACCAAGAGCGTGTTTGACCAGCCAGAAAGCCGCGGCAAGCAGATGATGGCCGCGCTCAAGCAGGTCGCCGGACTGAACGCCACCGGCCCCTTTGCCGGCAAGATCGACACCACCAAGCAGGCCGTGGCCGGCCACTCCATGGGTGGCGGCGGCACGCTGGCGGCCGCGCGCGACAACCCCAGCCTGAAGGCGGCCATCCCCCTGGCGCCATGGCACACCATCAAGGATTTCTCGTCCGTGAAGGTGCCCACCCTGGTCGTGGCATGCGAGAAGGACATCGTTGCCCCGGTGAATTCCCATGCCCAGAAGTTCTACGACAGCATGTCGGCCGCCACGCCGCACGCCATCCTGGAGCTGGTCGGCGAAGACCACTTCTGCGTCAACAGCAACACCGAGGCCGTCAACAAGGCCGTCAACGGCAAGATGGCCACCGCCTGGCTGAAGGTGTTCATGGACAACGACGCCCGCTACAAGCCCTTCCTGGCCGAGACCAAACCGTCGGCCATCATCTCTCGCTACCTCAAAGTGGGCCTTTGATCCTGGCCGCCTGAGCGATTCATGAAAAAGCCCCTCACGGGGCTTTTTTCATGGTCCATGCAGACCGCTGGGCCCGGCTCGCTCAGGGTGGCGCGGTGGGTTGGCTGATCGCCTCGTCCAGCAACTCGATCCAGTGCTTGACGGGCTTGTCCATGGCCGCCTGCAGGTGCGTGATGCAACCGATGTTGGCACTGGCGATCACAGGCGTGCCGGTCTCGTTGAGGGCGGCCACCTTGGCCTGACGCAAAGGCTCGGACAAGCCCGGCTGGAGGATACTGAAAGCCCCACCCGCACCACAGCACTGGTGGCTGTCGCATTTGGCCAGCTTCACGTCAAAGCCCAGCGAACGCAGGTGGGTTTCCACCGGCCCGGGCTGGTTGGCCTGGCTGAGCTTGAGCACGTGGCTGAAACTGCACGGCGGATGAAAGGTGACCGAGCCCAGTGCTGCCGGTCGCTGCCGCAAGGCGTGCTGCAGGCGCGGCATCCACTGGGGCAGCATCTCGGCCGGGTCCTTGAGCAGGCTGACCACCCGACGGGCCTTGTCGGCATAGACCGGGTCGGCTTCCAGCAGGCCCACGTAGTCCTTGATCCAGGCGCCGCAACCAGAGGCATTGATGACGATGGCCTCGACCGGGGTGTTGCTGCGGATGAAGGGCCACCAGGCGTCGATGTTGGCGCGGGCCTGCTGACGCGCGCCCTCCACATCGCCCAGGTGCCCCTTGAGGGCGCCACAGCAGCCAGCGCCTCGGGCCGTCACGGCACGGATGCCGACGGCGTCCAGCACGCGCGCCGTGGCCGCATCGATGTGGGGTCGCAGGTGCGGCTGCACACAGCCCAGCGGCATCAGCACACGCCGGGCGTGCATGTTCTGGTGTCCCGAGGGCCAGGCCGGTGGCTTGAGGGGCGCGGCCTGCGGCACCTGGCGGGCCAGCGCCTTGGGCAGCAGCGGACGCACCGCGCGGCCCAGGCTCAGCAAAGGGCCAAAGGCCCGCGAGGGCAGCACCGTTCGCAAGGCCCAGCGCCTCAGGCGCTCGCCCACCGGGCGCTTGACGGCGGCATCCACCACCGGTTGGCCGACGGCCAGCAGCTCGTGGTACTGAACGCCGGAGGGGCAGGTGCTTTCGCAATGGCGGCAGCCAATGCAGCGGTCCAGGTGCTGTTGCGTGGTGCGGGTGGGGGCCTGCCCCTCGAACACCTGCTTCATGAGGTAGATGCGCCCACGCGGGCCATCGAGCTCATTGCCGGTCACCCGGTAGGTGGGACAGGTGGCGTTGCAAAAGCCGCAATGCACGCAAGAGCGCAACACACGGTCGGCTTTTTCACCCTCAGGCGTGCCCTGGAACTCGGTCGACAAACGGGTCTGCATCTCAGGTCCTGGCCCTGGGCCACAAGCGGCCCGTGTCAAACACCCCATCGGGGTCAAACGCAAGTTGCACTTGCCGGTGCAGTCGTTGCAGCACCTCGGGCAACACCACCCCCTGTGGCGTGGTCGTGAGCCAGGCCAGGGCATGGCCGCCGGCCTGCGCGGCCGCCTCGTGGACGGCGACGGCCGGCGCCGTGGTGCACAGCCAGCGCTGAGCCCCAAACCACTCCACCAAGGTCTCCCCCGGCAGGGCCAGGGGCTTGGCGGTGGCGGGCACGGACAGACGCCACAAGGTGGCGCTGCTGTGCCCCCCCAGCACCGAGTCACGGGAGCGCACAAAAAATTCGTCCTGGTGGTCGCGCAAGCCTTGCCAGAAGGCATCGGCCAGCTCAGGCGGCACCACCTCGCCCCCCAGGCGGGGCAAGGCCGCAGCCACGGCGGCCTGTGCACCGCGCAAGCGCACCACCAGCAAGCCATCCCACCAGGCCGAGGCATCCAGCGGCAAAGGCTGCCCCGCCCACACATTGACCTGGGCCAGGGCTTGCTCCTGGGGCATCTCGAAGCGCAAGGTGCACGAGGCCACCGCCTGCGGCAGCACCTTGACCGTGACCTCCAGCAGCAAGCCCAGCGTGCCCATGGAGCCCGTCATCAGGCGCGAGAGGTCAAAGCCGGCCACATTCTTCATGACCGAGCCGCCAAAGCGCAACACCTGCCCTTGTCCGTTGATCATGCGCACGCCCAGCACATGGTCGCGCACTGCACCACGCGCGGCGCGCGCCGGCCCACTGAAGCCACTGGCCACCACACCGCCCAGCGTGGGCTGCGCGCCCGCCCCGCCCCAGCGAGGCGGCTCAAAGGCCAGGGACTGCCCAGACTGAGCCAGCAGGGCTTCGACCTCGTGCAAGGGCGTGCCCGCGTGGGCCGTCAGCACCAGTTCGCTGGGTTCGTGGGCGATGATCCCCAGCAAAGATCGGGTGTCGAGCACCTCGCCTCGCGTGATGTCGCCCACATGGTCCTTGCTGCCGCCACCGCGAATGCGCAGGCAGGTGCGCCGGGCTCTGGCGTCCTGAACCTGGTCCAGCAGGGTTTGTGCCGGGGGGCTCAAAAGATCGGCAATGCTCGTCATGGCTGCAAGCATAGCCGCTGCGCGATACGATGCTGTTCATGAAAGTTGCTGCCTTGCAAATGGTGTCCACGCCAGACCCCCAGGAGAACCTGGCGGCGGCGCTGGCCCTGATCGCCCAGGCGGCTCGCGAGGGCGCCGAACTGGTGGCCCTGCCCGAGTACTTCTGCCTGATGGGCCACAAGGACCGTGACAAGCTGGCCCTGGCCGAACCCGATGCGCCCGATGCCCTGCATCGCGCCGACACGCCGCTGCAGACAGGTCTGGCGCAGGCCGCCCTGGCGCACGGCGTGTGGCTCATTGGCGGCACCCTGCCCTTGCGCAGCGCCCAAGCCGACAAGGTGTTCAACTCGGTGCTGGTGTTCAACCCGCAAGGCCAGCGCGTGGCCCGTTACGACAAGATCCACCTGTTCTGTTTTGACGACGGCCACCAGCGCTATGACGAAGGCGCCACGCTTCAGGCCGGCACCGAGCCCGTGGCCTTCACGCTGACCGACCAGCAAGGACAGCCCTGGCGAGTGGGCCTGGGCGTGTGCTACGACCTGCGCTTTCCGGAGCTGTTTCGCCGCCTGTCGTCACCCGAGCCTTGCGACCTGCTGGTGCTGCCTGCCGCTTTCACGCACACCACGGGCCAAGCGCATTGGGAGGTGCTGTTGCGTGCCCGCGCCATCGAAAACCTGTGCCACGTGATGGCGCCAGCCCAAGGCGGCCTGCATGCCAATGGCCGACGCACCTTTGGCCACAGCCTGGTGATCGACCCATGGGGGCAGGTGCTGGCCGTGCAGGACGACGGCCCTGGGGTGGTGCTGGCCGATCTGGACCACGCTCGCCAGCAGACCCTGCGGCAGCAATTGCCAGCCCTGAGTCACCGGGTGCTCTGACCCCCACCAGGGTCAGGTCATCAGGCGTTCAGCCTGAACACCCCCACCACATCGGCCAGACGGGCCGCCTGGTGACGCAAGCTCTCGGCCGCCGCCGCGCTTTCTTCCACCAGCGCCGCGTTCTGCTGCGTCACCTGGTCGAGCTGGTTGACGGCATCACCGACCTGACCAATGCCCTGGGTTTGCTCGATGCTGGCCGAGCTGATCTCGGCGATCAGGTCGTTGACTCGCTTGACCTGGTGCACGATGTCATCCATGGACTGGCCGGCATGGTCCACCAAGGCAGACCCGGTCTCCACTTTGGCGACACTCTCCCCGATCAAGGTCTTGATCTCCTTGGCAGCGTTGGCACTGCGCTGAGCCAGGCTGCGCACCTCGGAGGCGACCACCGCAAAGCCGCGCCCTTGCTCGCCCGCCCGGGCCGCTTCGACGGCCGCATTGAGCGCCAGGATGTTGGTCTGAAAGGCGATGCCATCGATCACGCCGATGATGTCGCTGATCTTCTTACTCGACGCGGTGATCTGCTCCATGGTGCCCACCACCTGGCTCACCACCTGTCCGCCCCTGGTGGCAGCATCCGAGGCGCTGATGGCCAGGCGGCTGGCCTGCTGCGCGGTGTCGGCGTTCTGTTTCACCGTGGCCGTCAGTTGCTCCATCGATGCGGCGGTCTGCTGCAGGTTGCTGGCTTGCTCCTCGGTCCGCTGAGACAGATCGGCATTGCCGGTCGCAATCTGCGCGCTGCCGGTGGCGATCGAATCCGAACTCTGGCGCACATTGCCCACAATGCCGATCAGCCCCTCGCTCATGGTCTTGAGCGCAGTGAGCAGTTGCCCGGTTTCCTCGGTGGTCTTGACGTCGATCCGGGTGGTCAGGTCACCAGCCGCCACGGCTTGCGCCAACTGGACGGCCTGCTGGATCGGCCGGGTCACGCTTCGGCTGATGAGCAGCCCGAAGACACTCGCGGCCACCAGCCCGAGGACCACGCAGGTGATCGACACCGTCAGGATCGTGGTGTAGGCCGCCTTGGCTGCCTCGAACTCACGCCGGGCTTCCGTCACCTGCAGGGCCTTGAGGTCGTGCAAGGCCTTGACCATGGGCTCGCTCAACGGCCGAACGCGGGAGACGGCAATGGCCGGAGCCTCTTCCGCATTGCCGCCCTTGAGCGCCAGCAAGGTCGGCTCAAGCCCGTTCTTGAAGTACACCTCGCGGCTGGCCCGAAAGCTGGCCGCCAGACGGGCCTCGTCGGGCGTCAGGGATTTGGCCATGTAGGCCTTCCAAAGCCGATCGATGTCCGACAGGTCCTTGTCCACGGTGGCCAGGCTGGCCGCAATGACCTCGGGGGTCGGGGTGATCTCCGCCGTCGCGAGGGCCACCCGGTTGGCGAGCATCAGAACTTCGATGTCGCCCAGGTTGCCGATGGGCACGGTGCGATCGGTGTAGACGCGCTCCATGGCGTCATTGGACTGCGACATGCCATACAGGCCCACACTGCTGATCGCCACCAGCAACAAGGCCAGAAAGCCGATCAGCACACTCAGTCGGGTGGAGATTTTCAAGTTGTTCATGGGGCGTCTGCCAGAAGTGATGAGGACCCGATGCTGCACTCAGGCCAGCATCGACAGACGGCGAACACCTCGCCGCAGGTTCACTGTTAACGACCGCTCAAGACTTAACTTGAGGGCGAACCGGGCAGGTCGATCAGCCCCATCAGGTCGGACGAGACCACGGAGTCTTCCGCGGGCTGGTCCTGACCCAGGCCATCCTGCTCCGTCCCGAACAGGCGCAGAGACTTGGCCTGGACGCGACTGCGAAAATGCTTGCGGTTGAACAGCTTTTGCTGGGCCTCGCCCGGCAGATCGGTGATGCGCAGCACGTTGCGCTCGATCAGCGCGTCGATCAGGTCTTCCAGCACACGGACCAGGTCAGCATCCAGACCGGCAAAGGACGGCCCTTCGGCGCCCTCCATCAGGAAGGCCTGGACATCGGGGTGGTTCTCCGACAAGGCCTGGGATCCCGGCACAGGCTCCCGATGCACGCTGACGATCGATCCATCGGAATCACGCAGAACATGTCGCATGGTGGAACCCGTGTGAAGACTTGGAGGCTGACACGACAGTATCGGCCAGAAGGCCTCCTCCTTGAGGGGAAATCAGGGCGGAGAGACCTCGCAGTCGCTCAGGATGGGCTCGCCCATCACGATGCCCTGGTGCAGGCAATCGAACACCAGGGCGCCCCCCGCCTTCAGGGCCTCGGTCAGGTCCGGATTCGATGCGGCCATCGGTGCCATCAGCGCCCTCAAGGGGCGCAGGTCCTGCTCGGCTTGCAGGCTCACCAGCGTCACGCCGGACTCGCCTTGCTCCACGCTGGCCACGCGCCCCCGCACCTTCAGGCGCTGGCCCTTGTAGCGGGCATCGACCGTCCCGCGCGTGGCCCGATACTCGGCCATCAGATCCTGGGCCAGGACCTCGCCAGGTCGAGCCTTCAAAACAGGCGCGGACGGCGCCAGCTCGTGAGCAAGCCCCTCCTGCGCCCTGGCGCCGGCTCCTGCAGGCTCACTGCCCCCCTGAGCCGCCGTCGGCTCCGGCAAGGGCGCCACCTCATCGGCCAGCGAACCACCCAGCCAGCCCATGCGCCAGGCCGCCCCCAACAGCAGGCACGACAGCACCACCACCCCAGCCCACACCCAGGGACTGCGCTGTCTCTTGTCCAATTGCACCGTCATGACACCAGGCTCACCAGAATCCGCAAAAAAAAGGGCCGCCAGACAAGCCGGCGGCCATGAAAACGCTCAAGAGCGCAGGGGGAGATGATTCAACATGCCAGGCACATCACAAGGTCAGCAGGTACTGCACCAGGTTGCTGACTTCAGAGGCTGACTTGGCACACCAGGGGTGAGGCGCAGCGGGCATGCCGATCGGACCAGGCGCACCGATCTCAGGCCCAAACTCGCGACGCATCTTCTGGTAATCCCAGTAGTAGTGGTTGGCATCCCAGGCCACGGGCACAAAGTACTTGTGGCGCTCGATGAACAGGTTGCGGGCATCCGAGGTCGTGTCGAAGATGTTCTTCTTCTTGGCCTTGTAGACGCGGAACACGTCGCCCTTGCGGTTCAGATCAGGTGCTGGGGTGGGCTGATCGGCCGTGCCTGGTGCAGGGCGCACCGGCGCGTGCAGCGTGTAGTACTGCTTGTACAGGGCCGAGTTTTCGTTGCAACGATCCGGATTGACCAGGTCTTCCATGTTGCGCACGTGACCGTCCGACAGCAGGCCGCGAGAGCTCACCCAGTACATGTTGCGCAGGTAGGTCGCACGGATGGCCTGCTGCTTGTACTGGAAGTCGGTGGGTGCAAAGAAGCGGCCCACCTGATCCAGGCGGACCATGTTCTCGCTGGTGTTGGCGCCGAGCTTGTCGCTGTGGCAGGACGCGCAGTTCTGGTCAAAGGTGACCTTGCCCAGCGTCGCGGCCAGGGCCACACCCGGGTAGGCCTTCCAGCCCTTTTGCACAAACGCCCCCTCGGTCGTGGCCGTGCTGCCCGTCTGCAACAGCTTGTTGTTGGACTTGAGCCAGCGGAACATGCCGATGTTGCGCAGGTCGTCATCGTCCTTGTCCAGGGTGGACATGTAGGCCGTCAGCGCCTTGAGCGACTTCTGGTCCATGGAGCCCATGGCGCCATCGGGCTCCTGAGCATGCACATAGGAGCCCTCAAAACCCACGTAGGACTCGGTGTGCGACAACGCCCGACGGATCGGCAGGTGGTTCGTCACATTGGGAATTGCAGTGGGCGAGAACAGATAGTCGTTATCGTACAGGCTGCCCTCACCGGCCGTGCGGGTCATGGCCGCCTCGGCCGTGCCCGCCGGCATCAGGTACAACAGAGCGGTCTTGTCGACCTTCTTGGTGCCCTTGGCCCAGGCAGGGCCCGGCTCGTCGCCCACGATGAACGAGAACGTTGCGGTGGTGTCACCGAGCTTGTCACCCAGCACGGTCCAGCGCTGAGTCCAGCGCGGGTTGGGCAGGCCCGGGAACACCTTGGTGATGGCGCTGCTGCCCTTGCTGTAGCTGATCTGATACCCGTGGCAGGACGCGCAATTGAAGCCCGCCCACTTGCCGCGACCGATCAGCGGATGCGAGGACTCGGCATTGCGATAGCCCACCCAGCCGGTGTTGCTGGTGTTGCCCTTGGTCAGTTGCTTGTCGATCAGCAGGAAGCCGGGGATGGGGCTCTCCTGCGGATACGGGTCAAAGTAGACATCGTCGATGGCCTCGGCTGGCACCTGGCCGGGCACGGTCTTGTACGCACCAAATGCGGTGGCCGGATCGGCCTTCAGGCGGGTGTAAGGGTCGGTGGTCTTGTAGGCGAAGATCTTTTCCCAATCCAGGCCCTTGAACTTGTGCGCCACACCCAGTCCGTAGTCATAGGACCAGAACACCTTGCGACCCAGCGTGAGCATCTCGGCAAAGCTGGGGTTGTTGACGCTGACCTCGATCGGCGTGATGGCCTTGGCCTCTTCCGACAACACGGAGACCACGTCGCAGTTGGGGTTGGCCGGCGCTTCCAGCCGGTACTGCTGCGCATCGATGATGTTGTGCGGCTGGCCGGGCTTCTTGAGCGAGGTGTTGTAGCCCACGCGCTTTTGCACCTGCAGCTTGAGCGGGCCCTTGCTGGCATGCGCGGGCACCCGGAACTCGACCTTGCTGTCGCTCCAGCCCAGCACGTCCTTGGGCCAGTTGCTGCGCACCACGCCGGTCTCGTAGTTGGTGCTGGAGGCAATGTCTAGCTTTTGCTCGTACATCACCAGGTCGGTCTCCAGCACGCGGCTGTTGCCGATCATGATCTTGCTGAAATCGATGTCGGTGCCCGCACCAAAGCCCGAACCCTGCAAGGTCACGGTGTCACCAGGTCGCAAGGTGGGCACCGCATTGTTGGCACCGGCCGTCCAGACCAGCGCGCCATTGACCAGCATCTGCTTCACCACGGGCTGCGCAAAGTTCTGGCTGGAGGCCAGGCGCTGCTGCTCACGGGCCGCATTGAAGGTACAGACCACGTCCTGGTTGGGAAACGCGGGGGCAGCGGCCTGCACACCCGTGGCCACCAGGGACCACAGCGCGGCCTGAGCCACGGCCCGGCGCTTGTTCATCATGGGTTGCATCTCGATCTCCTCATCCAGCGGTCATGCACATGGCCGCGATGATTCAACCGGTTCGCGTTAAACCCTGTCGGCAAAACGACAAAGAAGGGTAATCCTGAGCTGAGCCGCTCAGGGTTTGTTCTGGTATTCGGGGTTGCCAGGCAACACCTGGGCCATCAGCCCTCGGTCCATGCCTTCGAGCTCGGCCACCTGGGCCAGGCGAGTCAGGTCCCGCACCTCGATGCGGCCATAGGCCACCTGCAAGATCCCTTGCTGCTGCAGGCCTTGCAGGATCTGGTTGGTGGTCTGGCGCGACAGCGACAACATCATGCCCAGTTGGGTCTGGCTCAAGGGCAGCACCGGTGGCCGCCCCGACGGGTCCATGACCGCGGACTGCACCAACAGCAGCAGCCTGCGCGCCAGGCGCACTTCGGCAGGGTACAGCGACAGGTCCTCCATGCCGATGAAAGCCAGCCGCACCTTCATGGCCATCAGTCGCCCCATGTCGCGCCACCACAAAGGCTCGCGCGCCAGCAAGGCCTCCAGGGCCAGGCGCGGCACCTGCAGCAAGGCCACGGCCGATTCGGCCACCACATCGTGCGTGCGGGGCATGCCGTCAAACAGGGCGATCTCGCCCAACCACTGCGGCGCCTCCAGGATCGACAAGATGGCCTCCTTGCCATCGGCCGTCATGCCCGACACCCGCAGGCTGCCCTCCAGCACCGCAAAGATGCCATCGGCCGGCGCGCCCCGCATGAACAGCGTCTCGCCCGCCTGCAGGCGCTTGAGGTTTGCCGCCTGCAGCAAGGCATCGGCCATCGCCGGAGGCAACGAGGCAAACCATGGCCCGCCGCGAAGACGGGTCAGCATCTCTGCGGTGAGCCAGCCCGGCATCACAGTTGCCCGTAGGAGTGAAGGCCCGACAGGAACATGTTGACGCCCAGGAAGGCAAACGTGGTCACCACCAGGCCCACCAGCGCCCACCAGGCCGCAAAGGTGCCGCGCAGGCCCTTCATGAGGCGCATGTGCAGCCAGGCCGCGTAGTTCAGCCACACGATCAGGGCCCAGGTCTCCTTGGGGTCCCAGCTCCAGTAGCCACCCCAGGCCTCGGCTGCCCAGAAGGCGCCCAGGATGGTGGCGATCGTGAAGAAGGCAAAACCCAGGGCGATGGCCTTGTACATCACGTCGTCAGACACCTCGGGCTTGGGCGTGAACTGGTTGATGCCACCACGACCCAGGATGACCAGCACAAAGAACACCAGCAGGCCACCGACCAAGCGGCCGGCCTTGGTCACGGAGGCCAGGGTCTCCGGTTGCAGATCACCCAGCACGGCAAAGCCCAGCAAAGGCAAGGCAATCGTCACCGCAGGCACTCCGACCAGCCCGGTCCACAGCGCCCGGGGCGTGGCCATCTTGAGCAGGTAGGCCAGTGCCACCATGGCCGACAACGCAAACGTGCCGTAGCCCACAAAATTGGCCGGCACGTGGATCTTCATCCACCAGCTTTGCAGCGCCGGCACCAGCGGCTGGATGCTGCTGGCATCGCGAGTCAGCGCGTACCAGAGCAGGAAGGTGACCGACGCGCTGACCACCAGCATCACGAAGGCGCCCAGCCCCGTCAGGGGCTGTCCGGCGCGCTTGAATCGATCTTCGTAATACAGCCAGAACAGCGCGGTCATCCACGAGAACAGCACGAAGACCTCATAGAGGTTGCTCACCGGGATGTGGCCAATGTCCGGCGCAATCTGGTGGCTCTCGAACCAGCGCACACATGTGCCCACCAGGGCCATGAACACACCCGCCCAGGTCAGGCGTGAGCCCAGAATCAGCGGCGTCTGACGGCGCAGGATCAGGCCCAGCCAATACGACAGCGTGCCCATGTAGAACAACACGCTCATCCACATGATGGCGCTCTGGCTGGACAGCATGTACTTCAGCCAGAACACCTGCTCACCGGCCGCCAGGTCGGCACCAAACCCGTCGCTCTGGCGTTGATAGATCGTCATGGCCATCGCTGCCACCAGCCCCGACCCCACCATCAGCCATCGCAAGGGGCCCCAGAACCAGCCCAGGGCGATGCCGGCCGGAATGGCGCACAGCAGGATGCCCTTCTCGTACACGTCCATCGAGGCGTTGTAGCGGTTGAACGCCCACAAACTCACGAAGGTCAACAAGGCCGCAAAGGCCCAGTCCAGCACGCTGCGACGGGAAGACATCGGCGTGGGCAGTCGTTGCGCGGTGGTGGTCATGGCGTCGAGCCTTTCACAACAGGGTCAAGGGGGGACGAAACCGATGCGGGCAACAAGGCCTCACGCAAACGGTCAAATTCAGCATCCACGTCCAGCGTCTGGCGGGTGGAGGACAAGGCCAGCTTGAGCGAGGTCGCGCCCTGCGACGGCGCCCCTTGCAGCCAGACCCACACCCGACGCTCACGCACATACAGCATGGCAAAAACGCCCACGATCAGCAACACGCAGCCCAGGTAGACCACATTGCGCCCGGGTGTGCGCGTGACCTGGAAGACGCTGGCCTGCCGGTGGTCAAAGCTGTCGAGCACGAAGAGCGCCGGCGCAGGATACGCCATGGCATCGGACAAGGCCAGCACCGATTGCGTCAGGAAGGCCATGCCCGCCGGCGTATCCACATCCAGCGGGGGCTGCCCCGCCTTGGCTCGTGAGAGCTGCAACAGGTCGACCATGGCGCCATTGAGCATCTGCAACATCGTGCCGGAGGCCCGCTCGCGGTCCGCCTCGGGCACCACCTGCTCAATGAAGGCCGACAGCCCCACCAGCCCGCCCTCATTGGGCACCCCGGGCTTGAAAGGCTGGCCGGCATAGATCTCCAGCAGGCGCAACGAGGAGGTGCTCAGTTGCCCCTGCAGCGCGGGCTGGTCGGCCGGCGCACCACGGGCGCCAAAACGGCGGGCCGCCTCCACACGCATCGCCGGGTCCATCAAGGCCGCCCGCAGGTTGAGCCAGCCGTCCATGGTCATGCGATCGTCTGCCGGCATGCGCAGGTAGCGAAAGCCTTCGGCCACGGTGTTGCGCACGCCCAGCAAAAACACCGCCTGCCCGTTCAGCGTGACGGGCACCATGAAGTTCTGGTACTCCCGGGCCTGCCCGGCCGCATCGCGCAGCCGGTAGGTGATCGAAGGGCCAATGTTGGTGAGCTGCTTGTCGGACTTGCCCGCCCCGGAGCCCAGGTGGCGCGTCAGCTGATCCAGATTCACGCCCCGCACATCGGTGGCCGCCTGGGCTGCGCCAGGATCGGCCTGCGACAGGTTCTCGACGTTGATCACGCGCAGTTCATTGACCTCCAGGGAGAGCAACTGGCCATTGCCCATCTCGGGTGGCAGGGGCAGGCCGGGTCCTCCCACCTCCCCGGGCAACAGGTTGATGCTGGGCACCTGGCCGTTGAGCATGACCGGGCGCAGGCGCACTTGCGAGCCGCCGTCCTGGAAGCTGGACTGGAAGATGGTCACGCCGTCGTACACGAACGGCTTGTTGACCTCGACCGTGGCCTCGTGCGTGGACTGGTCCTTGAGGTCATGCACCACGATCTGGCTGGCAAAGCGCTTGGGCATGCCGGTGTCGTAGTACTCGACGATGAACTTCTTGAGCTCGATGTCAAACGGCAGGGGTTGCACCAGCATGCCCTGGTCCATGTTGATCACCGCCTGGCCGGACTTGAGGCCCTCGGGCACGTACAACTGGGCACGGTAGGCCGGGTTGTCCTTGCTCAGCGTGTTGCGCTCGCTCGGGTTTCCCGTCTGAAAGGTCGTGAGGTCCTGGGCCCACGCCTGCACCTTGACCACCAGGTCGCCGTCAAACAGGCCGCCCAGACAGATCAGCACGATGGACGAATGCGCGGCGATGTACCCCAGCTTGTTGGCCGCGCCACGGCGCGCTGCGATCATGACGCCAGCCGCTTCGCTGCCCTCACCTTGGCGGACCTGGGTCTTGACGTGCCAGCCCAGGGTGCCCAGGGTCTGCAGCACCTGGTCCTGCGCCTGCGGCAAAGGCAACGCCAGCTCACCCTGGCCCTTGTGGTGGAAGGCATCCAGCGCCTTGACGCGCAGGTGCTCCTTGTAGGTCTTCAGGTCGGCCAGGATCTTGGGCACATTGCGAATGATGCACAGCGAGGTCGACACCACCAGGAAGGCCAGGATCACCAGGAACCAGGCCGAGCTGTAGATGCGAAACAAGCCCAATGCACCGAACACTTCGGCCCAGAAGGGGCCGAAGGCGTCCACGTAGTTGACCAGCGATTCCCCTTGCTTGAGCACCGTCCCGATGGCCGATGCAATGCAGATGATCGTCAGCATGGCGATGGCAAAGCGCATCGACGCCAACAGGTCCATCAGGTCGGCGCGCCAGGCTCGCCCGGGCAGAGGGGACAGGGAATCAACAGCGGCGGTCATGACGGGGAATGGATACCTGGGTGGCGGCGTGTGGGTGGCAAATCAGCGGCAAATCCCCGGCACTATAGAGCCAGCGATGGCTGAACAGGTCTGAGACACGCCGGCCCCAGGGTTGATCAGGAGGAAATACCGGACAAAAAAAAGCGGAGCCACCTGAGTGGTCTCCGCCCTTGCCTGGGTCCGCCGGCCGATGAATCGACCGACGAGCCGCCTCAACGCAGTCCGGCGATGTAGTCGGACAGTGCGGCAATTTCCTTGTCGCTCAGGTTGGCCGAGATGGATGTCATCTGGGCGCTGTTGGTGCGATCGCCCTGGCGGAACGCGGTCAACTGAGCCTTGGTGTAATCACTGTGCTGGCCATTCAGGCGAGGGTATTGCGCAGGGATGCCGGCACCGTTGGGGCTGTGGCAGCCCGCACAGGCCGGCACCGACTTGCCCGCAATGCCGCCGCGGAAGATCTTCTCGCCCAAGGCCACGGTGTCCTTGTTGGTGGCGAAGCCGTCCTTGGCCTTCTTGCTGGCATAGAACGCGGACACGTTGCGCATGTCGGCATCGGACAGGTTGGATGCAAAGCCCAGCATCACGGCGTTCTTGCGCTTGCCGGACTTGAATTCGACCAACTGCTTGACCAGGTATTCAGGGTGCTGACCTTGCAGGATGGGGAACGAAGGCGCGCCGCGCGAGCCGTCCACGGCGTGACAGGCCACGCAGACCTGGGTGGCCTTGGCTTCGCCAGCAGCCAGGTCAGGCTTGGCAGTTTTGACAGGTTCGGCCGCCAGAGCGGCGGTCGACAGGGTGGCAGCCACAGAGGCGACGGCAAACAGGTTGATTAGGCGCTTCATGGTGATCAGTGGGGCGATCGGAGGCGCCGCACGTCGACGCCAGATCCAGAGATTCTACAATGCCCCATGAGCCGAGATCAGTCCCCCAAATCCAAGCCGGCACCACGCCCGGTGCACAAAACGCCACAACTGCCCCGTTCGGGGCCTGCGACACCGGCGGAACAAGCCCTGTCCTGGGCACATTCGGCACGTTTTTTCACCACCGCTGCCCGCATCGACCAGTTGCCCCTCAATGAATTGCCGGAGGTCGCTTTTGTCGGGCGCTCCAACGCCGGCAAGTCCACCGCCATCAACACCCTGGCCCAGCAGCGCCAGTTGGCGTACGCCTCCAAGATGCCGGGCCGAACCCAGCACATCAACCTGTTCCACCTGGGGCCACGCGAGGCACCCAACCAGCTCTGGGCCGACTTGCCTGGCTACGGTTATGCCGCCGTGGAGCGCAGCGCCAAGCTGCGCTGGCAGGAGGTCATGGCCCGCTACCTGGAGATTCGCCGCAGCCTGACGGCCGTGGTCCAGATGGTGGACTCACGCCACGGCTTCACGGCCCTGGACCTGCAGTTGCTGGAATTTGTCGGCCCCCGCGTGCAAAGCGGCGAGGTCAAGCTTCTGGTCCTGCTGACCAAGGCCGACAAGCTCAACCGCAAGGAGGGCGCCGAGTCGCTGCGCCAGGCACAAGGCGTGCTGGCCGACCTGAGTTCGGACGAGGCCGACATCGGCATCACGCTGTTCTCGGCCTTGAACAAGACCGGCGTGGGCGATGTGGCCGAGATCCTTCGGGGCTGGGCCGCATCCCCCGAGGACGCCGTCCGAATCGAGGCCGAGCGACTGGCCGCCCTGCCCCCACCGGAATTCGACGACGGCGATTGAGGGCTCAGGCGCCGGTCAAGCGCTCCAGGGCTTCCTGATACTTGGCCGCGGTGTGTGCAATCACCTCGGCAGGCAGGGCCGGTGACGGTGCAACCTTGTCCCAGGGTTGGCCGTTCACGGTGGCCTGCTCCAGCCAGTCCCGCAAGAACTGCTTGTCGTAGCTGGGTGGGTTGGTGCCTTCGTTGAAGGCTTTTTCATAGCCCTCGACCGGCCAGAAACGGGATGAGTCAGGCGTCAGCACCTCGTCCATCACGGTCAGGGTGCCGTTTTCGTCCAGGCCGAACTCGAACTTGGTGTCCGCGATGATGATGCCCTTGGTCAGGGCGTAGTCGGCCGCCGTCTTGTACAGCTTGATGGCCAGTTCGCGCACCTGCGCGGACAAGTCCGGGCCGATGATCTTGACCATCTGGTCGTAGCTGATGTTTTCGTCGTGATCCCCCACCTCGGCCTTGGTGGCCGGGGTGAAGATGGGCTCGGGCAACTTGCTGGCGTTCTTGAGGCCCGCCGGCAGCTTGACGCCACAGACCTCGCCGTTGTGCTGGTATTCCTTCCAGCCGCTGCCAGCCAGGTAGCCGCGCACCACCGCCTCCACGGGCAAGGGCTTGAGCTTCTTGACCAGCATGGCGCGACCCTCGACCTGCGGACGCTCGGCAGGGGTGACCACGCTCACGGGGTCTTCGCCCGTCAGGTGATTGGGCGCCACCTCCTTGAGCAACTCGAACCAGAACAGCGCCATCTGCGTCAGCAAGGCGCCCTTGCCCGGGATGGGCTCGCCCATGATCACGTCAAAGGCGCTGATGCGGTCCGACGCGACCATCAGGATGCGGTCGTTGCCCACCGCGTAGTTGTCGCGCACCTTGCCGCGGGCCAGGAGGGGCAAGGAGGTCAGGTCAGAGGTGTGCAGGGCAGAAGTCATGGGCGGCACCAAGTTCAACAAAGGCGGCAGGAGCCGCCCTCAGGATCACAAAACCCCCATTGTGCCGTCAGTCGGGCTCACAACCCCGCGGCCTTGAGCCTCTCGCCGTGCGCCACGAACAATTCGACCGGGTCAATGTCGGGGCCCACGATGCCCCAGAACAAATTGACCGCATGCAGGTGGTTCATGGGGTAATCGTCACGGATCACCTGCCCCAGGTGGCTGGCGCAGCGCCCCACCAGGCCGTCGCTGGCCTCTTTCTTGAAGGCCAGCCCCGTCAGGGCCATCACCGGATCCGCAGGATTGGCCCACCGAATGAACGTCCCGACGCCACTCCATGAATAAAACCGAACGCCGTTGACCTCATGCGCACCCTCGTCACAAGGTTGCAACGGCACCCCCGCCGGGTACTGCTTCGTGAAGGCCGCAGCCCCCTGGCTGCTCACAGCCCTCAACCCCGCCCGAGGATCCTGGGGCAAGTCCACCCCACCAGCCGCGTTGATCAAGTGCCCCAGCCTTCGTGCCAGCCACTCCAGGATCGACATCAGCCAGGGCTGAGTCTTGTCCACGTCCAGCAACCAGTCGGCCACTTCCGAGCCACCCGTGGCGCCCGTGACCGACGTGACCGAGGCCACCAGGTCCGGCCGCATGGCTGCCACGTAACGGATGGACTGGTTGCCGTGGCTGTGCCCGATCAGGTTGACCTTGCCGGCCCCTGTGCGAGCCACGATGGCCTCGACCTGTTCCAACAACTGCTGCCCCCGCACCTCGGAGGTGTTGAAGGCCGACACCTGCGTCACATGGACCGTGGCGCCGTGGGCCTTCAGGCGCTGAGGAATGGCCCGCCAGTACTGGATCGGCCCCAGGTGGTCGAAGCCCATCATGCCGTGGGCCAGCACGATCGGGTAACGGGTGCGCGCCCGATCATCCTGATGGACGTCGGACTCCGGCGAAGACGCGCTCAGCGCGATCACGAAGGCCTGCGTCGCCAGCAGGGCGAGCACCGCCACCAGCGTACGGACCAGGAACTTCATGCGGCGCCGAGCCAGGCCGTTCAGGCCACCACCTGAGCGAGTTTGCCGCTGGCGTATTGGGCCGCGATGTCGATCAGCGTGATGGGCTTGATCTTGGCGCCCTGGCCTTCGCAGCCGAACTCCATGTAGCGTTGCTTGCAGATCTGCTTGGCTGCTTCACGGGCAGGCTTGAGCCACTCACGGGCATCAAACTTGTCCGGGTTTTCAAACAGGAACTTGCGAACGGCACCGGTCATGGCCAGACGGATGTCGGTGTCGATGTTGATCTTGCGCACGCCGAACTTGATGGCTTCCTGGATTTCCTCGACGGGCACGCCGTAGGTTTCCTTCATCTT
>DAORJC010000034.1:0-20875 GCA_035438885.1 Aquabacterium sp. | reverse complement strand
ACATCCAGCTGTCGATCAAGGCGAAGGACAGCGTTGAAGAGCAACAAGCTCTGCAACGTCTGAGCTCCGAGACCACCAAGGAAGGCTCCGGCACCACCAGCCTGGGCGCCCTGCTCAAGGCCAAGATGGACCAGAACAACGGCTGATCGCCCACGTTCTGTCTCCTGTCCCCCAAGATTGACCTGGGCCGCCTTGTGTGGTCTCGGGTCAGCCCTTGGGGGCTGTGATGAAGCGGTACCCACGCTTCGCCCCTTCATCACAGCCCCTTCCAAATTCAGGCTCTCCAGCCTCTCAGCGTTTGCATTCATGACCCGTTCTGACCTGGTGGCCAAGCTGGCCGAGCGCTTTGGCCAGCTCACGCAGCGCGATGCCGAATTTGCCGTCAAGACCATCCTTGACGCGATGTCCGAAGCGCTGGCCAAAGGGCACCGGATCGAGCTTCGCGGCTTTGGCAGTTTCTCGATCAACCGCCGCCCTCCCCGCATGGGCCGCAACCCCCGCTCTGGCGAACAGGTCCTGATCCCTGAAAAGCTGGTGCCTCACTTCAAGCCCGGCAAAGCCCTGCGAGAATCCGTGGACGCACAGCCCATGGTCGACAAGGCTCCAGACACTCCGTCCTCGTCACCCGACTGATCTCCCACCACGCTGCAGGAGCGAGACCCTTGATCCGTACCTTGACCTGGCTCTGGCGAGCCTTCCTGTTTTTCTTGCTGTTTGCCTTCGCACTCAAGAACCAGCACGTGGTCGAGGTCAAGGGCTTTTTTGGCTACACCTGGCAAGCCTCCATGGTCTTTGTGATCCTGGGCGTGTTTGGCGTCGGTTGCGCCACCGGGGTGATGGCCATGGTGCCCAGTTGGTGGCGTCATCGCCGTGACGCTCGCAAGCGCCTGCAGGTGATGGGGCAGCAGGCAACCCCTGCCGGCAAGGCTCAGCAGCCCTCTGCTGCCGAAGCGGACAGCCCCACCACCATGCCACCCCAGTTGCCTCAGCCGCCTGACGTGGCCGCGCCGCGCAAGCCGGTGCGGTGATCGAGATGGATTTCGATCTCCAATGGTTGTTGTTGGCCCTGCCCGGCGCTTTTTTGCTGGGCTGGCTGGCGTCCCGCATCGACCTGCGTCAGATGCGCAACGAAGAGCAGGCCTCGCCCCAGGCGTATTTCAAGGGCCTGAACCTGCTGCTCAATGAACAGCAGGACAAGGCCATCGACGCCTTCATCGAGGCGGTTCAGCAAGACCCGGACACCTCCGACCTGCACTTTGCGCTGGGCAACCTGTTCCGCCGCCGTGGGGAGTACGAGCGCGCCATCCGGGTGCACCAGCACCTGCTGGCCCGGGGCGATCTCAAGCGCGAGGAGCGCGAGCGTGCCCAGCATGCGCTGGCCCATGACTTCATGAAAGCCGGCCTGTTCGACCGGGCAGAAGAGGCGTTCAAGGCCCTGGACGGCACGGCCTTTGCCACCGATGCCCGACTGGCCCTGCTGACCCTGCACGAGCGTTCACGCAACTGGCACCCCGCCATCGAAGTGGCCCGTCAACTGGAGCAGGCCGGGACCGGCTCCTTTGCGCCTCGCATGGCGCACCACTGGTGCGAGGTGGCGCAAGAGGCCGATGCCCGGGGGCATCACGACGAGGCCGAACAAGCCCTGCGCCGTGCCCGCGAAGCCGCCCCACAAGGCGCTCGCGCCCTGGTGCTGCAGGGCCAGCGACTGGCCCGACAAGGCCAGCACACCCCGGCCCTGGCGGCCTGGGACGAACTGATGGCGCAGCAGCCCACGGCCTTTGCCCTGGTCGCCAACGACTATGCCCAGTCTGCCCAAACCCTGGGGGCCGAGGCCCAGACCCAGGCCTTGCGCAAGCTGGAGGCGCTGTACGGACAGGTCCCATCCATCGACGTGCTGCAAGCCCTCAACAGCCTGCAACCCGATGGCGCCGAGCGACGCGCCCGCCTGGTCAAGCACCTGAGCAGCGAGCCATCCCTGACGGCCGCACAAGGCCTGATCCGAGAGCGCATGAGCAGCGGCGTCACCCTGAGCGATGCTGAAATCCAGCGCCTGCAAGAGGCTCTGGCCACGGCCGCCAAGCCCTTGCAACGCTACCGCTGCGCGGCCTGCGGCTTTGAAAGCCAGCGCTACTTCTGGCAGTGCCCTGGCTGCCACGGCTGGGACACCTACCCGCCACGGCGCCTGGAAGACCAGTGACCTGAAGCTGCGGGCTTCAGTGGCCCATGTGGCCCATATGCCCGGCGTGTCCCGTCGAAGGGGCCTTGCCCGCCGACGCACCCGAGGCGGCAGGATCGACCGGTGCGACCATCTGGATCGGCACCTGGATGGACAAGGTCTGCAACGGTCCGTCCGCTGCCTTGAACCGAAGGGTCAGGGGCACGTGATCGCCCGCCTTGAGGGGCTGCTTGAGCTTCATCAGCATCAGGTGATAGCCACCCGGCTTGAGCGCCACGACCTGCCCGGCCGGCAAGGGCAGGGAGGGGACTGGTCGCATGCGCATGACATCGCCGTCCATGGACATTTCATGCAGCTCGGCCACCCCGGCCACGGGCGAGGAGAACCCCACCAGGGTGGTGCCAGCCGGGCTGAGCAGGCGCATGTAGCCGCCGGTGCCGCTCTGCCCCTTGACCGCCGGGCGAATCCACGCTCCCATCACCTGAACATCGGCAGGGGCTGCCTGAGCGGGGAGCACCGCTTGCACCGGCAGGGCCAGGCAGGACGCCACCCCCAGCAACAGGGCACGCCGAACCAGGGTCATGGGGAAAGCAACAAGACTCACAAGGATCTCCAACAGGAACAGGTGACACCCAGTTTAGGACATGGCGGGCGTGGCTGCACCGATGCAGGGAGCCTGAAGGGCTCGGCGGTACTGGATGGCCTCGGCCACATGGGCCAGGTCGACCCGATCAGCCGCCGACAGATCGGCCAGCGTGCGGGCCAGGCGCAGCACGCGGTGAAAACCTCGTCCCGACCAGCCCAGCCGGGCACACGCCTTCTTGAGGAACTCCAGCGCCGCGGGCGTGGCCAGGGCATGTTCGTCCAGACCGGCGCCATCGAGGTCACCATTGAGTCGGCCCTGACGGGCCATCTGACGGGCGCGTGCCTGAAGCACCCGCTCGGCCACCACCGCACTGGTCTCGCCATCGGGTGCCTGGGCCAGCACCTCGGGGCTGACCACCGGCACCTCCACCTGAACGTCGATGCGATCGAGCAGCGGGCCGCTGAGCTTGCCCTGGTAGCGACTGACCTGATCGGGCGTGCAACGGCAGGCCTTGAGCGGGTTGCCCAGGTGGCCACAGGGGCAGGGGTTCATGGCCGACACCAACTGGAATCGGGCCGGGAAATCATGACGACGGGCAGCCCTGGAGATGGTGATGTGCCCGGTTTCCAGTGGCTCGCGCAGGGCCTCCAGGGCCGACCTGGGGAACTCGGGCAGCTCGTCCAGAAACAGGATGCCCCGATGCGACAAAGAGATTTCGCCCGGACGCGGGGGGGAGCCACCACCGACCAGGGCCACGCTGGACGCGCTGTGATGGGGGGCTCGCACCACGCGCTGGCGCCACCGATCACTCTGGAAATGCCCGGCCAGGCTCAGCACGGCGGCCGACTCCAGGGCCTCATCGGTGCCCAGCGGCGGCAGGATGGACGCCAACCGCTGGGCGAGCATGGACTTGCCTGTGCCCGGTGGTCCGACCATCAGGAGGCTGTGGGCGCCCGCGGCAGCCACCTCCAGGGCTCGTTTGGCCGCGCCCTGCCCTTTGACGTCGCGCAGGTCACCCTGGTGCTGGCCCGATGCCTCGATGGGCATGGCGCGCACCTGAGGCAACACCTCGGTAGCCCCGGGGCGCAGGGCCGCCACCACCTCCTGCAGGTGACGCGCACCAAGCAAGGTCACGCCATCGACCAAGGCCGCCTCCTGAGCACTGCAAAGGGGCAGAACCAGGGATCGACGGCCGTGAGCCAGGCGGTGCCGAACCGCCAGGGCCATGGCCAGGGCGCCTCGGACCTGTCGCAACTCGCCCCCCAGCGACAGTTCCCCGGCAAACTCCAGCGAGTCCAGCAACCGCGCGTCGATCACCCCCATGGCGGCCAGGATCCCCACGGCAATGGGCAGGTCAAAGCGCCCGGATTCCTTGGGCAGATCGGCCGGCGCCAGGTTGACGGTGATCCGTTTGTTGTGGGGGAAATCCAGGCCGCAGTTGCTCAGCGCGGCACGAACCCGCTCTCTGGCCTCCTTGACCTCGGTATCGGCCAGACCGACCAGGGTGAAGCACGGCAGGCCATTGGCCAGGTGCACCTCGACCGTCACCTCCGGTGCGGCCAGACCGTCCAGCGCACGACTGCGCACCAATGCCAGGGTCATGACCCACGCCTCCCGTTCCTGTGAATGAGCTTTGCAACCGCGTGATTCTGACCATGGCGGGCGAGGCGGCTACCCCAAAGAGGGTGAGAACACCCAACAGGGCGATGCGCACCATCAAGGTGCAAGGCATCACCATCCGAATCGGTGCCGCCGATCACACCGATCGAATGCACAGCATTGGTGCGGAAATTTCAACCATGGCTTCGCCCTGCGGGCAAGATGTCACCAAGCCTCGGGAGCCTTTGTTGGCATGGATCATGCAGTTCCTTGTGCAGCAAATGCTTTCACTACCAAAGGAGCCCCTCATGAAAATGGTGACCGCCATCATCAAGCCATTCAAGCTTGATGAAGTGCGTGAGGCCCTGTCCGCCATCGGCGTGCAAGGCATCACCGTGACCGAAGTCAAAGGCTTTGGTCGCCAAAAGGGCCACACCGAGCTGTATCGCGGCGCGGAATATGTGGTCGACTTCCTGCCCAAGGTCAAGATCGAAGCTGCCGTGGATGAGCCCATCCTCGACCGCGTGATCGAAGCCATCGAAGCGGCGGCCCGAACCGGCAAGATCGGTGACGGCAAGATCTTCGTGACCCCGCTGGAGCAGGTCATCCGCATCCGCACCGGCGAGAACGGCAAAGACGCCCTGTAAGGCATTGCCCTCGTCTCCTTGTTTTACCCATCCCACTCCAAGAGGCAATTCATGAGAAAACTCATTGCGTCGATCGCACTGGGTCTCGCAGCGTTCGGTCTGCTGGGCGTCTCCCACGCTCAGGACACCACCGCTTCGGCCCCTGTCGCGGCCTCGGCCGCGGTTGATGCTGCACCCGCTGCGGCCCCCGCCCCTGCTGAAGTCGCCTCGGCTGCTGCCGTTGAGGCAGCGCCCGCTGCAGCCCCCGTGCCCAACAAGGGCGACACCACCTGGATGATGGTCGCCACCCTCCTGGTGATCCTGATGACCTTGCCTGGCCTGGCCCTGTTCTACGGCGGCCTGGTGCGCAGCAAGAACATGCTGTCCGTGCTGATGCAGGTGATGGTGACCTTCTCGCTGATCGTCGTGCTGTGGTTCATCTACGGCTACTCGCTGGCGTTCACCGAGGGCAATGCCTTCATCGGTGGCCTCGATCGCCTGATGATGAAGGGGGTCTGGGACAACGCTGCCGGCACCTTCGCCAACGCGGCGACCTTCAGCAAGGGGGTCTACATCCCCGAGATCCTGTTTGCCGCCTTCCAGGCCACGTTTGCCGGCATCACCTGCTGCCTGATCGTGGGTGCCTTCGCAGAGCGCATCAAGTTCTCGGCCGTGCTGCTGTTCATGGTGATCTGGTTCACGTTCAGCTACGCCCCCATGGCTCACATGGTGTGGTTCTGGATGGGTCCTGATGCCTACACCTCCGCTGAAGTCGCTGCCGACATGACGGCCAAGGCTGGCCTGATCTGGCAGCACGGCGCCCTGGACTTCGCTGGTGGCACCGTGGTGCACATCAACGCAGCCGTCGCCGGCCTGGTGGGTTCTTACATGGTGGGCAAGCGCCTGGGCTACGGCAAGGAAGCGTTCACGCCTCACTCGCTGACACTGACCATGGTGGGTGCCTCGCTGCTGTGGGTGGGCTGGTTCGGCTTCAACGCCGGCTCCGCCCTGGAAGCCAACGGCTTTGCCGCCCTGGCCTTCATCAACACCTTTGCAGCCACCGCTGCCGCGGTGCTGGGCTGGATCCTGGGTGAAGCACTGCTCAAGGGCAAGGCTTCGATGCTGGGTGCTGCCTCCGGTGCGGTCGCTGGCCTGGTCGCCATCACCCCGGCTGCCGGCAACGTCGGCATCGGTGGTGCGCTGATCATCGGTTTGCTGGCTGGCTTGGTCTGCCTGTGGGGTGTGAGCGGACTCAAGAAGCTGCTGGGCGCTGACGACTCGCTGGACGTGTTCGGCGTGCACGGTGTCGGTGGCATCCTGGGTGCCTTGCTGACCGGCGTGTTCAACTCGCCCAACCTGGGTGGCCCCTCGCTGGTTGCCGACTGGACGACCGTCGCCATGGTCAGCGGTGCTGACTACTCGATCCTGGGTCAGGTCTGGATCCAGCTCAAGGGTGTGCTGATCACCATTGCCTGGTCGGGTGTGGTCTCGGTGGTCGCCTTCAAGATCGTCGACCTGGTGATCGGTCTGCGCGTGCCTGAAGAGGAAGAGCGCGAAGGCCTGGACATCACCTCGCACGGCGAAACCGCCTACCACAAGTGATCTGAGTCTTTCTTGACCTGAACACGGGGCTGCCTTCGGGCAGCCCTTTTTTCATGGTCATTGGGGTATTCCATCGGAGCAGGGATTACACGAATGAGGATAAACGGACAACACGACTAACATTTGTCCAGCTTGTTTCTGGTCTTGCGTTGCAGTACCGATTCAAGCACCTGTAAAACCCAACCAAGAGAGATCAACATGCGTACTTTGACCAACCAAGAACTGACCGCCGTGAGCGGTGCCGCCATCACGCTGCCCACCATCAAGACCGACAACACCGGTGTGACCGTGACACTGGACCTGGCCAGCGGCACCGTGAGCAAGACCTTCACCTGGAAGCAAATCATTGGTTTCGCTGCCAAGCTGATCAAGAGCTTCTGATTCCTGGCTCAGGCCGGAATCCGAACCCAGACTGCCTTCGGGCAGTCTTTTTTTTGCTCGACCGACAGGAGGTCGTGTGGAAACCGACGCCATCGGGTGGCTGAACTTCCTACAATGGGTCCCAATTCACCCACGCCCGTGTCGCCCCATGGTCCCTCACCTGATCACTGCCCTGACGGGCCCCATCAACGAGCTGGAACAGCGCATGCTGGAATCCGTGCCGGCCATCGAACGCTGGTTCCGACTGGAATGGATGGAGCACACGCCGCCGTTCTACACCTCGGTCGACCTGCGCAATGCCGGCTTCAAGCTGGCCCCGGTGGACACCAACCTCTTCCCCGGCGGGTTCAACAACCTCACGCCCGAGATGCTGCCGTTGGCGGTCCAGGCCGCGATGGCTGCGATTGAAAAGATCTGCCCGGAAGCCAAGAACCTCCTGCTGATTCCCGAGAAGCACACCCGCAACCCGCACTACCTCATGAATGTGGCGCGGTTGATGCAGATTTTCTCGGTCGCCGGTCTGAATGTGCGACTGGGATCGCTCGACGAATCGATCACTGAGCCCACCCAGGTGCCCCTGCCCAACGGCGAGACACTCACGCTGGAGCCGCTGGTGCGCACCCAGCGACGCCTGGGTCTCAAGCATTTCGACCCCTGCACGATCTTGCTCAACAACGACCTGTCTGCCGGCATCCCCGAGGTGCTGCAAGGCCTGCATGAGCAATACCTGCTACCGCCCCTGCACGCCGGCTGGTCGCTGCGCAGCAAGAGCCAACACTTCCAGGCCTACGAAGAGGTGGCCAAAAAGTTCGCCAAGCTGCTGGGCATGGATCCCTGGCTGATCAACCCGATGTACAGCACGTGTGACGGGCTGGACTTCCAGACCGGTGAAGGCCTGGACACCTTGCAGACCCAGGTGGATGCCTTGCTGGGCAAGGTGCGACGCAAGTACAAGGAATACGGCATCAACGAGAAGCCCTTTGTGATCGTCAAGCCCGACAACGGCACCTACGGCATGGGCATCATGACCGTGCGCGATGCCAAGGAGCTGGACGAGCTCAACCGGCGCACGCGCAACAAGATGTCGGTCATCAAGGATGGCCAGCCCGTCACACGGGTGATCGTGCAGGAGGGCGTCCCCACCTACGAACGTGTGAACGACGCGGTGGCCGAGCCGGTGGTCTACATGCTGGACCGCTATGTGGTGGGTGGCTTCTACCGCGTGAACGCCGAACGCGGCGTGGACGAAAACCTCAACGCGCCGGGTGCCAGCTTCGAACCCCTGGCCTTTGCCGAGCCCACGCAGTTGCCCAAACCAGGGGCCAAACCGGGCGCTAGCGCACCCAACCGTTTCTACATGTACGGGGTGGTCGGCAGGCTGGCCATGCTGGCCGCCAGTTACGAACTGGAGGCCCACGACCCCAATGCCGAGGTTTACGACTGAACGGCGACTGAACCACCCCCCAGAGATTCATGCGGCGGCGCAACAAAATGTGCGCATGAACCGGGGCAGAATCGAATCATCCCGACCAGCGAACCCTCCCCGTGCAACCCAGCCCCAAAGAATCGCTCAGTGGCAAGCAACTGGCTGCCCTGACCCTCGGTGCCATCGGCATCGTCTACGGAGACATCGGGACCAGCCCGCTGTACGCCTTCAAGGAGGTTTTCACGCACGGGCACATCCCGCTGAATCCCGAGAACATCTACGGCATCCTGTCGATGATGTTCTGGACGCTGACGGTCATCGTCTCGCTCAAGTACGTCACCCTGATCCTGCGTGCCGACAACAACGGCGAAGGCGGGCTGGTGGCCATGCTGGCGCTGGCGTCCACGGCGGTCAAGGACCAGCCCAGATTGCGACAATGGCTGCTGGCGCTGGGCATCTTTGGCACGGCCATCTTTTTTGGCGATGGGGTGATCACGCCGGCCATCTCGGTGCTGTCGGCGGTGGAGGGCATGACTGTGGCGGCCCCTGGCCTGCAGCGCTACGTGATTCCCGTGACCCTGGTGGTCCTGACCATCCTGTTCATGGTGCAAAAGCACGGCACGGGCGGCATTGGCAAGTTCTTCGGGCCGATCACGGTGCTCTGGTTCGTCGTGCTGGCTGTGCTGGGGGTGATCCACATTGTTCAACACCCGGCCATCCTGGCAGCCGTCAGCCCGCACCATGCCCTGAACTTCATTTTCATGCACCCCGGCCTGGCATTCATTTCGCTGGGGGCCATCATCCTGTGCGCCACCGGTGCCGAGGCGCTGTATGCCGACATGGGTCACTTCGGCAAACGCCCCATCCGCCTGGCCTGGTTTGCGCTGGTGATGCCCTCGCTGGTGCTGAACTACTTTGGCCAGGGCGCCATGCTGCTGACGCACCCTGAAAACGTCAAGAATCCATTCTTCGAGATGGCACCCCATTGGGCGCTGTACCCGCTGATTGTGCTGGCCACCTGCGCCACCGTGATTGCCTCGCAAGCGCTGATTTCGGCCGCCTTTTCGGTCACCAAGCAGGTGATCCAGCTGGGCTACCTGCCTCGCCTGCGCATCCTGCACACCTCGGTCAACGAGACGGGTCAGATCTACGTGCCCTTTGTGAACTGGACGCTCTACGCCTGCATCGTGATGGCGGTGGTCTTCTTTGGCTCCAGCAGCAAGCTGGCAGCGGCTTACGGCATCACGGTCACGATCGACATGCTGATCACCACGGTCATGACCTTCTTTGTGATCCGCCACGCCTGGCACATGGCCCTGCCGCTGTGTCTGGCGGCCACCGGCTTCTTCTTCGTGATCGACATCCTGTTCTTCAGTGCCAATGCGATCAAGGTGTTCGATGGCGGCTGGTTCCCGCTGCTGATCGGCGTGATCATGTTCGGCATGATGATGACCTGGAAGCAAGGCCGTGCGCTGATGAGCGAGCGTCTGCGCAGCGATTCGATCGACCTGGTGCCCTTCCTGGATGCGGTGTTCTCCAGCCCACCCACGCGGGTCTCCGGCACGGCCGTGTTCCTCAACGCCGATGCGGGCACCACGCCCAACGCCCTGCTGCACAACCTCAAGCACAACAAGGTGCTGCATGAGCAGAACCTGTTCGTCACGGTCAAGTCACACGAGGTGCCCTGGATCGGCTTCGAAAAACGGATCGAGATCGAGCCGCTGGGCCACAACTGCTGGCAGGTCATGCTGCACTTCGGTTTCAAGAACGAGCCGGACGTGCCCGAAGCCCTCAAGCTCCTGACTCGCCATGGCGTCAAGCTCGACGACATGGAGACCAGCTACTTCCTCTCGCGTGACATCGTCATTCCCACCATCGGAGGCGGCATGGCACCCTGGCGCGAGAAGCTGTTTGCCAGCATGCACCGCAATGCCGCCGGGGTGGCCGACTTCCTGAACCTGCCCACCAACCGCGTCATCGAGATGGGCTCGAAGGTTGAGATCTGAGCTGCGCCGCCTGGCCGACGACACCTCGCTCGCGGCGGTGTCGGCCGGTTTTGTGGCCACGCTGGTGGGTTTCACCAGCACGATTGCACTGATCTTTCATGCGGCCACATCATTGGGGGCCACGCCCGCGCAGGTCAGCTCGTGGGTCTGGGCATTGGGATTGGGCATGGGGCTGGGCTCCATCGGGCTGTCGCTGTGGACCCGCATCCCCATCCTGATCACCTGGTCCACGCCGGGTGCCGCCGTGATTGCCTCGGCCGCCACCGGCGTGTCCTTGCCCGAGGCCGTGGGCGCTTTTGTGGTCTGCGGCGCGTTGATGTGGCTGTCCGGCGTGAGCGGCCTGTTCGAGCGGCTCATGAACCGCATCCCCATCACCCTGGCGGCCGCCCTGCTGGCAGGCATCCTGGCCAAGTTTGCCCTGATGGCCTTTGCGGGCACCACGGCGCAGCCGCTGCTGGTGATCTCGATGTTCGTGGTCTACCTGGTCGGGCGCCGGGTGTGGCCCCGCTATGCGGTGCTGGGTGTGCTGGCCTGCGGCGTGGCCGTGGCCGCTGCACAAGGACTGCTCAAGACCGATGCGCTGAGCTGGGCCCTGGCCCAGCCGGTGTGGGTCACCCCGGCCTGGTCCTGGCAAGCCATCCTGGGCATGGGCCTGCCGCTCTTCATTGTCACCATGGCCTCGCAGGCGGTGCCGGGTGTCTCGGCCATCCGCGTGGCAGGCTACCAGCCACCGGTGTCCAGTCTGATGAGCTGGTCGGGCGCGGGCACCGTGCTGCTGGCGCCCTTTGGCGGCTATGCCTTCAACCTGGCCGCCATCACGGCCGCCATCGTCTTGAGCCCGCATGCCCATCGACACGCCCATCAACGCTACACAGCGGCCATCATGGCCGGCGTGTTCTACCTGATCATGGGCCTGCTGGGGGCGGCTGTGGCCGGCATCCTGGCCGCTTTTCCCGGTGCCCTGGTGATGGGCGTGGCTGGCCTGGCCCTGCTGGGCACCATCGGGGGTGGCCTGGCCACCGCGCTCAAGGGCGATGCGCACCGAGAGGCGGCTCTGATCACCTTCCTGGTCACGCTCTCGGGCATGAGCCTGCTGGGCGTGGGGTCGGCCTTCTGGGGGCTGGTGGCAGGCAGCCTGGCGCTGTTCGTGGAACACTACAGGACCCGACCGACCGATCACCCTGATTCGCCATGAAACTGCTCTTCGTTGCCGA
This sequence comes from Aquabacterium sp., assembly GCA_035438885.1. GTDB lineage: Bacteria > Pseudomonadota > Gammaproteobacteria > Burkholderiales > Burkholderiaceae_C > Aquabacterium. The sequence goes on along the minus strand of DAORJC010000034.1, from coordinate 9,259 downwards.
CCCGCTGGACACCTTCAAGACCTACAAGGACAGCACCTTTGCCATGATGCGTGAGGCCGTGCGACAGGGCATGGCCGTCTGGGCCTGCGAATCCGGCAGCCTGCGCTGGCAACAAGGCGCGCCGGTCACAGCCACCTGCCTGAAATTGCGCCTGACGGGCGACGAGCATGCCTGGTACGAGGTGCTGAGCACCGAGGCCCTGGCGCTCAAGGACTTCGATGCCGTGGTCATGCGCAAGGACCCGCCCTTTGACACCGAGTACCTGTACGCCACGCACCTGCTCACCCAGGCCGAACGAGAAGGTGCCAAGGTCTTCAACCGGGCGCAAGCCCTGCGCGAGCACCCTGAAAAACTGGCCATCCTGGAGTTTCCGCAGTTCATCACGCCCACGCTGGTCAGCTCGGACATGGCCACGCTCAAGGCCTTCCATGCAGAACATCGGGACGTGATCCTCAAGCCGCTGGACGGCATGGGCGGCGCGGGCATCTTTCGCGTCAAGGACGATGGCCTGAACCTGGGTGCCATCCTGGAGACGCTGACCGAACAAGGTCGGCAGACCATCATGGTGCAACGCTACCTGAGCGCCATCAGCCAGGGCGACAAGCGCGTGCTGGTGATCGATGGCCAGCCCGTGCCCTACGCCCTGGCCCGCATTCCGCAGGGTGGCGAGGTCCGCGGCAACCTGGCCGCCGGCGGCCTGGGCGTGGCCCAGCCTCTGAGCGAGCGCGACCGCGAAATTGCCGACACCCTGGGCCCCATCCTGGCCGCACGTGGCTTGCTGCTGGTGGGCCTGGACATCATTGGCGACTGCCTGACCGAGATCAACGTGACCAGCCCGACCTGCTTTCAGGAGATCACGCAGCAGACCGGCTGGGACGTGGCCCAGCGCTTCATCGAGGCGTTGAAGCAACGCCTGAATTGAAGGTGTGGAGCAGTCCCAGGCGGTTGGCCTCGTAGACCGCCTCGCTGCGCGAGTGCACCGCCAGCTTGCCGTAGAGCTTCTTGATGTAGGTCTGCACCGTGTGCACGGTGATGCCCTGCAGGCGTGCAATCTCGGCATAGGAGAACCCGCGCGCGATGTACTCCAGGACCTCCTGCTCGCGCTTGGTCAGGCTGATGGTGCCCTCGGCATCGTTGGCGGCTGCTTCGGGGGGCTCGGCCACCTGCGGCGTGGCCTGCACGGGCACTCTCGCCCCTGCACCGCCGGGCTGCATGCGCCTCAGCAGGTGGCGCGCGATCATGGGTGAGATGGGAGACGCCCCTTGTTTGACCGCCAGCAGGGTCTGCGCGATGTCCGCTGCCTCATCGTCCTTGTGGACATAACCCACCGCGCCCGCCTCGATGCTGGCCACGACGTTGTCTTCATCACCAAACATGGAGACCACCAGCATGTCGCAATGGGGCCAGCGCTGGCGCACCTGCGTCATCAGGCTCAAGCCGCTGCCATCGGGCAACCCGAGGTCGACCAGCAGGAGGTCGGCCTCATGGTCCCGGAACCAGGCCTGTGCCGGCTGCAGCGTGGCGAAGGAGGCCACCAGGCTCAGATGCCGGTCACCCTGGATGCAAGATTCCAGAAATTCTCGGGTCTGGTGGTTGTCCTCCACCAGAGCCACTCGCCAGACAGGGGGGACTCGGTTCATGCCACCGAGGATAATTCAGTCTGCTCGTTCAAATCGATCAAAGGCAGACTCAGACGCAATTCCAACCCACCGTTGGACGACGGCAGGAACTCCATGCGGGCGCCAATGGTCGCGGCGCGGCTGCGCATGGTCTGCAGGCCCTGCCCCTCAAAGGAGCCGGAGGTGTGCCAGCCATGGCCGTTGTCGATCAGGCTGACGCGGATGTGGTGCCCCAGGTCACGGGCCGACAGCACCAGGCGGGTCGCCCCGGAGTGCTGCAGCACGTTGGAGAGCCCCTCAAAGAGGATGTACTGCAACTGCCGCAACTCGGGTGAGTGGCCGGCAGGCCAGGGTGGCAAGCGCTCCACATCCCACACCAGATCGATGCCGGCGGCCTTCAGGCGTGGCGCCAGACGGAATCGCCAACTGGCCAGCAAGCCCTCGACATCGCCTGGCTGAAGCGACAAGGCATCGATCGACAGCTTGAGCTGGTCCAGCGAGTCACGCAGGGTCTGCGCCACCAGGGGCACGTCCACCGGGTTTTCGTGGGAGGTCTGCAATTGCCGCAGGGCCGAGGTCAGGTGCGCCCCGACCCCATCGTGCATGTCCTTGAGGATGCGGCTGCGCTCGGCCGAGACGGCCTGGGAGCGCTCCAGCGCCGCCAGGCGCTCGAAGCTTTCGCGCAGGGCGGCTTCGCGTTCGGCCACCCGGTCGGCCAGGGTGCGGTTGAGGTCGTTGACGGCCTGGCGCGAGCGAGCATGGTCACCCGCCACGATGACGGTGTGACACATCATGACCAATGGCCCGACAAAGTACAGCCAGTACACCGAGCCAAAGGGCAGCGCGCCCGTCTGGACCATCACGTCATGGGCCCCCGCGGGCACCAGGGCCAGGCAACCCAGGATCACCCAGCCCCCATCCTTGCGACGATGCCGGATGACATGCCACAGGGCCGCCGCCATGCTGCCGATGGCTGCCACATAGATCAGCCCATACAACATGGCCGTGATGTCGAAGTCGGGGGCCAGCACGCCATACAGGGGCAGGATCACCATCATCCCGTAGAGCGCCCCGTCCACCCAGCGCTTGCGAACACCGGCAAAACGAATGTAGAACAGGCACAGCAGCAGATTCGAGACCACCGACAGGGTGTAGTTCAGGTTCTCCCACCACAACAGGTCGAAGGTCGGGTTGGCTGCCACGCCCATCAGGCTCGATGCCGACCAGGTCATCGCCGACAGGCCCATGAAGCCCACGGCCGACTGCTCCCGGTCACGCGACCACACGATCAGCATGAAGGCCCCGAGCGCCATCAGGGCCACATTGGCCACCCGAACCCCCTCGACCTGCCACCAGAAGCGTCGCTCATAGATCTGGGCCACCTGCTCCAGCGGCCCCACCTGAATGGGCGCCAGTCCGTTGCGGGCAACAAAGCCGCTGGCCACCCGGACATGGATCACGTTCTCGCCCACTTTCCAGAGCACTGGCTGCACGGGCGTGAGCAAAGGCACATACCAGTTGCGCGTGACCGTGCCGGTCATGGCACCGGTGTAACCCAGCGGCTGCCCGTTGACCCAGACCTGGGCATTCATGACCACCCGCGGCAGGTACACGCCCCAGTTGCGATCGGGCACCTCCTTGAGGTGAACCCGAAAGCGGTACCACAGGGTGCCCTCAAAACCCGGGTGGGTGTTCTTCCAGAGGTGGGGCAGCGTGGTGTGCAACCAGTCCGCCGATTCGTTCGGTGGGGTGAGGGTGCCCAGGTCAGGGATGAGGCAGGCCTCTCGCAGCTCGGCCACCCGATCGGACGAGAGCTCGACCATCGGGTGCTCCGGCGTGGGCGCCTGACGTGGGTCGGCTGCCTGCGCCTGAACGCTGCACAGCACCCAGAAAACGCTCCACACACACCACCGCCACAGACACCAACGCAAGAATGATCGACCCATGAATGCAATTGTCGTTGCAGATCACCCCAGTCATACCCCCCGATGCCAGGGAAGAAATGCCCGCAGGGGTCGCGCAGCGGCGACAATGCCGGGTTTTCCTCTCTTTGCGACTGAGTGTCCACCCCAACATGGCTGTTCTGACCCTGAGCCAGGCGCAACTCGCCTTTGGCCACGTGCCCCTGCTTGACAACGCCTCCTTTGCCCTGGAGACGGCCGAGCGTGTGGGCCTGATCGGCCGCAATGGCACGGGCAAGTCCTCCCTCCTGAAAATCCTGGCCGGGCTGGAAAAGCCCGACGACGGCATCCTGCAGATCCAGAACGGCGTGCGCCTGGCCTATGTGCCCCAGGAGCCGGTGTTTGCCGACGACGCCAGCATCTTTGATGCCGTCAGCGAAGGCCTGGGCGACGTGCGCAGCCTGCGCGACCGTTTCGAGTCCCACAACCCGGATGAAGACCTGGACGCCCTGATGACCCAGATCGAAGCCCACGACGGCTGGAACTGGGAACAACGCGTCGACCAGACCTTGCAAAAACTGCAACTGGCGCCCGAACGCACCATCGGCAGCCTCTCGGGCGGCCTGCGCAAGCGCGTGGCCCTGGCCCAAGCCCTGGTGGCCAGCCCCGACGTGCTGCTGCTGGACGAGCCCACCAACCACCTGGACCTGGATGCCATCACCTGGCTGGAAGAGCTGCTGGTGGCCTTCAAGGGCAGCGTCATCATGGTCAGCCACGACCGGGCCTTCCTGGACGCCACCTGCACCCGCATCGTCGAGCTCGACCGCGGCCAACTGCGCACCTACCCTGGTAACTTCACGGCCTACGAGACCCTCAAGGCCCAGCAACTGGCCGACGAGGCCGTGACCAACGCCAAGTTCGACAAGCTGCTGGCGCAAGAAGAAGTCTGGATCCGCAAGGGCGTGGAAGCGCGCCGCACCCGCAGCGTGGCCCGCATCGGGCGCCTCGAAGCCCTGCGCGAATCGCGCGCCGCCCGCCGCGACGTGGTCGGCAAGGCCAAGCTGGAGGTCGCCCAGGGCGATCGCAGCGGCAAGATCGTGGCCGAGCTGGAAGACGTCAACAAGTCCTACGGCGATCGCACCATCGTGCGCAACTTCACCGGCACCATCCTGCGCGGCGACAAGGTCGGCCTGATCGGCCCCAACGGCGCCGGCAAGACCACCCTGCTCAAGATGATCCTGGGCGAGCTGGCCCCCGACAGTGGCACCGTCAAGCTGGGCACCAAGCTGGACGTGGCCTACTTTGACCAGATGCGTGACAACCTCGACCTGGATGCCACCCTGGCCGACTTCATCAGCCCGGGCAGCGAGTGGGTCGAGATCAATGGCAGCCGCAAGCATGTGATGGGCTACCTGCAGGACTTCCTGTTCTCGCCAGCACGCGCCAACTCACCCGTGCGCACCCTCAGCGGTGGCGAGCGCAACCGCCTGTTGCTGGCCCGCCTGTTTGCCCGCCCCACCAACGTGCTGGTGCTGGACGAACCCACCAACGACCTGGACATCGACACCCTGGAGATGCTGGAAGACCTGCTGCAGAACTTCCCCGGCACCGTGTTCCTGGTCAGCCACGACCGCCGCTTCCTGGACAACGTGGTCACCAGCACCCTGGTCTCCGAAGGCGATGGCAACTGGCGCGAATACGAAGGCGGTGTCGAGGACTGGCTGGTCCAGTCCCGCCGCGCCCAGGCCCTGCGCAAATCCGACGCCAGCAAGGCCGCCCGTGCCGATGCCGCACCTGAAGCGCCCCCCGTGGTCGTCGCCGCACCGGTCGTGGCTGCGGCAGCCCCCGATGTGGCCGCCAAGCGCAAGCTGAGCTACAAGGAGCAGCGCGAGCTGGACGAGCTGCCCGCCAAGATCCAGGCCCTGGAGACCGAACAGGCCCATCTCAACGCACGCATGGCGGATCCGGACGTCTACAAGAAGGAGGCCGGCAACATCCCCGCCATGCAGGCCCGCCTTGAAACCATTGACGAAGAACTGCTGACCCTGCTGGAGCGTTGGGAGACCTTGGGCAATCGCTAAGGCACAGCGCCCCCCGGTGATGGCATCATCGGGTGTCATCCACCTTTGATTGTCAAAAAGGACCTCCCCGCCCATGGCCACCATCCACCTTGAATCCTCCAAGCGCCCCTGGCTCTGGGCTGTGCCCCTCGTCGTGGTCGGCCTGGGCGTGCTGACCTGGGCCGTCTGGCCAGACAGCCAGGAGACTGAAAGCCAGGTGGCAAGCGTGAGCACCCCCGGATCCAGCGAACAGCCCATGGGGATCCCTGGAACTGCAGCGGACCCCAGCGTCGGCAATGGCAACACCACCCCTCCGGGCGCGCCCGAAGGCATGGCGGGCGAGCGCCCCCTGGGGACCTTGTTTGACCTGGACAACCAGGGCCGCCTGATCGTCTCGGGCAAGACCCGGGAGTCTCTGGATACGGTGTTGTCCGCCTACCCCAACGGCCCTACCCAGCAGGACTGGAATATCATCGAAGACAAGCTGGCCAAGGACCTGCCCAAGGCCGCCTTGCTGGAGGTCATGCCCTTGCTGCAAGGCATGCACCAGCTCAACCTGTCGGTGGAGCAACTGCGGGCGGCCAACCCCAACGCCGAGGCAGAGGGGCGCTCCCTGGAGATGTTCGGCCAGCTCAAGGCCTTGCGACGCCAACAGTTCTCCAGCCAGACGGCCGATGCGCTCTTTGGTGAGGAAGAAAGCTGGGGTGGCCTGATGCTGAACATGGCGGCCATCGAATCCAACCCCAAACTGAGCGACGAGGCCAAGAGGCAGCAGATCACCGCATTGGTGAATGCCCTGCCAGAGGCCCAACGCCGTCAGGCCAAGGAATCCCTGGGGCTGTGAAGACCTGAGAACGGTCCGGCGGCAAACATTCAGGCCGCCGACGCCAGCCGGGGACTCACGGCCGGGCCATGGGGCGCAAACAGCTCGGCACACGTGAGCTCCGGATCGTCGGAGGCCAGCACCTGAGCGATCAAGGGCGCCACCCGGCGGGTGTCGACCCGCAACACGCGCTGCTTGACCGACGCCACCTGCGTGGGGTGCATCGAAAAGCTGCGCAGGCCCATGGCCAGCAGCAGTTCCGTGAAGGCCGGATCCCCGGCCATTTCGCCGCACACGCTCACGCCCTTGCCTGCCGCGTTGGCCTGCACGATGGTGGTGTGCACCAGGTTCAGAACCGCGGGGTGCCAGGGGTCGTACAAATGGGCCACGGCCTCGTCGGCCCGGTCAATGGCCAGGGTGTACTGGATCAGGTCGTTCGTGCCGACCGACAGAAAATCAAAGTGCCGCAGGAACACCGGCAGCATCAGCGCCGCCGCCGGGATCTCGATCATGGCGCCCAGCTCGGCCTGGCCGTGGGGCTTGCCGGACTCGGCCAGCTGGCGCTGCACCAGGTGCACCTGCTCCAGCGTCTGGCGGATCTCGTGCAGGCTGCCCAGCATGGGGATCAGCACCTTGACCGGCCCGTGGGCCGCCGCACGGTACAAGGCCCGCAACTGGCGCCGGAACATGCTGGGCTCTGACAGGCTCCAGCGAATGGCGCGCAGGCCCAGCGCCGGGTTGAGCACGGACTCATGCCGCAACTCGCTGGGCGTCAGGCCCTCCAGGGGCTTGTCGGCCCCAATGTCGACCGTGCGGATCGTGACGGGCAAGCCGTTCATGCCCTCGACCGCCTTGCGGTAGGCCTGGTACTGCTCTTCCTCGTCGGGCAGGTTGCTGCCCCGCCCCATGAACAGGAACTCGCTGCGGAACAAGCCCACGCCCGCCGCACCGGCCTCGACCGCGCCGGGCGCATCCTCGGGCATCTCGATGTTGGCCAGCAGTTCGATGCGCTCACCATCGAGCGTGACCGCCGGGGTGTGACGCAGACGGGCCAGACGACTGCGCTCCAGCTCGCTCTGGCGCTGGCGGAAGCGGTACTCCTCCAGGATGATGGGGGACGGATCCACGATGACCAGGCCCGCATCACCGTCCACAATGATGCAGTCGTCCTGGCGGATCAGGTGACTGGCCTGCCGGGCCCCCACCACCGCGGGGATGTCCATGCTGCGCGCCACGATCGCCGTGTGCGAGGTCTTGCCACCCACATCGGTGATGAAGCCTGTGAACACGCTGCGCTTGAAGTTGATCATGTCGGCCGGCGAGATGTCGGCCGCCACCAGGACCAAGGGCTCGTCACCGCCAAAATCACCCCGCTCGGCGGCAACGTCGGGCACCCCCGCATTGCGGCCCATGCAGCGCAGCATGCGCTCGACCACCTGTTCCAGGTCGGCCTTGCGCTCGCGCAGGTAGGCGTCTTCCATTTCATCGAACTGACGGGCCAGCACTTCCAGTTGGGCCGACAGGGCCCATTCGGCGTTGTAGTGGCGCTGAGCGATCCAGTCGCTGGCCGCGCCAATCAGGGCCTCGTCCTGCAGCAGCATCTGGTGCACATCCAGCAGGGCGGCCAGTTCGGTCGGCACGTCGCTGGGCAGGTCGCGCTTGAGCATTTCGAACTCGTCATCGACCGTGTCCCGCGCCGACAGCAGACGAGCCACCTCTTCCTGGACCTTGTTGGGGTCGATGAAATGGTGGGGCACGTCGACACGACCGGAGGCCACCAACACGGCGCGACCGATGGCCACCCCGCGTGAAACGGGCAACCCGAAGATCTGGATGCTCATGGCGGGATCCTAACAGTTGGCATGCCGCTCGGGATTGAGGATTTAGCCAGGGTCATGGATTTGTCACGCCAGGGTCACGCCGACGTCACGCCCCCCCGGGACACTGCGGCCATCGAGACCGAAAACCACCGGAGCCAACCATGCGGGACCTGCCCTTGCCCACTTTGCCGCTGTCAGACCTGACGCCGTCGATCGCACGCAGCCCCGCGCTGTCCCGGAGGTCACTTCACGGTCGATCTGACACGCCAGCCGACCAGAAACTGGAAGTCGTTTGGGCTCGCTCTGAAGCGGATGTTCGGGCGGCCCAACGCCTGAGGCACCAGGTCTTTGCCGTGGAGATGGGGGCCCGCCTGAACGTCCCCAAGGGCAGCCCGGCCGGTCACGACATCGACCTGTACGACGCCTATTGCGAACACCTGCTGGTGCGCCTGGCCCCTCACGAGGGCGAGCCCGGCGAGGTCATCGGCACCTACCGCGTGCTGACCCCGGCGGCAGCCCGCCAGGTGGGAGGCCTCTACAGCGACACCGAGTTCGACCTGACCCGCCTGCGCCACCTGCGCGGCAAGATGGTCGAGCTGGGTCGCTCCTGCGTGCACCCCGACCACCGCCAGGGCGGCGTGATCATGGCCCTGTGGGGCGCGCTGGCCGACTTCATGGTGCGCAACGACCTGGACACCATGGTCGGCTGCGCCAGCATCAGCATGCGCGACGGCGGGCACATGGCCGCCAGCCTGTACGAACAACTGCGCCACACCCACCTGGCCCCGATCGAGCATCACGTGCGGCCCCGCCTGCCCTTGCCGGTGGAGGAGCTCAACCACCACCTGCAGGTCGATCCACCCGCACTGATCAAGGGCTACCTGCGCTGCGGCGCCAAGATCCTGGGCGCACCGGCCTGGGACCCTGACTTCAACACCGCGGACCTGCCCATGCTCATGCGCATCAGCGACCTGCCCTCGCGTTATCGCAAGCACTTTCTGGGGCAATGACGGCCGGGGTGGCGTGCAGCGCATAG
>DAORJC010000033.1:0-21447 GCA_035438885.1 Aquabacterium sp. | reverse complement strand
GAGCGGCCACGATGGGCACGACCAGCATGGAGGTGCGGTTGCCGGGGATGCCGCCGATGCAGTGCTTGTCCACCACCGGGTGAGCCAGCCAATCCAGGCGCCGACCCACGCTGGACATGGCGTCGGTCAGGCCATACACCTCTTCGCGGTCCATCTCGCCCTGGTTGGTGGCCACCACAAAAGCGGTCAGCTCGATCTTGGAGTAACGGTGCTCGGCGATGTCCCGCACGATGGCGTGGTAATCGTCGTGGGTCAGGCGCTCGCCGGCAATCTTGCGGTGCAGCGCCGGGATGGAGCTGGGCGGCTCGGCCTGGCTGACCCGGGTGGGGTGTCCGTCCGCCACCCCCAACTGCGCAAAGGCGTCTTCTGACAGGCCCAGCTCGTCGCGGCCCACGATGCAGGTGTCGTCGACCACATTGAGCGTGGCCAGGATGCGTCGGCCATTGGCTCGCACCTCGACCTTGGAGAGGGCCTGAAACCCTTCGGCCCGGTAGATGTCGCACTCCCGGTGCAGGTAGGCGACGTTTTCCCGGTAGGTGTCGATGGCCACGCGCTTGAGGCGCAACAGGGGGGTGCCAGGATCGATGGGGGTGTCGACGGGTGTGTCGGTGAGAGGGGGCATGGAGGCGCTCAGCGGTGTTTGCACCATCCTACCGCCGGCCTGTGCCGTTGTGGTCGACCCGACTCAAGCCTGGATCAGCTTGACCGTGAACCCCTGCTGGGTTTCGATGACTTGCAGGAGGCGGTCGATGTTGGGGTGCTTGCCAGGATGGGCTCGGGCATCGTCGGTGTGCTCGGCGTACAGGTCCACGCCTTCCTGGGCGGCGGCGGCATCGATGCGGCCGTGTTTGGCGGCCAGCGCTGCGTAAAGTTGCAGGGAGCCCGCCTGGCCGGGCTTGTTCTCGATCCGGGCGACGCAGACGTCTTGCGCATCGATCAGTTCGAGGGCTTGCAGGTGGGCGGCGGAGGGCAGTTGCTTGAGGTTGTCGGCGAAAGCCATGGTGTTGCGGGCGTCTGGCGCCATTTGACGGGGTGATGGCGGGCGATTGTGCCGCAATCCACTGGCGCCCTTCATCCTGGGGCGGCCCCACAAAAATTCGACTTGAGTCAAACAGGTCCGGAATTCCATGCGTTTGTCGTCCAGGGATCCCCCTCTCTGGCCTATTGCTGGTCTACACTCCCCCCCGAATGAGCGCCGTGGGTGAAAAGCTGGGACTAACCCTCTCTTTGGCATGACACTTGAATGGTTCACTCCAATGGCCTGTTCATGATTTCAAGCGTTTGCTTGAAACAGAATTCATAGCCTGACTCCTCATGCCCGTGATCAAAAAGACCCACATCAACCCGGCCCGCGAGGACCGGGATCTGAGTCCTCAAGAGATCGATGCCTTTGGCGCCGAGCTCGATGCCATTCGCAAGCGCATGTTGGCCGACATCGGCGACACAGACGCTCGCTACATCCGTCGCATCCGCATGGCCGTCCGGTGGACCGAAGTGCTGGGCCGCGGTCTGCTCTGTTTTGGGTGGTTCCCACCGACCTGGTTGCTGGGCACGTTCGTTCTGGGCATCTCCAAGATCCTGGAAAACATGGAGCTGGGGCACAACGTGCTCCACGGCCAGTACAACTGGATGAATGATCCGGCCTTCAACAGTGCCACCTACGAATGGGACATCGTCTGCCCTTCGTCGTTCTGGCGCGAGACCCACAACCACATCCACCACACCTACACCAACGTGATCGGCAAGGACGATGACGTGGGCTACGGCCTGGCTCGCCTGTTCCCCGAGCAACGCTGGAAGTCGTTCTATCGCTGGCAGATGGTGTGGGTGTCCATTCAGGCCATCCTGTTCGAATGGGCCGTGGCCATCCAGGACCTGCGTCTGGACAAGTACTTCAAGGGGCGCCCTCCCGCGGGCTTTCAGGGCAAGATGGGTGAGTTCAAGAGCAAGGTGTCCAGGCAGTTGCTGCGCGACTACCTGTTCGTGCCGTTGCTGACCCTGCTGGCTTTCGGGCAGTTCTGGTCCGTGCTGGCCGGCAATGCCGTGGCCAACATCATGCGCAATCTGTGGACCTTCACGGTGATCTTCTGTGGGCACTTCACGGAAAAGGCGGCGGTCTTTCCGCTGGAATCCCTGCGCAACGAGACACGTGGTCAGTGGTACCTGCGTCAGCTCAAGGGCTCGAGCAACCTGACGGGTGGCAAATTGCTGCACATCATGACGGGCAACCTGAGCCATCAGATCGAGCATCACCTGTACCCTGACATTCCGGCTCGTCGTTATGCCGCCATCAGTCTGGAAGTGCAGGCCCTGTGCCAGCGCTATGGCCAGACCTACAACAAGGGCACCATGACTGGCCAGTTCGCCACGGTGGTGGCGCGCTTGTGGAAGTACCGCAAACCCAATGCAGTCGGGTCCATGGCATCGGCCGGCGCTTGAGTTTGCCGATCACCGCGTTGCTGCGCGGTCTCTCCAGTCTGAGCCCCCGCGCTCAAGGTGTGCTGTGGTCCGCCTTGGGCGCGGTGGCGTTTTCAGGCAAGGCCATTGTCGCCAAGCTGATGTATCGCCTGGGGGCCGATGCCATTTCGACCGTGGGGCTGCGCATGGCGCTGGCCTTGCCCCTGTTCCTGGCCCTGGCCTGGTGGGCCTCGCAAACCGATGAGGCCAAGGCCTCGCCCTTGACCCCGCGGTTGCGCTGGCAGGTGGCCGGGCTGGGGGTGTCTGGCTACTACCTGGCCAGCACGCTGGATTTTCTGGGCTTGCAGTACATCAGTGCCAGCCTGGAGCGCGCCATCCTGTACCTCAACCCCACCCTGGTGCTGTTGCTGTCGGCCTTGTTCCTGGGGCGACGTATCTTGCGCCTGCAATGGGTCGCCACAGGCCTGGCGTACCTGGGCGTGATGGTGGTGTTCTGGCACGACTGGGATCTGGCTCACCTGATGTCGTCGCATGACCATGGGCTGCCAGGGCCCCAGGCCATTGCACTGGGGTCGACCCTGGTGCTGGCCAGCGCCTTGGCGTATGCCGTTTACCTGATGGGCAGCAGCGAGGTGGTGCACCGGATCGGCTCGCTCCGGCTGGTGTCCTACGCATCCTGCCTGGCGTGCGTCTTGTGCATGCTTCAGTGGGCGGTGCTCCATGTCGCCACCGCAGGGCAGGTCGGGGGTGTCATGCACCTGCCCTGGCAAGCCTACGGTCTGTCGGCCATCAATGCGGTGGCGTGCACGGTGCTGCCCATTGGGCTGGTCATGAAAGGCGTGCAGTTGCTGGGCGCGCCTTTGGCCTCCCAGGTGGGCATGGTGGGGCCTTTGTCGACCATCCTGATGGCCGCGTGGTGGCTGCAAGAGCCGCTCACCTGGCGACTGGCCGTGGGCACGGCCTGCATCCTCGGCGGCATCGTGCTGCTGACGCGATCACCCGCCGGTCGGTAGTTCGGCCTGAGCCAGTGCCTGGCGCAGGCATTGGGCCTGAGCGCCGATCGAGGGTGGCAAGGCGCGATCGCCCTTGAGCACTTCTTCGATGTACTGCGCGGTCTGGGTCGCATCGTTATGGTTGGGCAGGTCTGGCAACTCGGTCAGCACGCCTTCGACCGGTGCGCATGACAGGGCCGCATCCAGTTGCCCCCGGCGGTACACGTCAAAGCGCGGTTGGCGGCGGGCGTCGGCCACGGGCTCACCTTCGGTGCCTCGCATCAGCAGGGCGTTGGCCTGCGTGAGCGTGAGGTACTCCTTGAGCGAGATCGCGTACTCCGGGTGGGTGTGGTTGACCACGCGCACCGTGGGGGTCCCCACTGGCAGGGGCGAGAGCAGCTTGGCCACGGTGTGACCCGGGTTGCGCAGGCCGATGGTCCATCGCACATCCAGCAGCGCCGCCAGTCCCGGACACAGGGTGTGGATGTCCATGAAGGCGGGGCGGCGTTGTTGCCAGGCCTGGGCCACATCGGCACTGGTGTGCGCCAGGGGCCACCCCAGGGCTTCGAACACCTGGGCGGTGGTGACCCGGGTGGGGTCTTTCAAGGGGCCATGAACCAGCACGGCCACACCGGCACGTGCCAGTTGGGCGGCCAGCAACGCTGTCAGGTTGAGCAGCTTGCGCGAGCCGTTGTAGCTGGGCAGCACGACCACGCCTGACCCGTAAGGCTGGGGCGATGGCAGGGGGATGCAGCGGCTCAGGGTCGACTGCACGAAGCCGTCGAGTTCCTGGGCCGTCTCTCCCTTGATCCGCATGGCCAGGGCGAAAGCCCCGACCTCCAGATCCGTCACGGTGCGGTCCAGCACCTGATCGAAGAGGTCACGGGCCTGGGCCGTGTCCAGCGGACGGGCCCCGTCCTTGCCTCGGCCAATGACCTTGATGTATGCAGCGATGCTCATGGCGAGCATTGTCACCTTCTCATCAGGACATGGCTGCTGCCGGATGCAGTTTGATGAGCTTTTTGAGCGTCGGGATGCAGGAGCCGCAGTTGCTGCCGCACTTGAGCTGGCCTTGAAGCGTGGCCAGCCGGTCGATGGGGTCGCCATGACAGTGGGTCAGCGCATCGACGATCTCTGGCTCGGTCACGTTGAAGCAGGTACACACCTGCGGCCCTTTGCTGACCGTGGCCACGGGGGGCTCGGCACTGGGGGACAACAAGGCGCGGCCATAAGCATCGGCAACCAGTTCGTCCTGCAGCAGGGGTCGCACCCAGGATTCGGCCTGGATGTCACCGGCCAGCACAAACGCATCGAGCTTGAGGCCGTCGGGTTGGCGTGACAGGCGCATGGCACGATGCTGACCACGGTGGCGGTCTTCGTAGCGCAACACGTCGGGCCCCTGGATCTGCAGCAGCGCTTCGATCTGGCGCACGATGTCCACGCTGCCTGCTTTCAGGGCAGCGGCCCGGAACAGCACACCGACCAGACCGCGCTCGTGAGGTTCGCGTCCAAAGGGCACGCAACTGGCAAACGCAAAGGCCGCCATCAGCGGTTTCAACGCTTCGCGCACGCTCAGGGCTTGCTCCTGCGGCAGCCAGGCCACGCCCAGCAGTCGCCAGGGCAGGTGCACGGGCTCGACCCGCACGCTCGCATGCTTGAGCTCGGGCTGCATGGACTTGGGGCAAAAGGCGGGCGAGGTCAGCGCATTGACACCTGCCAGGGCCTGACCTTGGGCGTCGCGTCCGCTGAGGTACTCCGGGCCCCAGTGCATGGCCACGAAGGCCTGCCTCGGGGCAATGGCGTCGCTCGGTTGGGCTGGGGCGATCAGGGTGCCGCGGCGCGAGGTGACCTGCACCAGATCACCCGCCTTCAGCTGGAGCCTGGCCATGTCCTGTGCGTTCAGGTCGACCGAGGGTTCACTGATGTGGCCGAACAGCCGGCCCAGGGTGCCGGTGCGGCTCATGCCGTGCCACTGATCGCGCAGACGGCCGGTGTTCAGACTGAAGGGGTAACGGTCATCACAGGGCTCTCTCACGGCCTCGTAAGGCACATTGGCAAACTTGGCTTTCCCATCGGCAGTCGGAAAGCGGCCGTCTTCATACAGCCGCGCTTGTCCTGTCGCTGCACCTTCAGGCATGGGCCATTGCTGAGGCCCCATCCGATCCAGGATGTCGTAGCTCAGCCCGGTGATGTCCAGGTCACGGCCCCGCGTGGATTCGCGGTGCTCGTTCCAGACCGATTCCGGCGATTCATAAGGGAACAGCGTGCTGATGTCGCTGCGCCAGCCTTGGCGCTTCTCTGGCAGGCGTTGCTCAAGTCGGCGGCCCAGGTCCGTCAGGATGGCCCAGTCATGGCGTGCCTGGCCCGATGCCGGCACGGCAGCGTGCACACGGCTGATGCGGCGTTCGCTGTTGGTGACGGTGCCGTCCTTTTCACCCCAGGTGGTGGCGGGCAACAGGATGTCGGCAAACTCGCAGGTGGCGGTGCTGCCAAAGGCCTCCTGCACCACGACCAGCTCGGCCATGGCCAGCGCTTTGCGCACCGTGGCCTGGTCGGGCAAGGATTGGGCGGGGTTGGTGCAGGCAATCCACAGGGCCTTGATCTCGCCTCGCGCGGCGGCTTCGAACATCTCCACGGCAGTGCGGCCCGGCTTGGCGGGCACGTCGGGCACCCCCCACAGTGCGGCCACTTCGGCGCGGTGCTGGGGGTTGCTCAGGTCGCGGTGGGCGCTCAGCAGGTTGGCCATGCCGCCCACCTCGCGTCCACCCATGGCATTGGGTTGCCCCGTCAGCGAGAACGGGCCGGCGCCGGGCTTGCCGATCTGGCCCGTCGCCAGGTGCAGGTTGATCAGCGTGGCGTTTTTGTCGGTGCCGCGGCTGCTCTGATTCAGGCCCTGGCAGTACAGCGACAAGGTGGGCGTGTGGCCCCCAAACCAGCGGGCGGCCTGAATCAGGTCGGCCACGGGGATGCCGCAGGTCTCAGCGACCTTCTGAGGGGTGTAGTCGGCCAGCGTGGCTTGCAGATCGGCAAAACCGTTGGTGTGCTGATTCACGAAGGCCATGTCCAGCAGGCCCTCTTGCATCATCACGTGCAGCATGCCGTGAAACAGGGCCACGTCGGTACCGGGCAGGATCGGCAGGAACAGGTCGGCCATCTCGGCCGTCTCGGTGCGGCGCGGGTCCACCACGATCAGCTTCATGCTCGGGTTGGCCTGGCGCGCATCCTCGATCCGGCGGAACAGGATGGGGTGCGCATGGGCGGTGTTGGCGCCCACGATGAACAAGGTCTGCGCGTGCTGGAAGTCGTCGTAGCAGGCCGGCGGCGCATCCATGCCCAGGGTGGCTTTGTAGCCGGCCACCGCGCTGCTCATGCACAGGCGCGAGTTGGTGTCCAGGTTGTTGGTGCCCAGCAAGCCCTTGGTGAGCTTGTTCAGGACGTAGTAGTCCTCGGTCAGCAACTGGCCGGAGCCGTAAAAGCCGATCGCATCGGCACCATGGCGACGCACGATGTCGGCCAGTTGGTCGGCGGCCTGGTCCAGGGCCTCGTCCCAGCTGCATTCAGTGGGGGCCTGGCCGCGCACGGTCCGTCGCTGCGGTGCCAGCAGACGCGTCTGTTGCGTGACGGACGCCGATGCCGTCAGGTGCAGCGTGCTGCCCTTGGTGCACAGGCGGCCAAAGTTGGCCGGGTGATCGGGGTCGCCCTTGACCTGGGTGATCTGGCCTGCCGTGGATTCGATGATGACGCCGCAACCGGTGCCGCAATAGGGGCAGGTGGCTCGGGTGGTGGCCACAATGGGGATGATGGTGTTCATGGCGCTCTCAAGCCGCGAGGGCAGGGGTGTCGAGAGCGGTGGTGTGGTCCTGTTTGATGCTGGGTGGGCCAAACATCAGGGTGTCGCGCTGATCCGCCACGCAGAGACCCTCACGGATCAGGTTGAAGTAATAGCTGCCATCGACGGTGTCGCCGTACAGGCAGGCACCCACCAACTTGTCGTCCTTGAGCACCAGTTTCTTGTAGACGCCGCCCAGCGGGTCGGACAGCACGATCTCTTCGGTGCCCTCACCGCCGACAAAGTTGCCGGCAGAAAACAGGTCGATGCCGGTGACCTTGAGCTTGGTCGACACCTGCGAGCCGGTGTAGCGGCCAATGCCGTGGTGGGCCAGGTGGTTCGCGCAGACCTTGCCTTGCTCGAACAAGGGGGCCACCAGGCCATAGGCGATGCCACGGTGGGCGACGCATTCGCCCACGGCGTACACGCGCGGGTCGGTGACGGTCTGCAAGGTGTCGGTGGCGACAATGCCGCGGTTGCAGTGAAGGCCGATTTTTTCAGCCAGCTCCGTGTTGGGGCGAACGCCTGCGGCCATCACCACCAGGTCAGCAGGCACCTGGCTGCCATCCTTGAACTGGACGGCCTGAACCCGTCCGTCGTCGCCGCCCAGCAGGGCCTGGGTCTGAGCGCCCAGGCGGAACTTCAAGCCGCGATCCTGCAGCGATGCCTGCAGCAGCTTGCCGGCCACCTCATCGAGCTGGCGCTCCATCAGCCAGGGGCCGATGTGCACCACGGTCACGTCCATGCCGCGCTGCATCAGGCCGTTGGCGGCCTCCAGGCCGAGCAGGCCGCCCCCGATGACCACCGCATGCTTGTGCGTTCTGGCCGTCTCGATCATGCAGTTGGTGTCGGCGATGTCACGGTAGGCAATCACCCCATCCAGTTCCTTGCCCGGTACGGGCAGGATGAACGGTTGCGAGCCGGTGGCGATCAGCAAGCGGTCGTACTCGGCCTCGGTCCCGTCGCTGGCGATCACGACGCGGCGCTGGCGGTTCACATCGACCACTTTCTTGTTGGTGTGCAGGGTGATGCCGTGTTCTGCGTACCAGGTCAGCGGGTTGAGGATGATTTCATCCAGGGTCTGTTCACCGGCCAACACGGGCGAGAGCAGGATGCGGTTGTAGTTGGGGTGCGGCTCGGCGCCAAAGACCGTGATCTCGTAAAGATCGGGCGCAACCTTCAGCAACTCCTCGAGGGTGCGGACACCGGCCATGCCGTTGCCGACCATCACCAGCTTCATCTTCTTCATGGCGAACACTCCATCAGCGGGAAAATCGAATTCTTGTGCGCGTGTTCAAGCAATATCGAGGCCAATCGGACGGCAGGCTCCTTGCTTGCTGCACGGGACAAAACAAGCAACATCACCAAACTGGTGCGTTGCAACCGCTGAGGACAAGGCATCACCATGAGTTTCGAGCTTGACGTCGGGCACACCTGCGACCGAGGCCCCCGTGAGCGCCTGGAGGATTTTGCTGCGGTGGTCCTGCCACCGGCCCACCAGGACTCTCGTGGCGTGATCGCCGCGCTGGCCGATGGCGTGTCTGCGGGTGGGGGCGGGCTGGAGGCTGCCCAGACCGCGGTGCTGGCGGTCACCGGGGACTTCCACTCCGCGCCGGACGCATGGGACACCTCGGTGACCCTCGACCGGTTGATCAGTGCGCACAACGCCTGGTTGACCGACCACAACCGCCGTCGCCAGGTCTTCAAGAATGAGCCCTTGTGCATGACCACCTTGACCGCGCTGGTGCTCAATGGCCATGGCTACACGCTGGGGCATGTGGGTGACACCCGCGCCTACCTCATCAGGGGTGGGGACTGCGTGCAACTGACGCAGGACCACACCATGGGCGGGCACGAGTTTCAGAACGGCCTGACCCGGGCACTGGGGATGGAGGATGCCGTCCGCGTGGATTACTCCGAGGGCGACGTTCAGATTGGTGACACCTTTGTCCTGACCACCGACGGCGTGCATGGCGTGCTTCGCCGAAAGCTCATGGCCGAACTGGCAGCCCAAGGCTCGGCCCAGGAGGCCAGCGCTGCGCTGGTGGACAGGGCGTTGACTGCCGGCAGCAAGGACAACGTCACGGCCCTGGTCATTCGGGTCAAGGGCCTGGCCGCGGCACTGCTGGGCGATGCGGAGCGGCGAGGGCGCCAACTGCCGCTGCCCAGCCGGTGGCAGGTGGGGGATGTGGTGGACGGCCTGGAAGTGCTGGCCCTGGTCTTCAACAACGGGGTTCACCGCTTGTACAAGGTGCGCCGCTTGGCCGATGGGCAGGAACTGGCACTCAAGACTCTGCATGAATCCCGCGCCAGCGACCCCGAGGAGCGCGCCATGCTGGCCCATGAGGCCTGGCTGGGCACGCGGGTGTCAGGCCCGTCCATCCGTGCGTTGGTGCAGGTGCATGAACCCGTCAACCCCAGTTGCTTCTACACGCTGTTTTCCTGGCACGAAGGGCACTCTCTGCAGCAGTTGCTGCCCTCCCGGCAGTTCAAGGTGGCAGAGGTGGTCGAGGGGGCGGTGGCGTTGTGCCGCGCCTTGGGGCGCCTGCACCAACTCGGTGTGATCCACCGCGACATCAAGCCCGAAAACGTGCATCTGGGTCTGGATGGGCAATGGCGCCTGCTGGATCTGGGGGTGGCCTTGTCGGGCAAAGAGCCTGAGTCCGTGCGAAGCCTGCACGCCGGCACGCCCAGCTACATGAACCCGGAGCAGTGGGGCGATGACGAGCAAACCCAGGCTGCCAACTCGCAAAGCGATCTGTTTGCGCTGGGGGTGACCTTGTACGAATGGCTCACGGGGCGACTGCCCTATGGTCAGGTCGAGCCGTATCAGATCGGGCGCTATCGTCGCGATCCGGTGGCGCCTTCCCGGCTGCGCCCGGATGTGCCGATCTGGCTGGACCACATCGTGCTCAAGGCCGTGGCGAGGGATGCGAAGCAGCGCTTTGAAACGGCAGAGGAGCTCCTGCTGGCGCTGGAGCGCGGAGCCTCCCGGCCACTTGCGCCTGCGCAGGCCACGCCACTGATGGCCCGAGACCCGCTGGCACTGTGGAAGTTTGCCCTGGCGGTGTCCCTCTTGTTCAACGCCTTGTTGCTGTACTGGCTGGCCTTTCTGCCACGCCAGTGATCAGGCAGGCCCAGGTCATCGCGCCTGGGCCCTTCGCCATCAGCCCTTGACCTGTGCGGTGGCGGTGTAGGCCTGAGACATGGATGGCGTGGTGCGTGCGCGACCCCCTTTTTCCGCCCAGGTTCGGGTCCAGCGGATCTGCATCACGCGCACCATGACCAGCACCGCCACGCCCAGGATGGCAAACGCCAGGAAGCCGTAAAAATAGGTCCCGAAATGCTGCTTGGACTGGCCCATGGCATTGGGGATGAAGCCGCCGCCCAGGGCGCCCAGTTCGCCAATCATCGACCCGGCCACTGCCGTGGTCAGGGGCCAGCGCAGGGGCACCAACTGGAACAGCGCGCCATTGCCGGCACCCAGTGCGGCAAAGCAGAACATGAACAGCAAGGTGGTGAGCACCAGGCTTTGCCCCATGAGACCGCAAATCACCAGGGTGACAGCCACCATGGCCAGCACGCCCGTGAGCGCGTTGATGCCGCCCCAGCGATCCGACAGGTAGCCGCCCAGCACACGCGTGGCCGACCCCATCAGCGTGGCCAGCATGGTCAGTTGGCCGGCCTCGATCTTGGAGACCTTGAACTGGTCATAGAAATAGGTCGGCAGGAAGTTGGCCAGGCCAATGAAGCCGCCAAAGGTCACCACATAGATCAGGCTGAAGGCCCAACCGTCTTTCTCGTACAGGCAGGCGGTGTGCTCGCGCAGGGTCTGGTGTTCGATGTCGGGTGGTTCCTTGGCCATCAGGGCCATCACCACCATGGGGATGACCATGGTCAGTGCGGCCAGGCCGTACACCGCCTGCCAACCGAACTTGGTCGCCAATGGTGGGGCAAAGAGCACGGCCAGAACGGTGCCGCTGTTGCCCGCACCCGCAATGCCCATGGCCAGGCCCTTGTACTTGGCAGGGAACCAGCCCGAGCCCAGCGACAGCGCAATGCCGAAGCTGCCGCCCGCGATGCCCAGCAGCACGCCCATGGCCAGCACCTCGTTGTGTGTGTCCACAAACAGATAGCCAAACAGCAGGGCCAGCACCACCAGCCCCATCTCCACCATGGCGGCGCTCTTGCGCCCGATGTACTGAGACAGCAAGCCCAGGGGGAAGCGCATCAGCGCTCCCGCCAGGATGGGGACCGAGATCATGAAGCCCTTTTCAGCGGGCGTCAGGTTGAACGATTCACTGATGAAGGGCGCCATGGCGCCGTTGAGCACCCAGATGGCAAACGTGAAATCGAAGTAGAGGAAGGAGGCGAAAAGCGTCGGGGCGTGTCCCGACTTCAGGAAGGTCTTGAAGTTGCTCATGAATGACTCTCAGCGTGAACATGGCTGCCTACAATGGACGCCAATTTGTTCGCTACTCAAAGCAAGAAGCGTGCGCAGTTTTCGATGTGACAATACCGACCAGTTGAATCAGGAGTTTTCATGAGCATCAAGTCAGATCGCTGGATCCGCCAAATGGCGCAAGAGCACGGCATGATCGAACCCTTCGAGCCAGGCCAGGTTCGCGTCAATGCCGAGGGCCAGAAAATCGTCAGCTACGGCACCAGCAGCTACGGCTACGACATCCGCTGCGCACCTGAGTTCAAGGTCTTCACCAACATCTACTCAACGGTGGTGGACCCCAAGAACTTTGACGAAAAGAGCTTCGTGGACATCAACAGTGACGTCTGCATCATCCCGCCCAACAGTTTCGCGCTGGCGCGCACGATGGAGTACTTCCGCATCCCGCGCAACGTGCTGACCATCTGCCTGGGCAAGAGCACGTATGCCCGTTGCGGCATCATCGTCAACGTGACCCCGTTTGAGCCTGAGTGGGAGGGCTACGTCACGCTGGAGTTCAGCAACACCACGCCATTGCCCGCCAAGATCTATGCGGGCGAAGGCTGTGCCCAGGTGCTGTTCTTCGAGAGTGATGAGGTCTGCGAGACCAGCTACCGCGACCGCGGCGGCAAATACCAGGGCCAGCGTGGCGTGACGCTGCCCAAGACCTGAGCAATCAGTCCGCAAAAACGGTAACTCCACTCATTTCAAGGGGGCGGAGTCAAGGGCGCATACGTTACCATAGCGTCATTGAGTGCCATCTGGCACGTTGCATCGGTTCCATGGTCCATCGCTTTTTTGCGGTGAACAATAAAAAAACCAGGAGTGCGGTTGTCGACGATCCGGTCACACGGAAAAGCCCTAGCGGCTTCAGGGAGGGGGTGGCCGTGTATCAATGCTTTTGCAGCATTTCTCTCCGGGCCTATCCCCCATGCGCCGTCCCTTGCAGTCCCCCGCGTTGATCAACGCTTTCTATGACAGTGTCCGACCAGAGCAGCGAGACACCGGTCAGGCCATCCAGAACGCCATTCTGGCGGTGGCGCCTCACCTTCGACCCGAGGTGAAGTGGGGCAACCTGGTCTTCACCAACGATGGCGACAACCTCATGGCACTGGTGATGTTCAAGGCCAATGCCCATCTTCAGGTGTTCAATGGCGTGCAGTTGTTGCCCGATTTCCCTGAGTTGCAAGGAGCCGGCAAGGGCATGCGCCACGTCAAGTTTCGCTATCGCCAACCCATTGACGAGAAGCTGGTGACTGAACTCACCCAGGCCAGCATGGATGCCTGGGCCCGTTCCGCTCGATCGCAACACTCCCATCGCGGACAAGATCGCTGACAGGTGCAGGCGCTGGGGCCTGCTTCTACAATGAAAGCATGTCCAAGTCCGCCGCACATCCCCTCAACGCTGACCTGCACTGCCACTCCAACGTGTCGGATGGCACCTTGTCGCCTGAGGAGGTGGCCAATCGGGCCCATCACAATGGCGTGACCCTGTGGTCATTGACCGACCACGACGAAGTGGGCGGGCAGGTCAGGGCGCGCGAGGCGGCCTTGTCGCTGGGCATGTCCTACCTCACGGGGGCCGAAATCTCCGTGACCTTTGCAGGCAAGACAGTTCACATCGTGGGGCTGGGCTTTGATGAGGCACATCCCGGGCTGGTCCACGGGCTGTCTGACACCCGGCGAGGCCGTGAGCGCCGTGCCAGAGACATGGCAGCCGATCTGGAGCGGGTGGGCATCAAGGGCGCCTTTGAAGGCGCGCTGACCTATGTCGGCAACCCAGACCTGATCTCTCGAACCCACTTTGCACGCTACCTGGTCGAGGCGGGCGTCTGCAGCGACACCCATGAGGTCTTCAAACGCTACCTGACCGAGGGCAAGCCAGGCTATGTGGAGCACCGCTGGGCCAACCTGCGCGATGCGGTCGACTGGATCGTGACGGCGGGGGGCATTGCCGTGATCGCGCATCCGGGTCGATACGATTTCTCGCCCAACGAAGAATATGCACTGTTCACCGAGTTCAAGGAGCACGGCGGGCAGGGCGTGGAAGTGGTCACCGGCAGTCACAGCCCTGCCGAGTACGTCAAGTACGCCGACATGGCGCTGGAGTTTGGCCTTCTGGCCTCTCGCGGGTCGGACTTCCACGATCCGGCTGAAAGCCACACCGACCTGGGGACCTTGCCGGACTTGCCGGGGCGGCTGACGCCCGTCTGGGAAGCGCTGGCCCATCGCGCTCACCACCCAGCGGGCTGATCGTCATGGCCCAATTGTTTGAAGTTCATCCGGAGCATCCTCAGCCACGCCTGCTCAAGCAAGCGGCGGCCCTGCTCGCCAAAGGGGGGGTCGTGGCGGTACCGACGGACTCCAGCTACGCCCTGGTCTGTCAGCTCGATGACAAATCTGCCGTGGATTCACTGCGCCGCATCCGCGGTGTGGACGAGCGCCACCACCTGACCTTGCTGTGTCGAGACCTGTCGGAGCTGGCCAACTACGCCCGCGTGGACAACCAGCAGTACCGCTTGCTCAAGCTGGGCACACCGGGGCCCTTCACCTTCATCCTGGATGCCACCAAGGAAGTGCCGCGGCGGGTGTCTCACCCTTCGCGCCGCACCATCGGCCTGCGGGTGCCCGATCACCGCACACTTCAGGCCTTGCTGGAGGAAATGGGGCAGCCCCTGCTGGCGACGACCTTGATCATGCCCGGCGAGGAGGACCCCCTCAACGATGCCGGCGAGATCCGGGACCGTCTGCAAAAACTGATCGCCGGGGTGGTCGATGCCGGGGCCTGCGCCATGGCGCCCACCACGGTGGTCGACCTGACGGGCGGCGAGCCCGTGGTGCTGCGCCTGGGGCAGGGCGATGTCAGCACCCTGGGGTTGAGCTCAGCGGACTGATGTCAGCGGCGTGACGGCGTTTGCTTGAGGGTCTCACCCAGCCAGACCGGGTCAAAGCCCAGGCGCCATTGGCCACGCACATTCATCAGTGGCACGCCTGGGGCGCCGCGGGCCTGAAACACGGTGCGGCAGTGCGCGTCCTGGTCGATGTTGCACTCCTGCCAGGGAACTTGCTGTGCGCTCAGCCAGTCACGGGCCTTGGCGCAGTAGGGGCAGGTGTCGGTGGTGAACATGACGATGTCGCCGTCCTTGGCCAGTGACCGCACCAGGCGAGCGCTGTCCTGAGCTTGCCAATGGCTCAGTGCCTGGGTGCCCGCCCATGCCAGGGCCATGACCACCAGCAGGCCGACCATGCTGCGCCAGGAGGCAGGGCCACGGGAGCTGGAAGGCGCTGTCATGACGTCAAGCCTTGGGTGGTGCCGTCTTCTGGCCCAGCTTGCTTTCCTGGCCGGCCAGCAACTTTCGGATGTTGGCCTCATGGCGCCAGATCAGCAGCACACTCATCACCAGCACGCCGTAAAACATGGGGCTGATGCCGTGCAGGTACCACTGCAGCAGCGGCGCCGCCAGGGAGGCCGTCAGGGCCGCCAGGGATGAATAGCGAAACACCACGGCCATGGCCAGCCAGCACAGCAGCGTCAGCCCGCCCATGACCGGGTCGAAGGCAAGCAGGGCGCCAGCCGCCGTGGCCACGCCCTTGCCACCTTCGAACCTGAAGAACACCGGCCACAGGTGTCCCAGGAAGGCGCCCAGACCCACGGCGGTCTGCACGGATTCGCTCAAACCCAGATGCTGGGCCACCACCACGGGGATGTAGGCTTTCAAGGCGTCAAACAGCAAGGTCAGGATGGCGGCCGCCTTGTTGCCCGAGCGCAGGACATTGGTGGCGCCAGGATTGCCCGACCCATAGGTTCGGGGGTCGCTCAGACCAAACAAACGGCTGACAATGACGGCGAACGACAGTGAGCCGATCAGGTAGCCCAGCACGGCGCCGGCGCCCATCAAACCCTCTGGGGGCCAGGTGTTGAAGTCCATCTTGGGTGTCTTGACGTCAAAAGGCGTCAGTGTAATGCGGGGCGCCAGGGGCCGTCCGTCAGCGTTCGGGTCACTACCACCGCGTGCATCGCAGCAAGGCGGTGACAATGCACCTCCAGTTCCTTTCCCACTTTGTACGGGTCGCCATGATTTCTTACGATCGCTCTTCAGGCAAATCCATGTTCATCTGGGGCGGAGCCATCCTGCTGGTGGTGGTCGGCGGTGCCCTTTGGTGGTCTCAGGCTAGGCAAGGCGGGCAGGACCCGGAGGCCGCGGCTTCGGCCTCGGCTGCAGGGGTTGCGATGCGGGGCTTTCCGGGGGGCGTGTCCCCGTTGAGCGAGCCGCCGCAGGTTCTGTCCGACGGTCGTCCCTCGGACTTCTCGCAAGATGACTGGCAGGCCCTGCAGGAGACCGTGGGGCAAGGCCCTAACGGGCAGGCAGAACTCAAGCGGGTCACGGCCTACCTGCGGTTTCAGCGCGGCTTTGAGCAATGGCAGGCCATGCAGGAGTCCACCACCGCCCAGGAACGCAAGGGTCTGGCCGAGCAGTTGCTCCAGGCGGTGCCCGAGCGCCTCCAGCAGTCGGAAGTGACCGTCGGCGAAGCCTTGATGATCGCCACGGCACTGTATGGTGATCTGGAGCCCGACGAAGCGGCACGCTCGGTCAAGCTCGATCAATTCCGCATCAAGCTCGAAGCAGTGGCGCCCCGGGTGGACAACGCCGCCGAAATGCGCGAGGCCAACTGCCTGGCTGAATACAAACGTCGCGAAGCCATCATTCAGCAGGATTACCTCTCCAGACCGGATCCGGACCGCGACCAGAAGAAGTTCGAGGCCGATCTGGACGCGGCCCATCGCGCGGTCTACGACGGGACCGATTGCGGACGCTGAACCACGCCAGCGCTGAAGGCCCGCTCAGGGTCGATAGAATCGCCGGATCATGATCCCGGTCCAAACGCCCGCCCCCCCGTCGCCGTCGCTGCCCGCCTGGGCGCGCCTGTCCTTGATCGGCGTGGCGCTCGCGCTGGTGGTTTGGCTGCTGTGGGTCAACATGGCCGTGCTGGCGCCTTTTGCCCTCAGTGCCGCGCTGGCCTACGTGTTGCGCCCTGGCGTGGAGCGCCTGCAGCAACGCCGCTGGCCTCGCGCACTGGCGGCAGGCGTGGCGGTGTTTCTGGCCATGCTGCTGATGACCTTGCTGATCTTGCTGCTGGTGCCCATCGTGGTGGAGCTGGCCCCCAGGTTGCGTGACCAACTGCCTGAACTGGCAGGGCAGGCGTGGCATGTCGTGGCGCCGCTGTTGCAGCAAGTGGGTGTCAGGGTGCCGCAAGAGTTGTCAGACCTGCGGCCCGTGGTGGCCAAGCTCTTTGCCACCCATGGCGAGGCCTGGACACAGGCGGCCATCAGTTCGCTCAAGGTGGGCGGCAGCATGCTGTTTACCCTGTTGGGCCTGGTGGTTCTGGTGCCGGTGCTGGCTTTTTACTGGTTGATGGACTGGGCCCCGATCGCGTCGCGCATGGACGCGCTGGTGCCGCCTCGATGGCGGGAGTCGCTGGGCTCTTTGCTGGACGAGTGTGACGATGTCATGGGCCGCTACCTGCGCGGTCAGTTGTTGGTCATGCTCTCCCTGGCGGTTTTTTACAGCGTGGGCCTGCTCTTGTTCGGGTTTGAGCTGGCCCTGCCCATCGGCGTGTTCACCGGGCTGGCCGTGTTCATTCCCTACCTGGGCTTCGGGCTGGGCCTGGTGCTGGCGCTGCTGGCCGGCCTGCTTCAGGCTGCAGGCGATGGTGGCTCGCTCTGGCTGCCGCTGATCGGGGTGGCCGTGGTGTATGGCCTGGGCCAGTTGCTCGAGAGTCTGGTTCTGACACCCCGCTGGGTCGGCGAGCAGATCGGGCTGCACCCTGTCGCCGTGATCCTGGTGCTGATGCTGTTTGGCCAATGGTTGGGCTTTGTGGGGGTGCTGCTGGCGCTGCCGGTCAGTGCGCTGGGCATGGTGCTTCTGGGCCGATCCCTGCGCGCCTACAAGCGCAGTCACTGGTTTCAGGGCGATGAGACGCCTCCTCCCGCACTGGGTGAGGATTCGGACTCCGCATGACCGAGTCGATGCAAGGCGAAATGCTGGGCGAGTCATGGGGCGCGGCGCCCATGCGTCAGCTTCCACTGGACCTTGGTCCTGGGGCCATGGCGGGACTGGATGACTTTGTGACGGGCCAGAACCAGGAGCTGATGACCTGGCTCCAGGCCTGGCCCGACAGTGCCCAGCCGGGCTTGCCCGCTTACCTCTGGGGTGAGGCCGGTGTCGGCAAGACCCACCTGCTGCGAGGGCTGGCCTCTCAGGCCCTGGGGCTGGGGTGGCACGTCATCTGGCTGGATCGCGCCGGTTTTCAGTCCTGGGACTGCGGCTTGCCCGATGCGCCCACCCTGGTCGTGATGGATGACTGCGGTCACCTGGACGCGCAGCAACAACACTGGGCCTTCAACCTGTTCATCGAGAATGCCGCCTGCCTGACGGCCACGCAGGGCCAACCCGGCATGGCCATCGTGGCCGCCGGTCACGTCCCTCCGGTGGACCTGCCTGTGCGCGACGACCTGCGCACACGTCTGGGCTGGGGCCTGGTGTTTGCCGTGCAGCCGCTGGACGACGACGGGGTGCGCCAGGCCCTGGGCCAGGAGGCCCAGCGACGTGGCGTGCGCCTCCACGAAGGCGTGCTGCCCTACCTTTTGACCCATTTCAGCCGCGACCAGGGTTACCTGATGCGCTTGCTGGACCGACTGGACCGATTTGCGCTGGCCGAACAGCGGGTGGTGACCGTGCCCCTGCTCAAGCAGATGCTGGCGCAGGAGACCTCATGAACCTTTGTCTGTTTGACCTTGACCACACCCTCCTTCCCTTGGATTCGGACCATGAATTTGGTGAATTCCTGATCCGGGTGGGCCTGGCTGATGGCACCACCTACCGCCAGCAAAACGATGAGTTCTATCGCCAGTACTGCGATGGGACGCTGATCCTGGGTGATTACATCCACTTCACCACCAGGGTGTGGCGGCAGCTCGACGCCCCGGCGCAAGCCGCGCTGCAGCAGCGTTTCATGGCCGAAGTGATCCAGCCGGCCATCCATCCGCAGGCGCTGGCGCTGGTCGAGCGCCATCGGGACATGGGCGACTTGCTGGCCATCGTGACGGCCACCAACGAGTTCGTCACCCAGCCCATTGCGCATGCCTTTGGGGTGGACGATCTGATCGCCGTGAAGCTGGTTCGCGACGCCCAGGGACGGGTCACCGGAGAAATAGATGGCGTGCCGTCCTTCAGAGAGGGCAAAATCACGCGTGTGGCGCAATGGCTCGAGCAACGAGGCCAGGCGCTGTCCGATTTCGACCGCGTCAGCTTTTACAGCGACTCGCCCAACGACCTTCCCCTGCTGGAGCAGGCCACCGACCCGGTGGCAACCAACCCCAGCCCTGCGCTGGAAGCCGAGGCGAGAGCACGCGGCTGGCGACTGCTGAACCTCTTTTCATGATCAAAAGCCTGATAAACAAGATCCTGGCCAAGGCCCCGAGCAAACGTGCCGGAGCGACCAAGACTGCCAAACCCGCCAAAGCGAGCGTTCCCACGGGCAAACGAGTCGACGTGCCTCAAAGCGAGCACGGCATCGACATCAACCTGGTGGACGAGCGCGCCTTGAAGGTGGTCCACACCCTGCAGGACGCGGGCTACGAGGCCTACATCGTGGGCGGTGCCGTGCGCGATCTGATCCTGGGGCATCGCCCCAAGGACTTCGACGTGGCCACCAACGCCACGCCTGAGCAGATCAAAGGCCTGTTCCGCCGGGCCTTCATCATTGGGCGACGCTTTCGCATCGTTCACGTGGTCTATGGCCGCGGTCGCGAACATGAAGTGATCGAAGTTTCCACCTTCCGGGCCTACCTCGATGCCGATGCTGCAGAGCAGGTCACCGGCAACGAAAAGACCTCGCGCAAGGACCTGGCCGACAAGTCCCACGTGATTGACGCCAGTGGCCGTGTGCTGCGCGACAACGTCTGGGGCCCCCAGGACCAGGACGCTGCACGCCGCGACTTCACGGTCAATGGCATGTACTACGACCCCAGCTCGGGCATCGTGGTGGACTACCACGGCGGCATCAAGGACGCCAAAAAGCGCGTGCTGCGCATGATTGGCGACCCGGAGACGCGCTACCGCGAAGACCCGGTCCGCATCATCCGTGTCGTGCGTTTCGCGGCCAAGCTCGACTTCGAAATCGAGCGCAAGACCCGTGCGCCGCTGCAGCACATGGCCGAGCTGCTGAGCAACGTGCCACAGTCGCGCCTGTTTGACGAGATGCTCAAGCTGCTGCAGACCGGCCACGCCGGGGCCTCGCTGGCCCAGTTGCGCAAGCTGGGGCTGGACCGAGGGCTGTTCCCCATCCTGGATGCCGTCTTTGACCCCAGCCGCAAGGCCAACCCGGCCCGCGACAAGTTCATTGAACTGGCCCTGGCCGATACCGACCGGCGTGTCGCTGAAGGCAAGTCCGTGGCGCCCAGCTTCCTGCTGGCCTGCCTGATGTGGCACGACGTGCTGGACCAATGGCACGCCAACCTGGCCGATGGCGAGCCCAACTTCCCGGCGCTGCAGCAAGCCACCGAGTCGGTGTTCGATGCCCGCATCGGCGACATCTCCGGCCGCGGCAAGCTGGCCGCCGACATGCGCGAGATCTGGACCATGCAGCCGCGCTTTGAGCGTCGCATCGGCAACGCTCCGCTGACCCTGGTCGAGCAACCCCGGTTCCGCGCCGGTTTTGACTTTCTGCGCTTGCGCGGCCAGGTTGGCGAGATCGACCCGGCCCTGGCCACGTGGTGGGAGTCCTTCTCGCTGGCCGATCCCACCGAGCGCCGTGAATTGCTGGAAGATGCCCGAGAGGAAGAGGCTGCCAAGCGTCAGGCGCGCGCGGCCGATGGCGATTTCAGCAGCGCAGGCAGCGGTGCGCCGGCCAAGAAGCGTCGCCGTCGCCGCCGCAAGCCTGAGGGCGGCAGCGGCGCCGGTTCCGCCCCCGAATGAGCCCCACGCCGGTCCTGGCGACCGGGCGGTTTCTGGCGTTCATCGCACTGGGCGCCAACCTGGGCGATGCGCCGACCACCCTGCGCCAGGCAGCTCAGGGCATCGGTGCCTTGCCAGACACGGACCTTCTGGCCGGGTCGTCCTTGTACCGAACAGTGCCGGTGGACGCCACGGGCCCGGACTACACCAACGCGATCGTGCTGGTCTCCACCGCCCTGGGCCCGCTGGAGCTACTTCACGGGCTTCAGGGTCTGGAGCTGGCCCATGGGCGAGCGCGGCCACACCACCATGCCCCCCGCACCCTGGATCTGGACGTGATCTGGCATGGCGGACTGGCTCTAAATGGCCCTGAGCTGACCCTCCCGCACCCCCGTTACGACGTCAGGGCCTTTGTCCTGGAACCCCTGGCGGAAGTCCTGGCGAACTTGCCGGCGGGTCTGAAATTGCAAAACATGCCTGCCATGCCCGATGCAGCCATTCGTTTGGCCTTGGCGCAAAAGCAGGGCATTGAAAAAACGCCCTCGAAATTGCTGGAATATTGAAGAAAATCGGGGTAGAATCTCAGGCTTTGTTGGTGGGGCTTGCTTGCATGATTGCAAAGAAAGTCCACCGGCAGGCGCTGTTTGCTCGGCGCTGTGCACACCGAACAGGTCAGCCCGTTTCCATCCGCGAAATCCGGACGTGGAACGCGGGAGCGGGCCAGGACCCAGGTGGCCGCAAGGCAGAATCCCAGATTCTTGTGTGGCAATGCGCTGATGGCGTGGCTGGTGGCCATCACAAGGCCCTTTT
>DAORJC010000032.1:0-21765 GCA_035438885.1 Aquabacterium sp. | reverse complement strand
TGAACTCCAGCTCCAGCTCGCCGGCCAGGTACTGGCGTTCGAACTCCTTGTTCTCGCCCACATAGCTGGAGATCATTTTCTTGATCTGGCGCGTGTTGAGCAGCTTGCCCAGGCCAAAGCCATCGACGCCCGCGTTGTTCGAGATGACGGTCAGGTCCTTGACGCCGCTGGCCTGCAGCGCATCGATCAGGGCCTCAGGGATGCCGCAGAGGCCAAAGCCCCCCACCGCCAGCAGTTGTCCGTCTTTGACGATCCCCGCCAGCGCACTGGCGGCATCGGGGTAGACCTTGTTCATCCAATCACTCCTTGGGGACTCGGCGCTTGTGCTGCACCGCAACAATTAAAGCGTACACCGGGTGAGTGGAAGAAATCCAGTGAGTTGACGGAAAAAATTGGCTTGTCTGTGGCGCAAGGGGGCCGCGGATCACTTGCCAGGCAGAGCCGGGTGGGACTCGCCCCCCGGCAAGGCCGGCAACGAACCCTCCAGCGCCCGCAGGAAGCCGGGCAGCGGCAAGGGGCGCCCATCCGTCCTGCTGACCCAGACCAGCGTGGCGCCACCGGCGGCGTACGCCTGCCCCGGATCGTCTTGCCGCTCCAGCGTGACGAAGGTGTCAATGCTGGTGCGCCCGGGATGCGCCACGTACAACCGCGCCACCACCTGCCCCGGAAAGACCAGGGGCCGATAGAAGTTGCAGAAGGTGTTGGCAATGACCGGCCCCTCTTCTTCGGAGCTGACCTGGCCACTCTGGCTGGCAATCCACGACACACGGGCCTGCTCCATGTACTTGAAGTAGACCGTGTTGTTGACATGCCCCAACTCGTCCATCTCGCCCCAGTAAATGGGCAGGACCAGTTCGTGCACAAGGATCTTGTGATCAGGAATTTCGAATCGCATGGTGCTGTTCAGTGCTTCTTCAGTGCTTCAAAAGCAGGTGACGATCACGTGGGGTCAGGCCCCGGCAATTCAAGACATTCCGTCAAGATCAACCCGCCACCATGCCATCGTCAGCCGACACCACGGCGCCGTTGATGAAGTCGCTGTTGGGCGAGCACAGCATCACCAACAGGGCATCCAGATCCTTGGGGTGCCCCACCCGCTTGCGAGGCAACATGCTGATCAGCTTCTTGCCGCCTTCGGACTGCCAGTGGTGGTGGTTGATCTCGGTGTCGATGTAGCCCGGACAGATCGCGTTGGTCGTGATGCCGAAACGGCCCCACTCGGCCGCCATGACCTTGGTCATGTGCACCACCGCGGCCTTGCTCATGCAGTACACACCAATCTGCGGCATGGTGCGCAGGCCGGCGGCCGATGCGATGTTCACGATGCGGCCCCCCGTGAAGGTGCCTGGCGCTGATCCCTTGGCGCGGGCCAGCATGCGCTTGGCCACTTCTTGCGCCACAAAGAACGAACCCCGTGTGTTGGTGTCAAACACGTAGTCGTAGGTTTCTTCCGTGACATCGACCAGGCGCTCGGTGGTGCTCACGCCCGAGTTGTTGATCAGGATGTCGATGGGGCCGACCTCGGTCTCGGCGTGGGCCACGGCCGCGCGGATGCTGTCGACCTCGGTCACGTCCATGCCGACCAGGTGCGCGTCGCCGCCGGCCGCTTCGATCTCGGCGCGCAGACTCTTGAGTCGCTCGATCCGGCGGCCCGCCAGGACCACCGCAGCGCCCGCTTCCGCCAGGGTCAGCGCGAACTGCTTGCCCAGGCCGCTGGAGGCGCCGGTGATCAGGGCCACGCGGCCGGAAAGGTCAATGGTGTAGCTCATGGGGTGTCTTCGTTGTCGTTGATTTCCGGAGTTGACCTTAGCACGAAGGCCCCTGGAGGCCATGTTGTGAAATGCCGGGTTGGACGCCCTCTTTCCAGGCCCGTTGTGGCGGAATTTCAATCGTTTGTAAAGTATTTAGAACGGTCGTGCTTTTTTCTGCCAGAATCGTGCCTCAACGCGAGGCCATCGGCGAATTACAATCGCCGACTTTGCCAAAGCGCTGCCCAAGCGCCCCACTGAATTCTTTCCCCGAAGGACACACGATGACGCCCCAGGAAATCCTTGCCCAGTTCGGCCCCCGCGAGTCGATGGAATATGACGTCGTGATCGTCGGCGGCGGCCCCGGTGGCCTGTCCACCGCCATCCGCTTGAAGCAACAAGCCGAGAAGGCAGGCAAGGAAATCTCCGTCGTCGTGCTGGAAAAAGGCTCCGAGCCCGGCGCGCACATCCTGTCGGGCGCCGTGATGGACCCCCGCTCGATCACCGAGCTGTTCCCCAATTGGAAGGAACTGGGCGCGCCCCTGAACCAGCCCGTCACGTCAGACGAGGTCTGGTTCCTCAACAACGAGACGGCCGGCTTCAAGACGCCTGCCGCACTGGTGCCCAACAACTTCCACAACGAAGGCAACTACGTCATCAGCCTGGGCAATGTGACCCGCTGGCTGGGCCAGCAAGCCGAGGCCCTGGGCGTGGAAATCTTCCCCGGCTTTTCTGCCGCGGAAGTGCTCTACAACGACGACGGCTCCGTCAAGGGCGTGGCCACTGGCAACCTGGGCATCGACAAATCGGGCGAACCGACCGACAACTTCCAGTTGGGCATGGAGTTGCTGGGCAAGTACACCATCTTTGCGGAAGGCGCTCGCGGCCACCTGGGCAAGCAACTGATTGCCAACTTCAAGCTGTCTGACGGCAAGGCCCCTCAGAGCTTTGGCATCGGCATCAAGGAACTGTGGGAAATCGATCCGGCCAAGGCCAAGCCAGGCCTGGTGGTTCACACCGCCGGCTGGCCCATGGACACCGAAACCTTCGGTGGCGGCTTCCTGTACCACCTGGAAGACAACAAGGTCACGCTGGGCTTTGTGGTCGGCCTGGACTACAAGAACCCCTGGCTGAGCCCCTTTGAAGAAATGCAGCGCTGGAAGACCCACCCCAGCATCAAGCAGTACCTCGAAGGCGCCAAGCGCATCAGCTACGGCGCACGCGCCATCAACAACGGCAGCCTGCCCAGCCTGCCCAAAACCGTGTTCCCCGGTGGCGCCCTGATCGGCTGCGACGCGGGCTACATGAACGCCTCGCGCATCAAGGGCAGCCACGCGGCCATCAAGTCCGGCATGCTGTGCGCTGACGCCTTGTTTGACGCCCTGAACGCAGGCCGCCAAGCTGACGTGCTGACCGCCTACCCCGAGGCTTTCGAGAAGAGCTGGCTGCACGAAGAGCTGGCCGGCGCCAGCAACTTCAAGCCCTGGTTCAAGAAGGGCATGTACGTCGGCATGATCATGACCAGTGTCGAGCACTGGCTGCTGCCCAAGCTGGGCATCAAGACCCCACCCTGGACCCTCCAGAACCCTGCTGCGGACCACACCTTCCTCAAGCCCGCGTCCGAGTGCGCCAAGATCGACTATCCCAAGCCCGACGGCAAGATCACGTTCGATCGCCTGAGCTCGGTGTTTGTCTCCAACACCAACCACGAAGAGCACCAGCCTGCTCACCTGACGCTCAAGGATGCCTCGGTGCCCGTGAACGTGAACTTGGCCAAGTACGCAGGCCCCGAGTCGCGCTACTGCCCGGCTGGCGTGTACGAGTTCGTCAAGAACGAAGACAACACCGATCGCCTGCAGATCAATGCCCAGAACTGCGTGCATTGCAAGACCTGCGACATCAAGGACCCCACCCAGAACATCGTCTGGGTCACGCCTGAAGGCGGTGGTGGCCCCAACTACGCCGGCATGTGATCTCCTCCTCACCCTGAGCCAAAGGCAGCGCAAGCTGCCTTTTTTCTTGGTGCGACAATCCCTTGTTGAACTCTCGGACGTAGCAGCAGCCATGCAATATGCGGCAATCACCGGTTGGGGCAAATGTTTGCCTCCTGCCGTTCTGACCAACCAGGACCTGTCCACCTTCATCGACACCAGCGATGAGTGGATCGTCCAGCGCACCGGCATGCGTGAACGCCGGATCTCGCACGTCACGGGCAACCAACTGGCCCATGTGGCCGCACAGCGGGCGCTGGCCTGCGCCGGCCTCAAGGCCGAAGACATCGACCTGATCGTCTACGGCACCTGCACCGGTGACGAGGGTGTGCCCAACGAGGCGTCGGGCGTTCAAGTCATGCTGGGCGCCCACAACGCGGCCTGCTTTGACGTCAACACCGCCTGCACCAGCTTCATGTACGCGCTGACCTCGGCCACCGCCATGATCAAGACAGGTGTGGTGCGCAATGCCCTGGTCATCGGGGTTGAGGTGGTCTCGCGCGTGATGGACTGGGAAAACCGTGGCGTGTGCGTGCTGTTTGGCGATGGCGCCGGCGCCGTGGTGCTGCAGGCCACCGACGCCCCCGAGGGCGTGCTGGGCGAATCCCTGGGTTGCTATGGCGATGCCCGCCAGTCGCTGCGCCTGCGAGGCATTGGCGCCAACTACGCCAACCTGGGTGCGATGCTGGGTGACAACCACTGGGACTTTGACGGGCAGGACATCTTCAAGCGCGCCGTGCAAGGCATGGGCCTGGCGTCCAGCCAGGTGATGGACAAGTGTGGCGTCACGATCGATGACGTGAACCTGGTGGTCCCCCACCAGGCCAACCTGCGCATCATCGAGGCCGTGGCCAAACGGGCCGGTGCCAGCATGGACAAGGTCTTTCTGACCGTGCACAAGTACGGCAACATGTCGGCGGCCACCGTCGTGGTGGCGCTGGTGGAGGCAGCCGAGACCGGTGTGGTCAAACCCAATGACCTGATCCTGTTGCCGGCCTTTGGCGCCGGGCTGACCTGGTGCTCGCACCTGATCCGCTGGGGCTCACGCGTGACACCGCTGGCCCACACGGATGTGGACCTGCCACCGACCGACCAGACCGCCTTGCAGCTGGTGCAGGCCCTGCGTCAGGCCAAGGGCACCGAGGGCCGATCCCTTGGGCAACTGAGCCAACCTCGCTTTGCCGAGGACTTTGCCAAGCCGCCCGAGAGCCCCCAAAGCCCCTGATCAAAACCCCCGCAGGTCGTCGACCACCGTCTTGGGCACGTGGCCGATGATCCGCTCGATGGTTTTGCTCATCACCTGGAGGTCGTTGTCGAACGTGCCGTGAGCGGCGCGGATCTGGTGTGCCGGCAACGCTGCGGTCACCTTGCGATCCTCGATCACTGTCAAGCGCTTGACCAGGCCCGCATCGGCCGCGGCGCGGCGCCAGTTGCGCAAGGCCTCTCCGGTGCTGGAGGCACCGTCCCAACCGGTGTAGTCGGGCTTGAACACGTTCTCCAGCCCGAGGATGGGCGTGCGCAGGTCCGTCTCCAACGCGTTGGAGACAAAGTACAGCAAGGACTTCTGGTACGCAAAGGCCGTGTTGTCGGCCCGCTCCACCTCATCGGACAGCAAGCTGACGTGCAGGTTCTTCATCAGCTCGGTCTGGGGCGCGTAATGGCGGTTCGCAAACTGAACCGTGCAGGCCGGCGCCAGCAGGTGCACGCTGTTGACCCGATCGGCCAAGCCCCGCTGCGCCATCAAAGAGACCATGTGTCCCAGGATGATCGAACCTGCCGAGTGCCCCACGAGGTGAATCTCCAACTGGTCACCCCAGGTGGCGATCAGCTTTTGCAGGGCCGTCACCAGCAGGTCGCCCCCACGGCTGCTGGAGAATGCCAGTTCGGCGTTCTCCTTCATCTCGCTCCACACAGGTCGCACCAGGGGGCGCCCGACGTTTTGTTCCAGCAGCAGGTCCGTTTTCTCGGTGAACTTCTCCAGCAAGCCGCCCGCCTGAGCAGGCGCCTTGGCTCGGCCATCGGCGATGATGTTGCCAATGGTCTCCAGCAGGCCGGTCTTCCAGACCAGGAACAAGGGGTAGCAGTCGTTGCCCAGGAAGTAGCGGCCCATGGCTCGGGCCCGATTGACCGCCGCACCCTCGCCATTCAAGCCGCCGTGTGCGTAGATCACCAGGCGCTTCTTTTTCTGGGCTGGGTTGCAGCGGAACCACTGGTCAGGCATGCCGGCAGCCTGATGCAGCAAGGTGCGGCTGAGCTCGTCTTCGGTGACATAACGCTTGACGCGGCCGTCGTTGCCCAGCACGATGCTGTGCTCGTAGGCCTGACGCTCGCTCCACCAGCGACTGGTGTCGCGGCCTGCCAGCGCCGCCGCGCCGATGGACGACACGCCGGCCTTGCCGGAGACCACGCCAGGCACCCCCAGGGCCACCACCCAGGCGTCCATGGCATTGGCCAGCCAGTCGGCGTAGGTCAGCACAGCAAAGCCACCCATGCCCCAGCCCTTGCCCCATGAGTTCTGGATGATGAAGCCCTGGACATTGAAGCCCACGATGGCAAAGGCGTGGCCACGGTCTTCCGAGGGACGCCCGTCAAAGGGGATCACCGGCACGCTCGCGTGCCCGGTGGGCGATTTGGCCTTGTTGGGGACCTCATCCCAACCGTCGTGGGTGAAGGCCGACACAAAGACGGCCCCTACCTGATGGATGGCCGCCTGCAGGTCCGTGATGGACTTGAGGTCAATGCGGTAGTAGACGCCCAGGGTAGTGGCCTGTGCCCGCTTGGCATAGCCGTAGTTGGGCTCGACCGCTTCGACGGCGTCATAGCGCCAGTCCGACTCCGGGCACACGCCGTGGTGGAACCAGCCCTTGATGGCGCCCCGGCAACTGGAGCCCTCGTAGTTGTCACCCGCGTATTCGTCGTAGCGGCGCGCAAAGTTGTACAACATGCGGGGGCTGACCGACTCCAGCTTGGCGGGTGCCCCCAGCTTCTTCCAGCGCAGGTAGTTCACCACGCAGGCCAGGCCGAAGCCGGTGCAGGCGCCCTCGTTGCCCTGGTCCAGGATCAGCGCAGCCTTGGTGTATCGAGTGAGGAACCCCTTGATGTCAGCGGCCGACGGGAACTCATCGGGCAGGCTGACGGGCGCGGGCGTGAAGGCACGGTCACGCAGGTCGATGGGATCCTTGCGGGTGGTCAGGGGTGGCTTGCGGCGCCCTGTGGTGACGGGAATGCCTTGCGCCACCGCAGCGGCAAGCAGCTTGCTCCGCCCTGCCCCGGCTCGCCCCCCGGCGATGCCCTTGAGCACGGCGGACTTCACGCCAGGCTGCACAGGGGCCACCACTGCGGCCAGCTTGAACACGTCAGCGAATCGGTCCAGGCCGTGAGAGCCGCCATTGACCAGCTTGCGAGCGGCCTTGAGGTCGCCCTTGGTCAAGGCCTCGCGCATGGGCTTGGCCTTGCTGGCCAGAAAACTGGCCAGGAGCACCGATGCGACCTCGGGCGCATTGGCCAGGTCAGGGGCGGTGGCCAGATCGATCCCGATCGCCTTGCCGAACTGCTCGTAGTTGGCACGCCCGGTGAGCTGCACAAAGCCGCGCCCCTTGAACCTGGCGCCATCACCCGGCTTGGTGTTGCCCAGTGCCTTGCGGCCATCGTAGGCACTGAAGGGCGCCATGCCAGGCTTGGTGTTGTACTGGGATGGAAACTCGGAGATCGGCACAAAGCCTTCGCTCTCGGCACGGATGGTGCCCAGGCAGGCCAGGATCATGTCCCGGTCCGTCAACCCCAGCGCCTGCAGCGCCGACGACACATAGGGCAGGTAACGCGCCACGTTGGCTGGCTTGGTGGCTGGAAACAAGCGCCTGACATGGTCAAAGTCCAAGGGAAAATCGGGCGCGGGATACTGGCTCACACCCAGCAAGGCCAGCGATCGGGGGCCGACCACGCCGTCGGCAATCATGCCCACACCGGATTGCCATTGCCGAACGGCAGCTTCGGTCACGGCATCAAATTCATCGCTCTCCGCCAGTCCGACATACAAGGCAGCATCGTCGCCCAATTGTTTGATCAGACTTTGACGGATCTTCTTGACCTCAGCCCCTCGGCTGCCCCTGGCAAACAACACACCCATGAAGTACTCCCTCGAAACATGTGATGCGCGTCACTTTATCGAGATCCCACGCCATGGAATACACCACCCCCCACGAATCACAGGGGGTCACCTCACTCAGGTTTGACCAAGATCAGTCGGGTTCGGTCTCGCCAGGGTGCTCGATGACCTGGCCGACCGGGATCACGGCGGCACGCTGTGCATCTCGCTCGGCCCGGATCTGGGCGCGTCGCTCGGCAAAGAACTGCCTGAGCATCTGGCTGCTGTGCTCGGCCAGCAAGCCGCTTTGCACCACGGTGTGGTGGTTGAGCTGTGGCAGCCCGAACAGATCGATCACCGATCCGGCCACGCCGGTCTTGGGGTCGGGCGCGGCAAACACCACGCGCTTGAACCTGGCATGCATCAGGGCCATGGCACACATGGCACAGGGCTCCAGCGTCACGAACAGTTCGCAATCGGGGAGGCGGTAGTTTTCGAGGAGTTGCGCCGCATGCCGGATGGCCACCACCTCGGCATGGGCCGTTGGGTCATGGGTGGTGATGGGGCGGTTGTACCCGGTGGCCAGCACCTGACCATGGCGCATGATCACGGCACCCACCGGCACCTCGCCCACCAGCCAGGCGTTGTGGGCCTGGTCCAGCGCCATGCGCATGGCCTGCTCGTCGTTGGCAGAAAACATCGCTGTGTCTCGTCAGGCTTTCAGTTGAAATGCGACGAGTGGCGACACCTGCTCACCACCGTCCACCTCGCCAAAGCGAGGGGACTGTATTT
The DNA here is from genome assembly GCA_035438885.1 of Aquabacterium sp. Classification (GTDB taxonomy): domain Bacteria; phylum Pseudomonadota; class Gammaproteobacteria; order Burkholderiales; family Burkholderiaceae_C; genus Aquabacterium. The sequence goes on along the minus strand of DAORJC010000032.1, from coordinate 13,150 downwards.
TTGCACGCCCCGAAGGTCAGGCGCCGTGCTGCAACCGGAAGGCGGCCACCGCCTTGGTCAACAAGGCAGCCTGGTCGCTCATGCTGGTGGCCGCTGCGGCAGATTGCTCCACCAGCGCAGCGTTTTGCTGAGTCATCTCGTCCAGTTTGGTCACGGCCTGGTTGATCTGGCCAATGCCACCCGATTGCTCGCTGGTGGCGGTGCTGATCTCGCCAATGATGTCGGTCACACGCTGCACACCGGTGACGATTTCCTGCATGGCCTTGCCGGCGTCTTCCACCAGTTTGGAGCCACTCTCGACCTTCTCGCCAGAAGCCACGATCAGGGCCTTGATCTCGCGAGCCGCCTGGGCCGATCGCTGTGCCAGGGTACGCACCTCGCCTGCCACCACGGCAAAGCCACGGCCTTGCTCGCCAGCACGAGCCGCTTCCACGGCCGCGTTCAAGGCCAGGATGTTGGTCTGGAAGGCGATGCCGTCGATCACGGAGATGATCTCGCCAATCTTGCGCGAGGCCACGTTGATCTCGTCCATGTTGGTGACCACCTGGGTCACGATGCCGCCACCACGGTGTGCGGCCTCGGAGGCCGCATTGGCCATCTGCCTGGCTTGCTGGGCCGAGTCTGCACTGTGTCGGACGCTGCCCGTCAGTTGCTCCATGGACGATGCCGTGTGCTGCAGGCTGGAGGCTGTTGCCTCGGTTCGGGCGCTCAGGTCGTGGTTGCCGGAGGCAATCTCGCAGGAGGCCGTGGCAATCGAGTCGGTGGCCTGACGGATCGTGCCAACAGTTTGGCTCAACTGCCCCACCATTTCTGCCAGTGCGGCGTTCAGCGAGTGGGTATCGCCGGCGGCAACATCCGGCTTGATCTGCAGGTTGCCTGTGGCGACGTCGCGCATCATCTCGTGCAGGCGCGAGGGCTCCTCGCCCAGGTCGCGCCACACGGAGGTCACGATCAGTCGTGATGCGATGCCCAGCACACCCAGCACCAGCAGCCCCGTGGCCACCGTGGCCCACAGAATCTGCGTGACGCCCTGAACGGTAGCTGGTGCTCCTTGAACACCTCGCCCCTCTCGTCGAGCTGGGTCACGTGCATGACACCGTCTTCGATCTTGGTCACCTTTGCACTGGTGATCCACTTGATGTCATTGTTGCGGAACTCGGACTCCAGCATGCTCTTGGAGTCACCCACCCCACCCAGCCCCATGTGCCCCACATAGGGCTCCGAGGTCACAAAGGTGATGGGCACCTTGTTGCGCAGCTTTCTGCGGCGCAGGTCTGTATTGACGATGAAACTGAACTCGTAGGCCGGGCCAAAGCAACTGGCGCTGGGCATGGCACCGATCACCACAGGGCCTGGGTCCTCCAGAAGGCGTTGGTAGCCGGCCCATGTGCTCTCAGCGTGGTCGATGGTACAGATGGAGTGTGTGTGCCCCGCGGGTCCGGCGCCCTCGACCTCATCGAAGGCCAGCTTGGGGCCCGTGGTGATGACCAGATAGTCGTAGCTCAGCTGATCACCATTGGCAAAGGTCAGTTGGTTGCCTGCAGCGTCGATCTGACTGACGGATTAGGCGACAAACTCGATGCCCTTTCGCGCCAGATAAGGCCGGATCTCGAACGTGGTCTCGACACGTTTGCGCCACCCCACGGCCACCCAGGGATTGGATGGAACGAACTGAAAGGTCTCACTGGCGTTGACCACCGTGATGCGGTGTTCGGCGCCGAGCTTGTTGCGCAATTCATAGGCAGCGGGCATGCCACCGGTTCCTGCGCCCAATACAACGATGTGCTTCATGGTCCGTCTCCTCAGCCCCGACTCTGAAAGGCCGCTTGCCCTGGGGTTCAGGCAAGCGGTCTGCGTCAACTCATCACGGCAACCTCTGGTCTGCAAAAAACTGGTTCACGGCGCTCAACGCTGCCTCGTCAAGGGCTCCGCACGCGGCAGCCAGGTTCAAGCGCCCCAGCAGCACCGCATGGCGGGCTTGCTGCAAACTCACATCAGCCGTCTGCAACTCGCGCTCGGCATCCAGGAGGTCCAGCACCGTGCGGTCACCCACTTCAAACCCCGTGCGACTCGCATCCAGGCGATTGCCCGCAGACAAACGCGCCTGCTCCAGGGCTCGCACGCGTGCCATCCCCGTGTTCACGGCCAACCAGGCCGCACGGGTCTGCCGGCTCACTTCGACCCGAACGGCCTCACTCTGTGACTGGGCCTTGTCGGCCAAGGCCATCGACTCGCGCTCTTGCGAGGACCTCATGCCGCCGGTGAACAGGGGCACATTGAGTTGAAGGCCCACCCAGCGCGTTCCCGAACTGCCCTTGGCGTTGTCAGACCCGCTCGCATAGGGACCCCCGCCCTGGATGCGATCGTCACTGGCTCTGGCCACCAGGTCCAAGGTGGTGCCAGCCACCGCCCCGTGTCGCGCCACATCGGCGCGAGCCAGATCAGCAGCCAAGCGCGCTTGAATCAAGTGAGGGTTGTCGGCCTGTGCGCGTGAAAGCCATTCTTCCAATGGCGCGAGCGCCTGGACCAAGTCGGCGGAGGTGGCCAGCTCAGCCGCCTGCTCCGCAGGCAAACCGGTGATGTCGACATAGGCCGCATGGCTCAGCGCTAGCGCGTCTTGAGACGCCAAGACCTGAGCGGCCACCATGTCGTGGCGGGCCTGCGCGTCGTGGACGGCGGTGACCGGAGCGCCACCGGTCTGGAACCGCTCTTTTGCTTCGCCCAGCGCCCGCTTGGCGGCGGCTTGTTCGCTCTGAGCGGCTTTCAAGGCCGCACGAGCGGCCAGCACATCAAAGTGGGCCTTGCTCACCCTCAGGATCAGCTCTTGCTGAGATTGCTGCCACTGAACTTCGGCCAGTTGGGCCTGCAGGTCCAACTGGCTTGAAGATGCCTTTCGATCGGCATTGATCAAGGGTTGTTGAAGCATCAGGCTCCATCCCCACGCCCTGCCGCTGTCCACGTTGGTTTTGAAAGCGACGTCTGACGAAGTCCCAAAGCCCGGCGCTTCAAAGCTCGCCCCGCTGGTGCTGGTTTTCTGAGATGCCCAGCCCAGATTGGCGCCGGCCACGATGGTGGGACGCCACAGCGCCTTGGCCTGGTCAGCTTTGCTCTGCCCCGCGCCTCGTCCGGCGCGGGCCGCAGCGTAAGTGGGATCATGCGCCGCCGCAGCCCGCCAATCGGCCAGCAGATCCTGACCTGCCTGTGCGCCGCAAACGGACATCAGCAGGCCGACGCTCAGGGCCACTTGACGAAATTTCATGGTCAAGCTCCCTTGTTGGCCGAAGCCAGATGGGTGTCCAACCACTGCAGCAATTGGGGCGCAGACATCGCGCCAGAGACGCGGGCGACCTCTTGACCTTTGAGGAACAAGGCCAGGGTCGGGATGCTGCGCACTTGATGCCTCAAGGACGCCTGAGGACAGGCGTCACTGTCCACTTTCACAAAACGAACTTTGGGGCGCTGTGCTGCAGCCTGCGCAAAGTGCGGCGCGAAGGCCTTACACGGGCCACACCATTCGGCCCAGAAGTCGACCAACACGGGCGCTTCGGTCTGGGTCAGGTAATGCGCCAGGCGGTCATCACCAAGCGGCACGGGCAAGGCCGGTGCCACATCGGCACCACAACGGCCACACACCGGCTGTTCGGTCAGCCGAGCTTCCGGGACACGGTTGGTGGCACCGCATTGGGGGCAGACGATGTGCATGAAGACTCCTTCAGAGCGGTCGGATCAATCGGCGGCACGCAGGCCCAGCTTGCGCAAGATGCGCTCCATCAGGCACCAGCGTGTCAGCCCGCTTTGCAGCAGGTTGATGCCCACAAATGCCGTGAACCACAGCCACAGGTCGCTCTGGTAAATCGGGCTGCCCTGAGCACCCAGGGCCAGGGAGAGCAGCACGAAGGCGCCGGCGATGACGCGGGTGAGTTGCCATGAAGTCATGATGGGATTCCTCTCAAACTCTCAAATGGGTCAGTCGATCGTCAGGCACCGTGGCGATGCCGGTAGGTGCGGAAGTAAAGCAAAGGGATCACGACCAGGGTCAGCACGGTGGACACCAGGATCCCGAAGATCAGGGAGATGGCCAGACCGTTGAAGATGGGGTCATCCAGAATGAAGAAAGCGCCGGCCATGGCCGCCAGGGCCGTGAGCGCAATCGGCTGCGCCCGGGTGGCGGCAGAGCGTGTGACCGCTTCGGCAAATGGCATGCCCTCTCGCACCTGCAACTCGATGAAGTCAACCAACAGGATGGAGTTGCGCACGATGATGCCGGCCAGGGCGATCATGCCGATCATGGACGTGGCGGTGAACTGAGCCCCCAACAACGCGTGACCTGGCATGACACCAATGATGGTCAACGGGATGGGCGCCATGATGACCAGCGGCGTGCGGTAGGAGCCAAACTGCGCCACCACCAGCAGATAGATCAGGATGAGGCCCACGCCATAAGCAGCCCCCATGTCACGGAAGGTTTCGTACGTGATTTGCGACTCACCATCCCACTTCAGTGACACGCCGCGGTATGGATCGGAAGGCTGCGTGGTGAAGAACTCCTGGATCCGGCCTCCGGCCACGTCCAGTTGAGCGATGGCCCCTCGCATGCCAGCCAGGCCATACAAGGGACTGTCCAGGCCTTTGACTTCTCCGGTTTCGGCATCGGGCACGCCTGCCATGTCGGCCATCACCATGTTCACCGGCAGCAGGTCCTTGTGCCAGATGGGTTGGTCCTGAGTGGTCTGCTCCACGCGCACCAACTCGGCAATGGGCACCAAGGTGCCCCGGTTTGATCGCACCGTCAGCTTCAACATTTCGCTCGTGTCGCCTTGCGTGCTGGTGGGCAGACTGAGGTGCAGCGGCACGGGGTATTTGGCGTGGTCGTGCAGGTAGCTCACATCCTCGCCGGCCAGACCGGCCCTCAAGGTCGACACGATGGCCGCCTGGGGGACGCCCAGCATGGCCGCCTTTTCACGATCGACCACCAGGACCTGCTTGGGTGCGACCGCAATGTCCGATGAGTCGACATCGACAATGCCTGGCGTGCGGTCAAACACGCCACGCACCGCACGAGCTGCAGCCAGACGGGCCTCGTCGCTGGGGCCATAGATCTCTGCCACGATGGGCGACATCACCGGTGGGCCAGGGGGAACTTCCACCACCTTGACACGGCCACCGTGAGCCAACGCGATCTTGTGCAAAGCCGGGCGCACGCGCATGGCAATGGCGTGACTCTGGTCACTGCGGTGGTGCTTGTCGACCAGATTGACCTGGATGTCACCCACCTCACCACCGGCACGCAGGTCGTACTGGCGCACCAACCCGTTGAAGTTGATGGGCGCAGCCGTGCCGACATAGACCTGCCAGTCGCTCACTTCCGGCACCTTGGCCAGTTCGGTCGTCATGGCCTGCAAGACGCTGGCTGTGCGCTCCAGCGGGGTGCCCGCCGGCATGTCCAGCACGACCTGGAACTCCGACTTGTTGTCGAACGGCAGCATCTTGAGCACCACCAGTTGCCCGACCGGCAAGGACACCGACAAGGCGATCAAGCCCAGCACCCCCAGCCACAGCTTGATGCGATTGGCGTGTCCCTTCTTCGGGTCCAGAAAAGGCCCAAACAGCTTGCTGAAGAAGGGCAGCAACTTGCCGGTCAGCCCGCTGGCAGCGTGCGCATCGTGCGAGGCTGCATCGTGGGGCTTGAGCCAGCGCTGGGACAACCAGGGCGTCAGCACAAAAGCAATGGCCAGGGAAATCAGCATGCCCATGGAGGCATTGATCGGGATGGGGCTCATGTAGGGGCCCATCAGCCCGCTCACAAAGGCCATGGGCAGCAGGGCCGCGATGACCGTCAGGGTGGCCAGGATGGTCGGCCCCCCCACTTCGTCAACGGCGCCGGGGATGATCTCCAGCAGGGGGCGCCCCGGCTTGAGCAGCATGTGCCGGTGGATGTTTTCCACCACCACAATGGCGTCGTCGACCAGGATGCCAATCGAGAAGATCAGCGCAAACAGCGAGACCCGGTTGAGCGTGAAGCCCCAGGCCCAGGAGGCAAAAAGTGTGGCCGTCAGCGTCAGTGCCACGGCAATGCCCACGATGGCGGCCTCACGCCGCCCCAGGGCCAGGAACACCAGCGCCACCACCGACGCGGTGGCAAACAGCAGTTTCTGAATCAGCTTCTGGGCCTTGTCGTTGGCGGTTTCACCGTAGTTGCGGGTGACGCTCACCTCGACCTCGGCCGGGATCACGGTGTTGCGCAGCTCCGCCACGCGCGCCACCACACCCTCTGCCACATTCACCGCGTTCTCACCTGATTTCTTGGTGATGGCGATCGTGACCGCGGCCGACTCCAGTGGTGCGCCAGTGGTGCTGCGCTGGCCAAACCACACATAACGTTCAGGAGGCAGAGCGCCATCGCTGACGCTGGCCACATCCCGCAGGTAGACCGGACGCCCATTGGGCGCGGCCACCACCAGGCTGGCCACCTCGTCTGCGTTGGACAAGAAGGGCCCCGCCTCAATGGCCACCGATTGATTCTCTGCCATGGTCGAACCCAGCGGCATGCCCTGGTTGGCAGACGTCAGCACCCCACGCAGATCAGCCACCGTGACACCCGCCGATCGCATGCGGCCCGCATCGAGCACCACCTTGATGGCTCGCCCTGGTCCCCCCAGTGTGGCCACATCACGGGTCCCAGCGACGCGCTTGAGCTCGGCCTCCATCGCATGCGCAACGCGCTCCAAGTCTGCCGCAGTGGCCGCCTCGCCACCGGCTTGAGGCTTGCCATGCAGGGTCAGCGTGACGATGGGCACATCGTCGATGCCCTTGGGGCGAATGATGGGCTCGCCCACCCCCAACTGCGGCGGCAACCAGTTGCGGTGCGCAGCCACGGTGTCATGCAGTCGGACAATGGCCTCCGTGCGCGAGACGCCCACTTTGAACTGCACGGTGAGCATGGCCACGCCTGAGCGCGACACCGAGACCACATGCTCCACACCCGGCATGCGCGAGAACACCTGCTCTGCCGGCCCCGCCACCGACTGCTCCACCTGCTTGGGTGAGGCGCCAGGAAATGGCACGATGACATTGGCCATCGTGACGTCGATCTGCGGCTCCTCTTCCCGAGGTGTCACCATCACGGCAAACACGCCCAGCAACAGGGCCACCACGGCCAGGAGGGGTGTGATGCGAGCTGTCAGGAAAAAGGCCGCGATGCGACCGGACACCCCCAGGCGTGCCGGGGTGTCTTCTGTGGGGGCTGGGTGGGGTTGTTGCATGGTGATGTCCGTTCTGACAGAGGCTTAGCGCGCCGTGGCCTGAGCCGCCACCACTGGATCGACCGCAATTTTTTCGCCGGACTGAAGCCCAGCCAGGATCTCGGTCTGGGCGCCTGAGACTCGACCCACACGAACCTGGCGCAAACGCACCTGCCCGTCGGGTGAGACGACATACACCGCGGTCAACTCACTCCGCACCACCACGGCGGCACTGGGCACCATCAGACGGCCGGATGCCGTACTGCTGGCGGCATCCGCAGCCACCTTCATCGGCAGGCTGACCCTGGCAAACTGGCCCGGGACGACCTGCTCACCTTGAGGGGCCAGATCAATGCGCACCGTGGCGCTGTGAGTGGATGCGTCCACGGTGGGCAACACAGTGGTTTTCACACCCAGCTGTTGGCGCGCGTCCACGGCTGCACCCGGCAAACTCACGGAAGCCGCCTTTGAGGCATCCAGACGCGACATCACCGATTCAGGCACCTGCGCGCTCACGCGCAAGGCGGTGGGGTCATGCATTGTCAGCAGTGGCAAACCAGGTGAGGCCATGTCACCCACACTGACGTCAACCCGGGACACCCACCCGGCATAGGGGGCTCGCACCGTGTAATAGGCCGCCTGCACGGAACTGCCCGTGGCCTGCGCACCAAGGGCGCGCGCCTGAGCCGCAACCGCCTTGTATTGGGCCTCTGCATGATCCAGGGCGGCCTTGCTCAGGTATTCCTTTTTGTAGAGGTGAGTGGCCCGATCCAGATCGCCCTTGGCCGCCAGCACCATGGCCTGCGCCTGAGCCAGTTGCGCCTGGCTGGCAGAGACCTGCTGGGTGGCAGCCCCCTGGTCCATCTGCACCAGAACCTGACCAGCCTGCACACGGTCACCCGCTTTCACCATCAACGCGGTGATTCGACCCTGCACCTGACTGGCCACCCGCGCTTCCCGCAGGGCCTCGATCGTGGCATCCGCCACGTACGCGCCTTGTGATGCCACCGACTGCACGGTCACCGTCTGGAGCGTCGGGGCGGCCTGCGCCCCCTGAACCAAGGCGAGTGCACTGTAGGCACACAAGACCGCCACAGCCGCACGACCAACCGTGGCTTGCCACCTCGCTGCTGGATTATTGGTAGCTCTCATGCCTGCTCACTCCTCACACACCAACATTTGACTCAAGGGTCGCTGGACCACTTGCCGACCCACCTTGATGAGCATATTATAACCATATGGTTATGAACGCAAGCAAGGATTCGGTTATGATTCCCAGCAGTTGTACCAACCGGGTCGGGATGAAAATGCAAGCCTTGGACGATCGCGCTCTGGCGCATGTGGCCGACTATTTCCGCGCCCTCTCGGAGCCATTGCGACTGAAACTGCTGAACGCCCTGAGAGACGGCCCGTTGAATGTGGGCGACCTCACGACGCTCCTGGGCTGCAGCCAGGCCAACGTGTCCAAGCACCTGGCGTTGCTGGCCAAAATGGGCCTGGTGTCTCGGGAATCAAGGGGAACCAGCGTTTACTACCAGATCGCAGATCCCCGCACCTATCAGCTCTGCGACCTGGTCTGTGGCCAGATTGCACAACGGCTGATTGAACAAGTCCAGGGGATGGGTGGCTTCAACCTCGGCATCGTGCCCCCATCACCGGCCAAGGTCACGAACACCCGGCGAAAGCCCCAGACTCAGGGCGGATGACAAGACCAACGTAACATCAAGAACTGTTCATTGATTCGGCCCCGCCCGTGGCCCAGTCCTGATGACGCGTCACCAAGCATCGTTCCGCGGCAACAAGGCTGCGTTGCCCAGCAAGCCATGCGCGGCCTGCGGGCTGGCCATGACCTGGCGCCGCCGCTGGGCCAAGAACTGGGCTGACGTCAAATACTGCTCTGACGCCTGCCGGCGCAAGAAAGCCTCCCATGGCTGACCTGCGGACACTGGTCCTCGTGCTGGGCGACCAGCTTGACCTGGACGCTGCTGCGTTTGACGGCTTCGACGCCGACCTTGACGCGGTCTGGATGGCCGAAGTGGCTGAAGAATCCACCCACGTGTGGTCAGGCAAGCCGCGCACGGCCATGTTCCTGGCTGCCATGCGGCATTTCGCCCTGGCCCTGAGCGCCGCAGGCCGCCCCTTGCGCTACACACGCCTGGAGGCTGTGAGCCACAGTGGCAGTCTCGGCGCGCAACTGCAGGCCGACATCACGCGCCTGCGCCCAAGTCAACTGGTGATGACCGCGCCCGGCGACTGGCGCGTGCTGCAAGCCATCAAGACGGTGGCAGAGGCCAACCGCCTGCCGCTGGATGTGCGCGTAGACCGTCATTTCTTCACCAGCATCCGAGAATTTGCAGCGCACGCCAAGGGCCGAAAATCCCTGCGCATGGAGTACTTCTACCGCGAACAGCGCAAGAAGCATGACGTGCTGATGGAGTCCGATGACCCGGTCGGCGGTCAATGGAACTTTGATGCCGACAACCGCGAGTCCTTTGACACCAGCGGCCCGGGCACCGTGCCACCGCGCACAACCTTTGAGCCCGATGCAGTCACGCGCGAGGTGATCGAGCTGGTCAACACCCGCTTTGCCACACACCCCGGCCAACTCGACAGCTTTGCCTGGCCCGTCACCCGTGAGCAAGCCCTGCAGTCCTTGCAGACCTTCATCCAGGAGCGCCTGCCGCTGTTTGGTCGCTACCAGGACGCGATGTGGCCTGACGACCCCTGGTTGTACCACTCGCACCTGTCGGCCGCACTCAACCTGAAGCTGCTCCATCCGCGCGAGGTGGTGGCAGCGGCCGAAGACGCCTACCGCGGTGGGCACGCACCGCTGGCCAGCGTCGAAGGCTTCGTGCGTCAGATCCTGGGCTGGCGAGAATACGTGCGAGGCATCTACTGGACCCAGATGCCAGGCTACCTGGAGCGCAACGCGCTTGAGGCCCAGGAAGACCTGCCCGCGTGGTACTGGACTGGCGCCACCGACATGGCCTGCCTGCGCGACGCACTGACCCAATCCTTGAAGCACGGCTACGCGAACCACATCCAGCGTCTGATGGTCACGGGCCTGTATGCGCTGATGCTCGGCGTGCATCCCAAGCAGGTGCACACCTGGTACCTGGCGGTCTATGTCGACGCCGTTGAGTGGGTGGAGCTGCCCAACACCCTGGGCATGAGCCAGTACGCCGACGGCGGCCTCATGGGCAGCAAGCCCTACATCGCCACGGGCAAATACATCCAGCGCATGAGCCCGCACTGCAAGGGTTGCCGGTATGACCCGGCCCAGCGCAGCGGCGACCACGCGTGCCCGTTCACCACCTTGTACTGGGACTTTCTCATGCGGCATGAAGCCACACTGGCCCAGAACCCACGCATGGCGCTGCAGGTCAAGAACGTGACGCGCCTGACAGAAGCGGAAAAACAGGCCGTGCGCACACGCGCCGCGGCGATTCGCCAAGGCCACGTCCCATGACCGGCACTGCAGCACTGGTCTGGTTCAAGCGCGATCTGCGCGTGCGTGACCATGCCCCACTGGCCGAGGCCATGCACTTCGAGAATGCTGTGGGCCTGGTGGTGATCGAACCCGAGTGGCTGACCAGCCCTGAGTGCGACCCGCGTCACGTGAGCTTTTTGCTGGCCTGCGTGGACGAACTCCAGCGCGATCTGGCGGCGCGGGGCCTGCCGCTGCTGGTGCGCACCGGCACCATGCCGCAGGTGCTGCAGTCCTTGCGCCGCGAGTATCCGTTCAGCCACCTTTTCAGCCACGAAGAGACGGGGCCAGGCTGGAGTTACCAGCGGGACCTGGCCGTGGCCGACTGGTGTCGTCAACAGGGTGTGCAGTGGTCCGAATCACCCCAGACCGGCGTGGTGCGGCGACTGCGCTCTCGCACCGGGTGGGCAGGCCGGTGGGCGCAACGCATGAATGCGCCGGAGGCCCCACCCGCACGCGGCTACAAGGCCCCCTCATCTCTGCAGGTCACCGCCCTGCCCTCGCTGACTGACCTGGGCGTGCCGGCCGTTCTCACACCGCAGCCTGCGGGAGGCGAGCGCGCCGCCTGGGCCACGTTGGAGAGCTTTCTCGATGGGCGCGGTGCCGACTACCGCCGCGCCATGTCCAGCCCGATCACCGCCGCCGAGGGCTGCAGCCGACTGAGCGCGCACCTGGCCTTTGGCACGATCTCGATGCGGTGTGTGCATCAGGCCACCGATGCCCGCATCGCCAGCACCCCCGATCGCAGCCTGGCCTACGCCTTGCGCGGTTTTGCCAGCCGACTGCGCTGGCACTGCCACTTCATGCAAAAGCTGGAGGATGAGCCCGCCATCGAGTGGCGCAATGTGGCCCGATCGGTCGATGGGCTGCGACCGGGTGATGGCGTGCACCAGGGCACGGTCGACCACGAACGCCTGCAAGCCTGGTGCGAGGGCCAGACCGGCTATCCGATGGTGGACGCCTGCATGCGCCAGTTGCGGGCCACCGGCTGGCTGAACTTTCGCATGCGGGCCATGCTGGTCAGCTTTGCGGCCTACCACCTGTGGCTGCACTGGCGCGAACCCGGGCTGTTCCTGGCACGTCAGTTCCTGGACTTTGAGCCTGGCATCCACTGGAGCCAGATGCAGATGCAATCGGGCACCACCGGCATCAATGCCTTGCGCATCTATTCACCCACCAAGCAGGCGCGTGACCAGGATCCACAGGGACAATACATCCGGCAGTGGGTGCCGGAGTTTGGCTCCTCCGCCTATCCGCCCCCCATCGTTGACGAGCGGACAGCGATGGCTGCGGCCAAAGAAAAGCTCTACGGGTTGCGCCGGACGCAAGAGGCTCACACCGAAGCCAAGGCCATTCAGCAAAAACACGGGTCGCGCAAAAGCGGCTTGCCGTCAACAGCCCCGGCCAAGCGCAAGGGTCGTGTCGTGCCAGATGGGCAGGGGGAGCTGTTCTAGGACGGCGTGAGCCGTCTTCGAATCATTCCCATTCAACTCTCTATCGAGCAGAGAAAATCTATCAAAATCAAAGGCATACATGCAATCCGCTCACATCAATGCGCGAGGCTTGGCGCGTAGGCACCGCGCGGCGTGCTGTTGGTGGGCCCACCCGGCACGGGCAAGACCTTGCTGGCCCAGGCCGCTGGCACGCTCGTCGTGGAACCGATAGCCCTTGCTGATGACCGGCCCCGGCGGCAAGGTTGAAGTTGAAGGCGTCGTTTCAACTCTTCACTCCCCCCGTGGCTCAGATTTGGATCGGCGCGGACACAGCGCCATATCCCACAGCCGCCCGCGCCCCGTGCAGCTTCTTGTAACTGTCGATGAGGCGCTGGTGCCTGTCCAGCCCCTCCAGCTGGATGCTGGTTGGCGTCAAGCCATGGAAGCGCACGCTGCCATCCACCGATCCCAGTACGGCATCCATGCGCGCCTGGCCAAACATCCGGCGGAAGTTGACTTCGTAGTCCTCCAGGGCCATGTCGTCGTCCAGCACCACTTCCAGCACCGCGTTCAAGGCCTGGTAAAACAAGCCGCGCTCGACCGTGTTGTCGTTGTATTGCAAGAAGGCGCACACCAGTTCCTGCGCGTCCTCCAATTGCTGCAATGCGAGGTGGATCAGCAGCTTGAGTTCCAGGATGGTCAACTGCCCCCAAGCCGTGTTCTCGTCGAACTCGATGCCGATCAACGTAGTGATGTCGTTGTAGTCGTCCAGTTCACTGTCCTTCAAACGATCGAGCAGGGCTTGAAGCTGGGCATCGTCCAGGCGATGCAGGTTCAGGATATCGGCGCGGAACAAGAGGGCCATGTTGGTGTTGTCCCAGATGAGGTCCTCGACCGGATAGACCTCTGAATAACCTGGCACCAGGATCCGGCAAGCCGTGGCGCCCAATTGGTCGTACACCGCCACATACACCTCCTTGCCCATGTCT
>DAORJC010000031.1:0-23731 GCA_035438885.1 Aquabacterium sp. | reverse complement strand
CGACCTGGTGCTGCTGGCCATGGGTTTCGTGAACCCGGTGGACACCATCTTGGCCGGTTTTGGCGTGGACAAGGACGCCCGTGGCAACGCCAAGGCTGCCACCGAAGACGCTGGCGCCTATGCCACCAATGTCGACAAGGTGTTCGCTGCGGGCGACATGCGCCGCGGTCAGTCGCTGGTGGTCTGGGCCATCCGCGAAGGCCGTCAGGCCGCTCGTTCGATCGACGAGTTCCTGATGGGCGCCTCCACCCTGCCGCGCTGAACTTGCTCACAGGGGAGGGGGCTTTGCAAGCCACCCCCCTGAGTTCAATGGAGGCTGTTGTGGTCACCCGTCGGGGGGCCGGCAGGGCGGGCGTGAATCCCCTATGATTGGTTGGCCGGTGAATGCACCGGCCATTTTTTTTAGCCCATGGCCCAATTCCAGCTGCCCGACACCATCATGCCCTCCCAGCAGCCCGACGCGCTCGTCGAGCTGCGTTCGGTCACGTGCGGCTACGGTGATCGCGTCATCCTGGAATGCATCGACCTGGTGGTGCCCCGTGGCAAGGTCGTGGCCCTGATGGGCACCTCCGGCGGGGGCAAGACCACCGTGCTGCGCCTGATTGGCGGCCAACTCAAGGCCATGAGCGGGCAGGTGCTGTTTGATGGGCAGGACGTGGGGCAGATGCAGGGCGGGAGCCTGATGGCTGCGCGCCGGCGCATGGGCATGCTGTTTCAGCAGGGCGCCTTGTTCACGGACCTGTCCGTTTTTGACAATGTGGCGTTTCCCATGCGCGAGCACACCGACATGCCCGAGTCCATCGTGCGCGACCTGGTGCTCATGAAGCTCAACGCCGTGGGCCTGCGCGGTGCGCGCGACCTGCGGCCCAGCGAGATCTCTGGCGGCATGGCCCGCCGTGTGGCCCTGGCCCGCGCCATGGCCCTGGACCCCGAACTGATGCTCTACGACGAGCCCTTTGCCGGTCTGGATCCCATCTCCATGGGCGTGGCCGCCCGCCTGATCCGTGACCTCAATGACGCGATGGGCATGACCAGCATCGTGGTGTCCCATGATGTGGACGAGACCTTCCTGATTGCCGACCACGTGGTCTTGCTGGCCAACCGCCGCGTGGCGGCGCAGGGCACCCCGGTCGAGTTGCGCGCCAGCGACGACCCCCTGGTGCGCCAGTTCGTGCATGCGCGCCCGGACGGCCCGGTCCAGTTCCACCACCCGGCCGATGACCTGGCCCATGATTTCGGGGTGACCCGATGAAATGGTTCAACCTGGCCTCGCTGGGCATGTGGGCGCGTCATCAGTCCGCCGACCTGGGTTATGCCGCCCGGCTGCTGGTCCGGCTGCTGTTGCTGGTGGGGCCTACCTTCAAGCGTGGCCGCCTGCTGGCCGATCAGGTGCATTTTCTGGGCAACCACTCGCTGGCCATCATCACGGTGTCCGGCCTGTTCGTGGGCTTTGTCCTGAGCCTGCAGGGCTACTACATCCTGCAGCGCTATGGCTCCAGCGAGGCCCTGGGCCTGATGGTCGCCCTGTCCCTGGTGCGTGAGTTGGGCCCGGTGGTGGCTGCCTTGCTGTTTGCCGGCCGCGCGGGCACCTCCCTGACCGCTGAGATCGGCCTCATGAAGGCGGGTGAACAATTGGCCGCCATGGAAATGATGGCCGTCGACCCGATCCGTCGGGTGCTGGCGCCTCGCTTCTGGGGGGGCGTCATTGCCATGCCGCTGCTGGCGGCCGTGTTTTCTGCCGTGGGCATCCTGGGGGGCTGGCTGGTGGGCGTGGTGCTCATCGGCGTGGACACCGGGGCCTTCTGGTCCCAGATGCAGAACGGGGTCGATGTGTTTGTCGACGTCGGCAACGGCTTGATCAAAAGCGTGGTGTTCGGGGTGACCGTGACCTTCATTGCGCTGCTGCAAGGCTACGAGTGCAAGCCCACGCCCGAGGGCGTGTCCCGCGCCACAACCCGCACGGTGGTGGTCGCGTCGCTGGCCGTGCTGGCCCTTGATTTCGTCTTGACGGCGATGATGTTCTCGATCTGAACACCGCCAGGAGTGATGTGATGCAACGTTCAAAAATCGATGTCTGGGTGGGCCTGTTCGTGCTGATTGGCGCAGGCGCCATCGTGTTCCTGGCGCTCAAGGCCGGCAACCTGCTGACCCTGTCCTTTGCGCCCACCTATGCGGTGGTGGCCCGGTTTGACAACATCGGGGGCCTCAAGCCCCAAGCCGCCGTCAAAAGCGCCGGCGTGGTGATCGGCCGTGTGAAGGCCATCACATTTGATGCCAAAACCTTTCAGGCCGAAGTCGAAATGGCCTTGAACAATGACGTGACCTTTCCGAAAGACACGTCAGCGAAGATCCTCACCGCAGGCTTGCTGGGAGAGCAGTACATTGGGCTGGAGGCTGGCTATGAGACCACCAACCTGGTGCAAGGCGACACCATCAAGCAGACGCAGTCGGCCGTTGTCCTGGAAAACCTGATCACTCAGTTCCTGTACAGCAAGGCGGCCGACGGTCCTGAGGCCACGTCGGGAGATAAAAAATGAACAAATCCATGAACAGGGCCCCCACTCGCATCGCCTTGGCCGCATTGCTGGCCGTGGCACTGGCCGGCTGTGCCACCACCCACAGCAAAGACCCGCTGGAGCCCTTGAACCGCAAGATCTTTGGCTTCAACGAAGCCGTCGATCAGGTGCTGCTCAAGCCCGTGGCCCAGGGTTACAACGCCGTCACGCCCGAGCCCGTGCAGTCGGCCGTGAGCAACGTGATCAGCAACATCAAGGGCGTCTGGTCGGCCATCAACCTCTTCCTGCAAGGGCGGGTGGGTGAGGGCGCCGAGGCGGTCTTGCGCGTGGGCGTCAACACCACCTTCGGCCTGGGCGGTGTGCTGGATGTGGCCTCGGCCATGCAACTGGAGCGCCCCAACGAAGACCTGGGCCAGACCCTGGGTGTCTGGGGCATGTCTTCGGGCGCCTACATGGTGCTGCCGTTCTTTGGCCCGTCCACGGTGCGCGACACCTTGGCCTTGCCGGCAGACACCTACTTTTCGCTGCCCAGCGTGTTTCGTGAAGTTCGCGATGTCAACGGCGCGCGCGTGCTGACGGTGGTGCACACCCGGGCCCGGTTGCTGGATGCCTCCGACCTCATGAGCGACGTGGCCCTGGACAAGTACGCCTTTGTGCGCGACGCCTACCTGCAGCGCCGCCAGAACCTGATCTACAACGGCGAGCCACCTGACTACGACGAGAGCCTGTGGATGCAGCCCGACATCACGGGCCTGGCCCTGGCCGATCGTGCCCTGCCTGCGCCTGCCCTGATGTGGTCGGCTGGTGGCCCCCGTGCGGTGGCGCCCGGTGTCAAGGTGGCGTCCTTGGGCAGTGATCTGCCAGTGCTGCCCCTGGTGCCCAGCCTCAATGGCCCCACCGATGAAGAGCTGGCCGGTCTACGCGCCGAGCCTGAGCTGCGTTAAAGACATGAGCCTGCCTTTTCTGGCAGGTCTGGAGAAGATGATGATTGGTTTCCAAGTGGCCCGTGTGACCGCTTTTGCCGCCTTGGCGCTGGCTTTGTCGATGGGTGCGTCTGTGGCGCAGTCTCAGACCCAGGCGGCGGTTCAAGTCACCGCTGCGCCCGTCAAGACCCCGATCACCGCGGATGTGTTCGTCAAGAACCTCACGGCCGAGGTCATGGCCACCGTTCGCCAGGACAAGGCCATTCAGTCGGGTGACCTGCGCCGCGTGGTGAGCCTGGTCGACGGCAAGATCCTGCCCTACGTGAACTTCCAGCGCATGACCGCTTCGGCGGTGGGGCGCCACTGGCGTCAGGCCACGCCTGACCAGCAAAAGCGCCTGCAGGCAGAATTCAAGGGCCTGCTGATCTATACCTACGCCGGTGCCGTTGCCCAGATCCGTGATCAACAGATCGAAGTGCGCCCCCTGCGTGCCCGCCCCGATGACACCGATGTGGTGGTTCGCACCCTGGTGCGCGGCAAGGGCGACCCGATCCAGCTGGACTACCGCCTGGAAAAGGTGGCCGATGGCTGGCGCATCTATGACGTCAACGTGCTGGGCGCCTGGCTGGTGCAGACCTACCAGAGCACCTTTGCGCAAGAGGTGTCGGCCTCCGGCATCGAGGGCCTGATCACCAAGCTGGCCGAGCGCAACAAGCAACTGGCCTCGCGCAAGTGATCGATTGACACCATGCTGCTGCTGCCCGCCATCCTGACCCATGCCGAGGTGCGCGACACCTTGCGCCTGTTCCGCGAAACGCTGGAGCAGGCCAGCAAGGAGCATGGCGACGACCAGGTGTTGCTGACCATCGATGGCTCAGCCCTGGTCGACTTTGACTCCAGCGCGCTGGCGGTGTTGCTGGAGTGCCAGCGCATGGCCCGTGCCCGTGGGCGGGCCTTTGCGGTCAAGTCCCTGCCCCCGAAGCTCAATTCGCTGGCGCGGCTCTACGGGGTCGATGCCTTGCTGACGCCGGCCTGAGCCAGCGCCCGCTCCGGCTGGACCATCAGGTCTCTTCGGCCCAGGCAAACCCGTCGCGCGCCACCAGTGCGCTGGCCGCCGCTGGCCCCCAGGTGCCTGCGGCATACGTCTTGACCCCTGAGGGGTCATGCGCCCAGGCGTTCAGCATGGGCTCCACCCAGCGCCAGGCCTGTTCTTGCTCATCCGAGCGCACAAACAGGTTCAGGCGGCCCGCAATGGCGTCCAGCAGCATGCGCTCGTAGGCGCCCACCCGTTCGGTGGGGAAGGCCTTGTCAAAGTCCAGGTCCAGCGACACGGGCGAGAGCGTTTCGTGCCCCGCCTGGTTGAACACGCTGTGGATGGTGCCCTTGGCGGCCAGCAGGTGCAGCTCCAGACCGTCCTCCGGTTGCAGCTTGATCACCAACTGGTTGGCCGCGTGCTGCCCCGGAAAGATCGAGTGCGGCGTGGGCTTGAAGTTGATCACGATCTCCGAGTGCTGCTGCACCAGCCGCTTGCCCGTGCGCAGGTAAAAAGGCACGCCCGCCCAGCGCCAGTTCTGGATCTCGCACTTGAGGGCCACAAAGGTCTCGGTGTGGCTGCCCGCGGGCACCTTGTCCTCTTCCAGGTAGCCTTTGACGGCCGTCCCTGCCACGGTGCCGGCCTTGTACTGGCCCCGCACCACGTCGCGCGCCACGCTCACCTCGTCAAAGGGCTTGAGCGATCGCAGCACCTTGAGCTTTTCATCGCGGATGGCATCGGCATCGTTGCTGGAGGGGGGCTCCATGGCCAGCATGGTCAGCAACTGCAGGGCATGGTTCTGGATCATGTCCCGCAGGGCGCCGGTGCGGTTGTAAAAGTCACCGCGGGTGCCCACGCCCAGGCTCTCGGCCAGGGTGATCTGGATGTTGGCGATGCTCTCGCGGCGCCACAGCGGCTCGAACAGCACATTGCCAAAGCGCATGGCCATCAGGTTCTGCACCGACGGCTTGCCCAGGTAGTGGTCAATGCGCAGGGCCTGCTGCTCGGTGAACACCGAGCGCACCACGCGGTTGATGTCCTGCGCGCTGGCCAGGTCGTGGCCCAGGGGCTTTTCCAGCACCACGCGCACGCGGTCGTGGTTCAGGCCGGCGGCGCCCAGTTGCTCGCAGATCTGCGGGAACAGGTG
This sequence comes from Aquabacterium sp., assembly GCA_035438885.1. Classification (GTDB taxonomy): domain Bacteria; phylum Pseudomonadota; class Gammaproteobacteria; order Burkholderiales; family Burkholderiaceae_C; genus Aquabacterium. Next base: position 18,112 of record DAORJC010000031.1, on the reverse strand, counting down.
GGGGCTGGTGGCCAGGTAGATGACGATGGTCTCGGCCTGGCGCTGCTCCAGCCAGGCCTTGAGCTTGAGGTAGTCGCCCGGTTGCGACAGGTCCATGCGCAGGTAGCCGATGGCCTGCGAGAACTGGGCAAATTCGTCGTCGGTGGGGCGCTTGGCGCTGTCGGCCTCCTGCAGACGGTCCTTGAGCCAGGCGCGGTAGTGGGTGTCGTCCTGGTCATCCCGGGCCACGGCCAGGATGCGCCCGCCCGGCGGCAAGGTGCCGTGGCGCCAGGCCTGGAACAGCGAGGGCATCAATTTGCGCCAGGTCAGGTCACCGGTGCCACCAAAAAAGACAAGGTCAAAGGCCATGCGGGGTTGTGTTTGTAGATGCTGGAACCATTGTCACGAAAATAGCCTCAAAATCAGGACTGCAATCAATAAATCAAAGACCCGTCTAGGGTGGACGCCATGGCTTCGCAACTCGAACAGCTCAAATCCTTCACCACGGTGGTGGCCGACACCGGCGACTTCAAGCAACTGGCCCAGTTTGCGCCGCAGGATGCGACGACCAATCCGTCGCTGATCCTCAAGGCGGTGCAAAAGCCCGATTACGCGCCCCTGCTGGCTGAAACCGTGGCCGCTCACCGCAGCGAGCCCCTGGATGTGATCGTGGACCACACCCTGGTTCGCTTTGGGCAAGAGATCCTGCGCGTGATCCCCGGCCGCGTGTCGACCGAAGTCGATGCCCGCCTGAGCTTTGACACCACGGCCACGCTGGCCCGCGCCCGCCGCCTGATCCAGCTGTACCAGGCCGCCGGCATCGACCGCCAGCGCGTGTTGATCAAGATCGCCGCCACCTGGGAGGGCATCCAGGCCGCCCGCGAGCTGGAGCGCGAAGGCATCCACTGCAACCTGACCTTGCTGTTCTCGTTCTGCCAGGCGCAGGCCTGCGGCGATGCCGGGGTGCAACTGATCTCGCCCTTTGTGGGCCGCATTTACGACTGGTACAAAAAGACGGCCGGCGCCACCTGGGACGAAGCTGCCCGTGCCGGTGTCAACGACCCCGGCGTGCAGTCGGTCACCCGCATCTATCAGTACTACAAGCAGCACGGTATCCGCACCGAGGTGATGGGCGCGAGCTTTCGCAACATCGGCCAGGTGCTGGCCCTGGCCGGCTGTGACCTGCTGACCATCAGCCCCGAGCTGCTGGCCCAACTGCAGGCCTCTGACGCCCCCGTGAGCCGCCACCTGGGCTTTGATGGCCAGGTGCAGGCCGCGCCCCAGCCCTTGAGTGCAGAAAGTTTCCGCTACGCCCTCAATGAAGACGCCATGGCCACCGAAAAACTGGCAGAAGGCATCCGTGCCTTTGCGGTGGACGCGGGCAAGCTGGACGACCTGATCCTGGCACAACGTTGACCGCCGGCTGTCATCGGCATTGAGTCATCGACGATAAGGGGAGTACGTCGGCATGTTGCGTTGTGATCAAACCGTGGCCTGGGCCGCCCTGCAAGGGCACTGGCAGGCACACGGCAAAGACCTGGACCTGCGAGAGATGTTTGCGCAGGACCCGGGCCGCTTCAAGCGTTGGGCCATCGAGGCCCCCCATGTGATGGGCGATTTGTCGCGCGCCCGCTGGGACGTGGCCACCGGCCGCCACCTCATGAGCCTGGCCCGTGAATGCCACCTGCCGGCCCGCCGCGACGCCATGCTGCGCGGCGATCCCATCAACCAGACCGAAGACCGCGCGGTGCTGCACACCGCTTTGCGCACGCCGCCAGGGCAGGGGCCGCAAAGCTACGCCGTGCACGCCGTGCTGGACCAGATGCTGGCCTATGTGGAGCAGGTCCGCGCCACGGTGGGTGGCAGCCTGCCGGGCCACATCACCGACGTGGTCAACATCGGCATCGGCGGCTCCGACCTGGGGCCGCAGATGGTGGTGCCCGCGCTGGACGCCTGGGCGCACCCGGGCTTGAACCTGCACTTTGTCTCCAACGTGGATGGGCATGACCTGGCCCCGGTGCTGCGCAAGCTCAAGCCCCAGCACACCCTGTTCATCATCGCGTCCAAGACCTTCACGACCCAGGAGACCATGGCCAACGCGCACGCCGCGCGCCAGTGGTTTCTGGATCAGGGCTGCACCGACATTGCCCGCCACTTTGTGGCCACCACCACCAATGTGGCGGCTGCGCGCGCCTTTGGCGTCACCACCACCTTCGGGTTCTGGGACTGGGTGGGCGGGCGGTTTTCGCTGTGGTCGGCCATTGGGTTGCCCATTGCGTTGGCCATCGGGGCCGATGCGTTCAAGGCCCTGCTGGCGGGTGCGCACGACATGGACCGCCACTTTGCCGAGGCCCCGCTGGAGGCCAACCTGCCAGTCTGGCTGGGCCTGATGGACCTGTGGAACCGCAACTTCCATGGCTACACCAGCCACTGCATCGCGCCGTATCACCAGGGGCTCAAGCGTTTTCCGGCCTACCTGCAGCAACTGATCATGGAGAGCAACGGCAAGCGGGTCGATGCCAAAGGCTTTCCGCTGCCGTACGCCACCAGCGACGTGGTCTGGGGCGAGCCCGGCACCAACGGCCAGCATGCGTTTTTCCAGATGCTGCACCAGGGCACCGACGTGGTCCCGACCGAGTTCCTGCTGGTCAGGCAGTCCACCCACCGGGACGATCCGCAGTGGTCGCCCGAGCTGCGCCAGCGCATGGCCGAGCAGCACCAGATCCTGCTGGCCAACGGCCTGGCCCAGGCGCAGGCGCTGATGTGGGGCAAGACCCAGGCTGAGGCCGTGCAAGAGCAGGTGCCCACGGGCTCACGCGTGATGGCGCCCGGCATCCTGGCCGGACACCGCACCTTTCCGGGCAACCGCCCGAGCATCACCTTGCTGCTGGATCAACTGACGCCGACTTCGCTGGGCGCACTGGTGGCCCTGTACGAACACCGCACCTTTGTGACGGGCGTGCTGTGGGGCATCAACAGTTTTGACCAATGGGGCGTGGAGCTGGGCAAGGCCCTGTGCAAGGACCTGCTGCCCCGCCTGAATTCAGGCGATGTCTCCAACCTGGATCAGAGCACTGCGGCCCTGATCACGCGGCTTCGAGGACCTTGCGCATCTTCTTGAGCGCGGCCACTTCGATCTGGCGGATGCGCTCGGCGCTGACGCCATATTCAGCCGCCAGGTCATGCAGCGTGGCGCCACCGGAGCCGTCGTCGTTGACCTTGAGCCAACGCTCCTCGACGATGCGGCGGCTGCGCGCATCCAGGTCCTCCAGGGCATGGCTGATGCCATGGCTGGACATCCAGTCGCGGTGGTGGGCCTCGATCACGCGGGTGGGCTCGTTCACCTCATCGGCCAGGTAGGCCAGCGGGGCGGCCGGGCTGTGGTCGTGCTCGTCGTCCGTGGACGAATCCATGGCCACGTCACCACCGGCCATGCGTGTTTCCATCTCGATGACGTCTTCAGGACGCACATTGAGTTCGGTGGCCATGCGGTGGATCTCTGCCTCGCTCAGACCGGCGCGACCGACGTGCTGATCATCCGCCACACCCTTGAACTGATGCTTGAGCGAGCGCAGGTTGAAGAACAACTTGCGCTGGGCCTTGGTGGTGGCCACCTTGACCATGCGCCAGTTCTTGAGCACGTACTCGTGGATCTCGGCCTTGATCCAGTGCATGGCGTAGCTGACCAGGCGCACGCCCTGATCCGGGTCAAAGCGCTTGACGGCCTTCATCAGGCCGACGTTGCCTTCCTGGATCAGATCGCCCTGGGGCAGGCCGTAGCCCACGTACTGGCGCGAGATGGACACCACCAAGCGCAGGTGCGAGAGCACCAGCTTGGAGGCGGCCTGCAGGTCCTGGTGGTCCTTCAGACGGCGGGCGAGGGCCTGCTCCTCATCGGCTTCGAGCATGGGAATGGCCTGCACGCTACGGATGTAGGCGTCCAGATTGCCCAAAGAGGGCACCACACTCCAGGGGTCGCGGGGGGCAATGGCAGTCGTCACGGTCATGAATGGCTCCTTTCGGTTCCTTCTCCAATCAATATTAGCACTCCTGGGAATAGAGTGCTAAAGGTCGTGAAAGTTCCATGGTTGGGTGATCCATCTGGCGTTCTAGAGGTGCACCCTGCCACCTTCTTGACGTCTGTTCATCCGTACAGTACTATCCAAGTCGATGCCCCGGGGCCCTGTTCCAGGGCATCGGCTTGGATTTGACCAAAAATACATGAGGCGCAACGGGTGTTCAACGAGCAAAAGGCCGCGCAGATCGCAGCTTGGTTTCTTGGCAAGGCAGGCGGCACGATGCCCCACCTGAAGCTGATGAAACTGATGTATCTCGCTGAGCGTGAGTCAATGGCGAAGCATGGCTTCCCCATGACGGGCGACCGCTTTGTCGCCATGCCACACGGCCCTGTGCTCTCGTTGACGCTGAATCACATCAACGACCAAGCCCCGTCGTCGCCTGGCGGTTGGGACGACTGGATCAGCGACAAGGCAAACTATGAAGTTGGCCTTCTCAAGAACCCAGACAGCGATGCGCTGGACGAACTCAGCCGGGCGGACTTGGAGGTTCTGGAGACGACATGGAAGCGCTTCGGCGCCATGTCCAAGTACCAGATCAGAGACTATACGCACGACTCAAAGAACTGCCCTGAATGGAAGGATCCCGAGGGATCAAGCCTTCCAATCACCTACGAGGCCGTATTCGAGGCACTTGGCTTCAGTGCCGAGGTGTCAAAGGCGATGGGCGGCGAAGTGCGCGCCCAGGCGGCAATTGCCAAGGCACTTTCCGTCTCCGTCTGATGCCTTGGATCGCCGCGCGTAAGGCGACGCTGCTGATCCCCTCCGGGCCCAGCCACGACCCGAACCGGAAGCACCTGCACATCGTCGTCACGGACCCCAACGCGTCAGGCGACGTGTTGATTGTTTGTGTGGTGTCCATTCCACCAACGTACATCTACGACTCAAGTTGCACGTTCTTCCCTGGCGAGCATCCCTTCATCGTCAAGGACAGCTACGTTGCCTTCCGCTTTTCTCGGGTGGTGCAGGCAAGCGTGCTTGAGGCAAAAGTGGCTGCCGGCGACTACATCGCGAAAGCGGGCTTGGCCGAGAAGCGATTCGCGGACGTGGTCGTCGGACTCATGGACTCACCCTTCACAACACCGAAGATTCTCAAGTTCTACCAGGCCACCGTAGCCCCGTAACTTCAGCTGAGGCGTCGCAGCCGCCGCCGTCGAGAGCCGCAAGTTGTCATGCCTGGCGTCAACGGCGGCGGTCAGCTTGAAGCAGGCGGCAGATGCCTAGTTGTACAAGTTGTATGCCTACGAGCGCAGCAAAGGGGAGCAATGACCGCGATTTACGTCGCTTACAAGCGTTTGAGGAACTACCTGGTCGGCCACGGAGATCCCCTGCAGTTGCACCAACTAGGCATGCAAGATCTCTGCATCGACGCAGTCACGCAACCTCATCCGCAGTTGCTGGGATCAATGAGTTCGAAGACGCTGATATCAGCGCTCAACGAGCGCCGCTTGGGGCATGAATGCGCTTAAGCTAACCAAAGCCATTTGTGATAGCATTTGAAACAAAAAATCCGCTGCCAACAATAAGTAAATTTATATTTAATTCACAGCATCAAATCTAATACAAAATGAATGATTGCATCAAAAGTCGTGAAGACTTGAAATCAACCATAAGAGAGTATTCAAATATTGATAAATACTCAAGCATACTATTTGTGTTTGCTGCGTGTATCAAGATAGGACCTGAGGAGGTGATGGAGTGCATAATTAATCACCTGCAGGGCGGAGAGGATTCCGGAGAGAGTTTGGCCTCTAAAATCCAAGAAAAAATAGCGAGAGAGGAGTTTATATCTAAATACAATCTCGCCGAAGGAGATAATCTATTGCGGGACTTTGACGTTTATGAATCAAATGTTTGCACACAAATTAGATATCTAATTTCATCCTGCTCTTGGAGCAAACAATTAGTAGAAGATAATTATAAGGAGCTGAAGAGGAAAAAACGTCAATCCAATAATGATGATGCGTGGAATAAAGCTCTAAAAGATTTTGCAGGGGAAAACTTCATGCTGGGTCGCATAACGCAAGAGCTCATGGATAACCTACCGATTGAAATAAGACTGCACATGGCGGAGGCAAGACTAAACGATATTCCTGCTCGCTTTGTTTTTAATGCGTTCACGTTGCTTGAAAACAAAACATCATCAGACAACGCTAATGAATCGTTTGAAGGTGATGGTCACGAGTACGAGCATCACATAGCATCTATTATTTCAAAATATCTTCCGGATGCTAATGTGCAGGTAACGAAAGCATCTGGCGACCAAGGAGCTGACATAATAGTAGAAATCGACAGAAGCAAAATCGTTGTGCAAACGAAGCTGTATACTTCCGCTGTAGGAAACGATGCTGTTCAACAGGCTTATGCAGCGAAGAGATATTACACAGCAACAGCAGCTGTCGTCGTAACGAATGCGACATTCACAAGATCAGCTAACGAGTTGGCTGAAAGCTTGCAGGTCGTTCTTTTGCATGAAGATGATGTTGGTCCAATGTTTTCAAGGGCCTTTTCGTAAAGCAATAATGCGCGCCGCAAATAAGTTCACGATTTAGAAAATTAAACATTATATTTATTTTGGAGGGGATAATGGCTATTATCCAATGCCGTGAATGCGGCAAAGACGTCAGCTCTGAAGCAGTGGTGTGCCCCCACTGTGGAGTTCAATTAAAATTGAACGATTTCCAAAAAGCAAAGCAATCTGGGGGAAATTTTATTAAATGGGTTTTTGGAATAATTGGCGCATTATTTTTTATTGGATTAATTAATTACCTATCAACCCCAGAATACGAGATTGAAGCCATCAGAAAGCGTGATGCCTGCCTAGAGGTAGTGAAAATCACTGGCCAATTTGTTATGCGGAGCGTGTGCGAAAGTAACTTCGGAAAAGAAATGCAAGCAGGATATGAAAAATATAAATGACTCAATAATTCAGATGAGTACACTTGGTCTAGTTGCGCCGAGTAGCCACAAGCACTACAAATGAGTCAAGGACTGGGTCGTGGCAGAGCACGAACAGGGCGGGTAGACAGTTCGATACTGGCCTTGTTGACGGTGCGTTGTATTGAGCCAGTGAATTCCTGCACAGGTGTTAACGTTGAAGGAAACGACGATGAGCACCCTGATGGAAGACGACGGTTCCCGGAGATGGATCGATTCGGCTTTAGACAGCCTGTGCACAGGCTCAACAGTGCGGCCATAAGCGCCGCCGCCCGTCGATTGATCGGTGGCAATTGAAGCAGCCGTCCAATCAGCCAGCAGCGAATGACTCTGGCCAGCCTGTAGCTGTCACTGGGGTCGGGCGACTGAACGACCACTTCTGGCCGGATGCGCCAAGAATGCGCTGAACGCGCTTTGGACAGTCAGGCAAGCCGTGTCGGTCAACAAGTCGCTCGACGGCGCCTCCCAACCAGATCGACTGCCTCAACACACCGCATCATGATCCCCCACATTGATCGGGATGATCCGCTGGTCCTGGATCAGCAACTCCAGCGTGATGCGGTACGAGAGGTTGATGGACACCGAGTGCAGCCCTGCCATCCTCCCGGTCAGCGCATGCAGGCGCAGCGAGGGGTGATGGGGATTGGCCTCCAGCAGGGCCAGGGCCTTGGTGTACTGGGCCTTGAGCTCGGGGTGGCGCTTGAGAAAGCGCAGGGCACGGCGGGTGTAGTCGTCCGTGAAAACCAGTTGGTAGGGCATGCCTCAGCCCTTGCGGCGCGGGGCTGTCTTTTGGGTGGGCTTGGATTGGCCCGGTGCGGGTTCGCTGGCCACCAGCATGGCGCTCAGTCGTGCGGCATGGGCCTGGGCCGACTCGGCCACAAAGCGCCCCGCCACCAGATCGGCCTGGCTTTGCGCCAAGGCGGCGTCCAGCTCGCATTCGCGCAGGTAGTGGTAGTGGGCCAGGTCCATCACCACAAAGCGTTCTTTGCCCCGCACCGAGATGATGGCTTCGGGCTGGCCGTCCAACGCCGCTTCAATCGCGGCGATGCCACCCGTTTTGAGGTCGTTGGCGCTGAGGGTGGACATGGGGGGCTCGCGGATGGTTCAACAAAGTGATATTTTCTGCACTGTTAATCGTGCTGTCAATCGTGCGATTGGTGGTGCGCAAGGGTGAGACGCACATTGAGCGATTCCCGGATCGAAAGCGGTCGTTCTCGAATTCGATCTCTTTGTGCCGGCTCAACGGATCAGAAAACTCACAAGCCGCTCTAGCTCGGGCACGTGTTTGCGAGCTTGCCAGCCGGGCGGCGAGCCATCAAAACTGAGGCACGGCACCGTAGGCGCCGGCCATGTACTTGGCGTAGAAGTTGTCGTCATTGCGGATGCCCTGGATGCTGTCCATGCGCCAGGCGGTGCTTTCGCAATCGGCGTTTTTTTCCACCAGCATCACTTGCGACTTGTGCAGCACGTTGAGCACCTCCATCGCATGGCAGGTGAACACAATCTGCGCCCTGTGCGGGTTGGTCTGCTCATGCGCGAACAAGTCCAGGATGGGCTCCAGCATGTGGGGGTGCAGATCGTTTTCGAATTCGTCGATCACGACCAGACCACCGTTGCTCAAGGCCGGCAACAGCCTGGAGAGCAACACAAACGCACTCTGTGTGCCGCTGGATTCCTCAAAGAACGACAACTCGCGGGTGCGGCCGGTACGGTCCGCATGCACACCAAAGGGAAACCACACGGTTCGGGCTTCTTCACCGGGTGCCTGGCTTGTCAATTCCCGCAACTGCACATCGCTCAGGCCCAGGTCCCAGGCTTTGAGCAAGGCCACCATCTGAGCCTGTTGTGCCTCATTGAGGGCAAAGTGCCGGGCGGCCGTGGGTAAATCGCTGTCGGCTCTGAAGGGCACACGGCCGGTGGCCACCACATTGGTCTGCAGGTGGATGCGCATGAACATCTGGGCTTTGGCCACGCCGTACTGCGCAGCCGTGGACACCAGTGATGCATTGGGGCGAACCTTGCGCGCCTCCGCCGGTGCCATGCCGAAGTCCTGCTGCTTGACCTGGTATTGCTGTGTGGACTCATCCCAGTCCCGCACAAACACGTAGCTGAAGCCTTTGACCTTCTGCTGGTAGAGCGCCTCATGCAGGACGCGCTGGGGGGTCAGGCGCGCCACGTAGCGCCACAACTGGCCATCCGGGCCTTCGGCCTCCACCTCGATTTCTGTCGGTTCATCAGGCGCGCTGAAATGAGGCGAGACCGGAATGGGCGCATCCACCGGCGCCATGAAGGACGATTTCAAGAACCAGGCCACAAACACCAACGGTTTGAGCAGCGAGGTCTTGCCCGAGCCATTGGCGCCGATCACGGCAGCCACGGTGCTGAGGCGGTGGCCACCCAGCGAATGCACCTCCCAGCCCACCTGCGGCACCTTGCCGTTGAGCTGGAGGCTCACCTCGGTGTGCTCCAGGAAGCTCTGGAAATTGGAGAAGGCGTATCGGTGGAGCATGGTGGGAAAGACAGGTACCTGATGGCGTCAAAAATCTGTTTATTGGCTTTAATCAACAAATTATTGTTGAAAATAAGTCGAAATGCAAATCATGGGTGACGTTCACTTTGAAAAGTCACAAAAGCGCCGTTTTTCTGCAGTCGCATCGGTGGTCACCAGATCCTGTCAGTGCTAACGTGGAACGCTCAAACCCACCAGAGGAAACCGCAGTGGAATCACCGCCCCCCGCCGTCAAGCCTGCCGGCGGCGTGCGCCAACCCTTTCCTGAGAGCTTTCAGCCTCTGGAGGGCTCGGCCCGTGACTGCGAAGACTGCGGCCGTGGTGAGAGCGTGGGCTTTGATTTTGCGTTTGCGTACCAGCCCATCTTTGACCTGCGGGATCAGAGCGTGTTTGCGCACGAGGCCTTGGTGCGGGGCCCGCAAGGCGAGAGCGCCGCGAGCATCCTGGCCAAGGTGGATGAGCGCAACCGCTATCGGTTTGACCAGGCGTGTCGCGTCAAGGCGATCAAGGGCGCCAGTGCGCTGGGCATCCAGGAGCGCATCTCGATCAACTTTCTGCCCAACGCGATCTACCGGCCGGAGCTGTGCATCCGCACCACCATCGCGGCGGCTCAGAAGCACAACTTCCCGCTCGATCGGATCATCTTTGAGGTGACCGAGGGTGAGCGTGTGCAAGATGGCCCCTGGTTTGCCGAGATCTTGCGCGAGTACAAGCGCTGCGGCTTCATGACGGCCATCGACGACTTTGGCGCCGGTTACGCGGGGTTGAAGCTGCTGGCCGATTTTCAGCCCGACCTGATCAAGATCGACATGGACCTGATCCGCGGCGTCGATGCCAATCGCGCTCGCCAGGCGATCGTCCGAAGCATCGTCGCGCTCTGTCAGGACCTGGACATCCAGGTGATCGCCGAGGGTGTGGAGACCGCCGCAGAGCGAGATTTCCTGTCGGACAGCGGGATCTTCCTGATGCAGGGCTACCTGCTGGAGCGTCCGGTCTTCAAGCCGCTCGTGTCGTTGTGATCGTTGACGCCATTCACTGACGCGTGCTCGGTCCGGGCGCACAATGGCGTCCGGACGGAGGCGAGCGATGAACTGGATGCGTGGGTGTCGGGCGTGGGGCTGGGTGGTGTTGCTGGGGGCGTTGGGCCCGGCCCACGCCGAGCGGATCACGGTGGCTGCGGCGGCAGACCTGAAGTACGCCATGGATGCGCTGGTAGCTACCTTTGCGCGTCAGTTTCCAGCCGATGAGGTGGCCGTGGTCTACGGCTCCTCGGGCAAGTTTGCGACGCAGATCCAGCAGGGGGCGCCGTTTGATCTGTATTTCTCGGCCGATGCGGCTTTCCCTGCTCGCCTGGTCGATCAGGGCGATGCGGTGTCACCGGTGCGGCTGTATGCCCGGGGGCGCCTGGTGCTCTGGAGCACCACCTTGCCGGCGCAGGCCTTGACGCTCAAGGGTTTGACTGAGGCACGTGTCAAGCGCGTGGCCATGGCCAACCCGGCGCATGCGCCTTACGGGCAACGTGCGCAGCAGGCGCTGACCCAGGCGGGGCTGTGGGGTCAGGTTCGCCCCAAATTGATCTACGGCGAGAACATCGCGCAGGCCGCGCAGTTCGTGCAGACGGGCAATGCCGAGGTGGGCCTGATTGCACTGTCGTTGGTCTCAGGGCCTGACCGCAAGGTGGCCGGGGCCTACCGGTTGGTGGACGAGCATCTGCATCAGCGGCTCGATCAGGGCTTTGTGGTCACGCGCGTCGGCGCTGGCAAGCCGCTGGCTCGGCGGTTTGCCGATCACGTGATGGCGCCCCCATCGCGCGCGATCATGGCAAGCTACGGTTTTGTCTCTCCTGATTGATTGAAGGATGGCGATCGGCATGGTGCTGGATGATCAGGATTGGCAGGCGCTGGCGCTGACCGTCAGGTTGGCGGCCTGGGTGACCGTGCTGCTGCTGCTGCTGGGCACCCCCGTGGCCTGGTGGCTGGCCAGAACCTCGTCGCGCCTGAAAGGCGTGGTGGCGGCCGTGGTGGCTTTGCCCCTGGTGCTGCCGCCCACGGTCATCGGCTTTTATCTGTTGATGCTGATGGGCCCGCATGGGCCGGTGGGGCAGATGACCCAGGCGCTGGGCTGGGGCTTGTTGCCCTTCACGTTCTGGGGCCTGGTGGTGGGCTCGGTGCTGCACTCCTTGCCGTTTGTGGTGCAGCCCTTGCAGCAGGCCTTTGAGGCCATCGGGCCGCGCCCGCTGGAGGTGGCGGCGACCTTGCGCGCGGGCCCGTGGGACCGCTTTGTCACGGTGGTGCTGCCGCTGGCTCGCCCGGGTTTCCTCACGGCGAGCGTTCTCGGGTTTGCGCACACCGTGGGCGAGTTCGGTGTGGTCCTGATGATTGGCGGCAACATCCCCGGCGCCACGCGCGTGCTGTCGGTGGCGCTGTACGGCCATGTCGAGGCCATGGACCTGGGCAAGGCTCATGTGCTGGCGGCCGGCATGGTGGGTTTTGGTTTTGTGGTGATGCTGCTGCTGTACCTGCTCAATGGTCGGCTGCAGTCGGTGGGGCGCGGCCAGACCGGGGCACGCCATGTCTGAGCTGCACGCTGACCTGCGGGTGCGTTATCCCGGCTTTGAGCTGGAGGTGTCCCTGCGGCTGCCGGGCAGTGGGGTCAGCGTCTTGCTGGGCCCCTCGGGCTGTGGCAAGACCACGGTGTTGCGTGCCCTGGCTGGCCTGGAGCCCGTGCGCGGTCGCATCGCCCTGGATGGCGAGGTCTGGCAGGACGATGCGGTGGGGCCGCGCGCCCTGGTGCCCACGCACCGGCGCCCCATCGGTTACGTGTTTCAGGAGGCCAGCTTGTTCCCGCACCTGAGCGTGCAGGGCAACCTGGACTACGGCCTGCGCCGGATCGACCCCGCGCAGCAACGCATCAGCCTGGACGACGCGGTGGCCTTGCTGGGCATCGGGCACTTGATGGCGCGGCGTCCGGACCGCTTGTCGGGCGGCGAGCGTCAGCGGGTGGCCATGGCACGGGCCTTGCTGACCAGCCCCCGCCTGCTGCTGATGGACGAGCCCTTGTCGGCCCTGGATGCGCAGCGCAAGGCCGAGATCCTGCCCTACCTGGAGCAGCTCAATGCCCAGACGCGGGTGCCCATGGTCTATGTGACGCATGCGCTGGATGAGGCCGCGCGCCTGGCCGATCACCTGGTGCTGCTGGAGGCAGGCAAGGTGCGCGCCAGTGGTGCTGCGACCGATCTGTTCTCGCGGCTGGACCTGCCGCTGAGCCAGCTGGATGAAGCTGCCGCTGTGGTGGAGGCCACGGTGGCCTTGCATGACCCGGCCTATGGCCTGAGCCGGCTGGACGTGGGGGCTCACGCCCTGTGGGTGGGTCTGACCACGGTGGCGCTGGGCCAGCGTGTGCGGGTTCGGGTGATGGCGCGTGACGTCAGCGTGACCCTCGCCCGTGCCCGCGACAGCAGCATCCTGAACATCCTGCCCGTGACCATTGACAGTGTGCGAGACGACGGCCTGGGCCGGGTGACCTTGGGCTTGCGGCTGGCCGATGCCGGTGATGCCTCGGGCAGGCTCATCCTTGCTCGCCTGACCCGCCGCTCGTACGATGCCCTTCAACTGACCGTGGGCCTGCAGGTTCATGCTCAGATCAAGGGCGCAGCGTTGATGACGCCTGCGTGACCAGCCCAACCACCCGGGAGGCTCCCATGCCACTTGATCGACGATGTGCGCTCCTGGCCCTCTTGGCCTTGCCCGCCGCGTGCTCCATCCAGCGCCTGGGGCCGTTGGCCGCGCTGCCCATCGCTGCGCCTGCGGATGCCGGCACCCTGCGCGCGCCTGAAGTCGGCCAGCGCTGGCGTTACCAGCAGATCAATCGATTCAACAGCGTGGTGCTCGATGCGGTCGAGGAGAGTGTGGCCTCGCTGGGCGACACAGTGGTGGTGCAGCGGCGCTCGACCCGTGGCCGGCCGATGGCCGATGAGCGGCATGCGTCCTGGGGCCAGTTGTGGCGCGATCCCGCATGGGACTACCCGATGACCTTCGAGGCGCCGGTGCCGCTGTGGCCGTCCGCACTGCAGCCGGGACGGGCCAGCCGGGTGTACACCCACTACCTCATGGACGGGGGCTCGTTTCGGTATCGGATCGAGGTGCACAGCGAGGTTCACGGTTGGGAGCGCGTCACCGTGGCTGCGGGGACCTTTGACACCTTGCGCATCGAGCGCTTCATCCGGCTGGGGCACCAGGATCCGACCCGGCTCACCACCTGGCGGCGAGACACGCTTTGGCTGTCTCCCAAAGTGGGGCGCTGGGTGGCTCGCGAGACATCCGGGCGTTACCTGGTGCCCGATGAGGGCTGGTGGCGCCAGCGGGATTCGCTGGAGGATCAGCTCCGCTGGGAGCTGACTGACTGGCGGTGAGGCGCCTGCGGCCTGAGATGACTCAGATCACGCCTTGCGCCAACATCGCGTCGGCCACCTTGACGAAGCCCGCCACGTTCGCGCCATCCACATAGCTGATGCTGCCATCGGCACGCTGGCCGTGGCGCAGGCAGGCGTCGTGGATGCTGCGCATGATGCTGTGCAAGCGGTTGTCCACCTCGTCGCGATCCCAGGCCAGGCGCATGGCGTTTTGGCTCATCTCCAGGCCCGAGGTGGCCACGCCGCCGGCATTGCTGGCCTTGCCCGGTGCATAGAGCACGCGGCGTTCTTCGAACAGTTTCACGGCCTCCAGCGTGGAGGGCATGTTGGCGCCTTCGGCCACGCAGGTCACGCCGTTGTTGATCAAGGTCTGTGCGTCGCTGGCATCGAGTTCGTTCTGCGTGGCACAGGGCAGCGCCACGTCCATGGGCACCTGCCACGGGCGGATGCCTTCATGGAAGGTGGCACCCACGCGTTTGGCATAGTCGCTGACGCGGCCGTACAGGTGGTTCTTGACCTCCATCAGCTCGGCCAGCTTGGCAGGGGTGAAGCCAGCCTCGTCGACCACCGTGCCACCCGAGTCGGACACCGTCACGACCTTGGCGCCCATGGCCATGGCTTTTTCAACGGCGTACTGAGCCACGTTGCCCGAGCCCGAAACACCGACCCGCAGGCCCTGGAGGTCCATGCCCTTTTGCTTGAGCATCTCCTGCGCGAAATAGACCGTGCCGTAGCCGGTGGCCTCGGGGCGGATCAGTGAGCCGCCAAACGACAGGCCTTTGCCGGTGAAGACGCAATCGGCCCGGTTGGTGAGCTTTTTCATCATGCCCACCATGTAGCCCACCTCTCGGGCACCCACGCCGATGTCGCCGGCCGGCACGTCAGTGTCTGCGCCCACGTGGCGAAAGAGTTCGGTCACCAGGGCCTGGCAGAAACGCATGACCTCACCGGGGCTCTTGCCCTTGGGGTCGAAGTCGGAGCCACCCTTGCCGCCGCCCATGGGCAGCGTGGTCAGGGCATTCTTGAGTGTCTGCTCGAACGCCAGGAACTTCAGGATCGACAGGTTGACCGAGGGGTGAAAGCGCAGGCCCCCCTTGTAGGGGCCGATCGCCAGGCTGTGCTGGATGCGGTAGCCGCGGTTGACCTGCACGTCGCCGTGGTCGTTGACCCACGAGATGCGGAAGATGATCACACGCTCAGGTTCCACCAGTCGATCCAGCAGCCCCTGTTCGGCGTATTTGGGGTGGCTCGCGATGTACGGCCAGAGACTCTCGATCACCTCGGAAACTGCCTGCAGGTATTCCGGCTGGCCGGGGTTTCGGGCTGCAAGGTGGGTGAGAAAGTCGTGACTCGAAGCGTATTTCATGGCGAGGTTTCCAGAAGGCGGGGGGCTTGTCTTGTGGTCTTGTTCTGCAGCCCAACAATTTTGACCGATGAATGCGCACGCGCTGTCCGAAATGCACAAATTTCGTGCATTGAGACGCACTCAGCGCGCCGCGGGGATCTCCCGCTCTTCCGTGCTTCTGGACCTGACCCGGTCAGCGGGCGCCAGGGATCTGCGCGTCGGCTGGAGGCTTGCCGCCATAGGCGATCTGGATGTTCTTGTAGACCGAGCCGGTGGCCGGGTTCAGGATGTTGGAGACACCCCGGTAGGCCATCAGTCGGGTGCCCTTTTGGTCGTAGGTCAGCTCGATGGGGTCGACCAGCAGGCGAAGCATCGAATCGGGCTCGACCAGGATGCGCACGGCAGGCTCGCCCTGCAGCGTGGTGGTGCCCACCTTGCGGGCCCTGAACCGATATTGGTCGGTGTTGCCCGCAGCGATCAGGGTGAACCGAAAGGTCTCGCCCGCCAGGAGCTTGTCCAGGTGGTCCAGCATCAGGTGGTTGAAGCCCGAATCGGCGGCGACCAGACCGGCGGCGGGGTTCAGGGCCTCGCGCGTTTCCTTGCCCTTGTCCTGTTTGAACAGTTGCACCGGGCCGGTGTTGGCACTGATGCCTTCGGCATAGCGTTGCCCGGGGATGTCCAGCCGGTACACGGGAACGGTGCGATTGGCACGGTAGTCCAGCGTCTTGCGGGCCACCTCGCGGCCTTGCGGGTCGTGGTACGTGGTCACGCCGGTCAGCACTGAGCCATCGGCCGCCAGGGTTTGTTCATGCACCTCGGTGTAGAGGTAGCGCTGCGTGTCGGCATCACGCACATAGCCCAGCACGCGGGCCGTGTTGGCCTGGGCGGGCAGTTGGCTCAGCAGCGTCAGGGCGGCCAGGGTGAGTGCACGGATCATGTCAGCGTCCTCCTCGTTTGACGGGGCCAGGGATCAGGCGGTTCGTGCGGCGCACGTAGGCCGCATAGCCGGGCTTGTTCATCAACTGGTAGCGCTCCATCAGGGGCACACCAGAGATTTTCTGGATCAGCAGGGCCATGACCAGCGGCGCCGCCAGGGACCAGAACCACAGCGGGCTGCCCCAGGCCAGCGGCAGGTAGGCCACCCAGTGCAGGCATTCAAAGAAGTAATTGGGGTGGCGGGAGTAGCGCCACAGGCCTTCGTCGCACACCTGATGACGGCTGCCGGGGCGGGCCTTGAAGGCCTTGAGCTGCGCATCGGCCAGGGCCTCACCGCCGACGGCCACCCCCCAGATCAGCACGGACAGGAGCAGGGCGGGCATGCCAGGGGCTCCCTCGCGGTAGGCTGCCGGCATGAAGGCGCTGCAGGCCAGGGCCAGCGTGAACAGGTTCTGGAACTGGTAGAACCAGAACATCTTGACCGAGGCCTGAGGGCCCCACTCGGCTCGCATTTCGGCGTAGCGCCAGTCCTCCGGGGTTTTCCAGTTGCGCCACCACAGGTAGGTGCCCAGACGCAGTCCCCACAGCCCACCCATGGCGGCCAGCACCCAGCGCACGGTGGCGTCCGCCGTGCCCACCCAGGCAAACCAGGCCGCCAGGCCACCCAGGGCCCAGGCCCAGATGCCATCGACAATGCCCGCATTGCCCAGGCGGCGCTGCACGCCCCAGGCCACGGATTTGGCCAGGAACAGGAAGACCGCCGCCAGCGCGACGGCCTGCCAGGGATTCACGGAGGTGCCAAGGATTGAACTCATTGGTATTTATAATAACCGATCAGTTTATTTTTGGTGGGCGCGTGGGATGCTCGGGACGCGACGACAGGTAGGCGCCACCCGAGACCAGGGCCAGGCCGGCCACCAGCCAGGCGGTCAGGGGCTCGTCCAACAGGGGCACGGCGCCCAGACCTGCGATCACGGGCACCAGGGCCACGAGGGCACCGGTTCGCTCGGCCCCCAGGATGGCCACGGCGCGCAGGAACAGCAGCATGGCCACGATGGTGGGTCCGATGCCCTGGTACAGGGCCTGCAGGACCAGCATGCTGGTGGGCACGGTGTCCAGCCCCTTGGGCAGGAACAGCCAGTACACCGGCAGGTAGACCACGGCCGAGCCCACGGCCAGCACGCGGGTCAGGGTCCAGGCATCAAAGGCCCAGTGGCGCACCAGCACACTGTAGGTGGCCCAACTGATGGAAGCGGCGAGCAACAGCGCGTCACCCGCCAGGGTGTTGGGCCCTTCGTGCGAGCCCATGAGTTGAGGGGCGGCCACGCAGGCCACACCCAGGGCAATGGGCACCAGGCCCCACAGGCGCTTGCGTGACGGACGCGCACCCATGATGACCAGCGCCAAGGCGGTGACCAGAAAGGGCTGCATGCCGGGCATGAGGATGGCGCCGTGTGCGGCCGGCGCCAGCTTGAAGCCGGCGTAGGCCAGCACCAGAAAACACAGGCTGCCGATGGCGGCCATGAGCCAGATGCGGCGGTTGAGCCAGATGCTGCGCGGGATGCTCCAGCAAAAGGGCAGCAGGATCAGGCCACCAGTGCCCAGGCGCAGGGCGATGATGTCCCAGGACGTGAGACCGGTCTTGCCGCCCAGGCGGGAGACGAGGATGAAGCCGGCCCAGATGACGACGGTGGCCAGGGCGGCGAGGTAGCCGGTCAGGGCAGAGGAGGCGACCAGCGAGGCGGGCGTGGCTGGCGTTGAAGGAGGGCGGGGCGCCTCGGGTGGTCTGCTCATGGCAGGCAGTCTAGGGCAGTTGGGTTGGGCTTGGGGGGCGTGTGGACGCTTTGGTGTTGGAGCGTTTTTGCGGGGGAGCGCGGGGCGGAGCCGAGTCGGTGGCTGGCTGGGCTTCATGTGGGCGG
>DAORJC010000030.1:0-23998 GCA_035438885.1 Aquabacterium sp. | reverse complement strand
TCTCGCACCTGTACGAAGCCAAGATCAAGAACATGGGCAACGCCGGGCGCAACGGTGGCGAGTACTACACGCCACGCCCGCTCATTCGCGCCATGATCAAGGTGCTGGACCCCAAGATTGGCGAGCGCATCTACGACGGCGCCTGTGGGTCAGCCGGCTTCTTGTGCGAAGCCTTTGATTACCTGCTGCCCCAGGCCACCAAGGCCGATGACCTCAAGACGCTGCAGACGCGCACCTTCTACGGCAAAGAGAAAAAGAGCCTGGCCTATGTGATCGCGATCATGAACATGATCCTGCATGGCATCGAAGCGCCCAACGTGATCCACGCCAACACCCTGGGCGAGAACATCAACGACATCCAGGACAAAGACCGTTACGACGTGATCCTGGCCAACCCGCCCTTTGGCGGCAAAGAGCGCAAGGAGGTTCAGCAGAACTTCCCGATCAAGACGGGCGAGACGGCCTTTCTGTTCATGCAGCACTTCATCAAGTCGCTCAAGGCCGGTGGGCGTGCGGCCATCGTGATCAAGAACACCTTCTTGAGCAACACCGACAACGCCAGCACCAGCCTGCGCAAGCTGCTGCTGGAAAGCTGCAAGCTGCACACGGTGCTGGATTGCCCGGGGGGCACGTTTCAGGGCGCGGGCGTGAAGACGGTGGTGCTGTTTTTTGAGAAGGGTGAGCCCACACGCAAGGTCTGGTACTACCAGTTGAACCCGGGCCGCAACATGGGCAAGACCAACCCGCTCAATGATGGCGACATGGTTGATTTTGTCGAGCGGCAGAAGGTGTTTGCGGATTCGGATCAGAGCTGGTCGGTGGATGTGGCGGGCCTGGATGCTGCCACCTGGGATCTGTCGGTGAAGAACCCGAAGGGTGGCGATGAGGTGGTGCTGCGCACGCCGCAGGAGATCCTGGATGAGATCGCGGCGTTGGATGCGGAGAGTGCGGACGTGCTGGCGGTGATTCGGGGGCTGGTGGCGTGATGTTGAGTTGGAAGTCGTTGCCATTCGAGCAGTGCGTAGAGCCGGTCGCTTATACGACTAAGGTGCAACGCAAGGACTTTCTCGCGGATGGCGCGTACCCAATTGTTTCTCAGGAGGATGCATTCATCAATGGGTTCTGGGACAACGAACCTGATGTCTTTCGGGTAGAGCGTCCTATCGTCGTATTCGGCGATCACACGAGAACACTCAAGTACATCGATTTTGATTTTGTTCTTGGGGCGGACGGCGTCAAGATCCTCAAGCCGAAGCTATTTCTTCATCCTCGGTTCTTCTTCTACCAGCTTCATACAGCCAAGCTAAATTCTCTGGGTTATGCGAGGCACTACCGTCTCTTGAAGGAGCACCAAGTTGCTTTCCCTGCGTATGCCGAACAACAACGCATCGTCGCCATTCTCGACGAAGCCTTCGAGGCGATCGCCACCGCCAAGGCCAACGTCGAGAAGAGCCTGCAGCAAATCGGCGAGTTGTTCGAATACGCCATGCACCTGCTGGTTGAGCAGCCTGGGGTGCCCATTGCCCATCTCCCAATGGCAGACGTTTGCGAGATTCGATCTAAATTGGTGGACCCGCGAGAAGAGCCGTACCTGGATCAACTACACGTCGGTGCTGCCAACATTGTTTCAAAGACGGGTGAGTTGGTCGATGTCTTGACGGCCCGCCAAGAGCAGTTGATCTCGGGCAAGTTCGAGTTTGATGACTCGATGGTGCTGTACAGCAAGATTCGACCGTATCTGATGAAAGTGGTTAGGCCGGACTTCAGTGGGCTTTGTAGCGCCGATATCTACCCTTTGATGCCAAAGCCAGGTGTGATCTCGCGTGATTTCTTGTACTACACATTGCTCTCATCGGCCTTCACTGATTACGCCATCAAAGGGTCAGCCAGAGCCGGTATGCCTAAGGTCAACAGAGATCACCTGTTTGCTTATCAGATGAGCTTGCCGCCGGTTGAGGTCCAAGGTCAGATCACCCGCAAGCTCGATGCCCTGGCTGACAATGTCGAGAGCATGCAAGGCATCTACGCTCGCAAACTCGCTGCTCTAGACGAACTGAAGAAATCCCTTCTTCACCAAGCCTTCTCCGGCCAAGTGTGAGCCTTGAGGCGCAGGTAGTGTTCTGGCCAGCTCAGCATCGCTAGAATGATCTCCATGGAACGCATCCAGTCCGTCAACGCTGCCCGTATTGCATGGTGTTGTGCCGATCACGGCATCACGCCAGGTGAACTCGCGGCTGAGCTGGACATCGCGCCCAACACCATGAGCCGCATCTTGGCGGGCGAGCTAGGGCCCAGCTTTCAGCAACTGAGCAAGATCGCGCAGCATTTCGGTCGTGGGGTGCTGTTCTTCCTCGAAACGGGCCCCGTGGATGTGGGCGCAGTGCACACGCCGCAGTTCCGGACTCTGGCACGTCAGAAACCTGAGCTGTCTGCCCGCGTGAAAGCCTTGGTCGAGCGTGCCGAGCGCCAGCGTGACGCGTTCCTGAGTCTGCGTGAAGACCTCGACGCCGACAGTCCATCCCAGTTCGCGCCGCCCAATCTGACGGGATGCGACCCCAAGCGTGCGGCCGTCTTGGCCCGCCGGTGGCTGGGGTTGGGTCAAGGTCAGCAAAGCTTTGACAGCTATCGCGCGGCCGTTGAGGCAAGGGGCGTTTTGGTGTTCCGAGCCAGCGGTTACAACGGCAAATGGCAGATCGCCAAACAAAGCCCGATCCTGGGCTTTGCGCTGTACGATGAACTTTGTCCTGTCATCGTCGTCAAGAAGCAGCACAGCGACGCGCAGCTGTCTTTCACTTTGATGCATGAGTTGGGGCACCTGCTGCTGCACAAGACGAGCTCTATCGATGATGACGGCGACCTCCATGGTCAGCAAGGTGCTGAGCGTGAGGCCAATGCCTTTGCCGGGCATTTGCTGGTGCCGGATGATGCCTTGGCGGCCGTCAGTGATCACACGCGGCCCCTGGATGCCTTTGAGCTGGATGCCTGGTTGAAGCCCTTGCGCAAGCAGTTGGCGGTCAGTACCGAAGTGATCCTTCGACGGCTCATGGACGAGGGCCGGTTGCCTCCTGCGCTTTATGCTGCTTATCGCCAGTGGCGCGCTGCGCAACCCCAGCAGGAGGGTGGCAGTGGCAGCCGTGAATGGCGGCATCGGGAGCCCAAGCATTTGTTTGGCGACCGGTTTGTGCGAACGGTGCTCGATGCACTTCAGTCGCGCCACATCACCCTGGCCAAAGCCAGTGATTATTTGGACAGTTTGAGGGTCAAGGACATCCGGGAGCTCGAAAGGTTCTATGCGGGTTCTTGACGCCTCATCCATCATTTACGCCTGGGACAATTACCCGCCAGCCATTTTTCCGCCACTGTGGGCTTGGATGGGGCAATGCATGCGGGAGGGCCGTTTGGTGATTCCCTCCGTGGCCTTCGATGAAGTACAGCGCAAGACACCCGAGTGTGCCGATTGGATGCTGGAGCAACCCATCACTCGGTTGCCCATGACCGAGGCCATCTTGTTAGATGCCTTGCGCGTCAAGGCCTTGATCGGTGTTGTGGGTGACCGATATCACCCTAAAGGCGTTGGCGAAAACGATCTCTTCATCATCGCCACAGCGAGGGCGCACCAGGCCACATTGGTGACGGACGAGGAGCGCCAGCTCAACCTGCCTCGTGAGCCGACCAAGGTCAAGATCCCGGCCGTTTGCGCAAAGCCCGAGGTGGGCGTGCTCTGCGAAAGTTACCTTGAGTTTATCAAGCAGGCTAAGCAGGTATTTGGCTAGGGCCATCGGCACCGCCGTGCCCACGCATTGACAGGCCAAGGCCGCCAGGCACCGCGTGTACCATCATTCAACCGGTGACAAGTTGTCACCGACTGAAATGGCCCGCAGCAGATGGAAAATGCCACCTCACGAGCGATAACGACCTGCCGCCCGCACGCACCCAGGCACTGAAGAAACCGCCCAAGTCATGAACGAAGCCGAAACCCGCGCCGAGCACATCGACCCCGCCCTGAAGGCGGCGGGTTGGGGCGTGGTCGAAGGCAGCCGCATCCTGCGTGAACACGCCATCACCCAGGGCCGCTTGCAAGGTGGTGGTAAGCGGGCCCGTGCCGAGATTGCCGATTACGTGCTGGTCTACCGCAACACCAAGCTGGCCGTGATCGAGGCCAAGGCCTGGGCCAAACCCCACACCGAGGGCGTGGGCCAGGCCAAAAGCTATGCCGCCAAATTGGCCGTGCGCTACACCTACGCCACCAACGGCCAGGCCATCTACGGCATCGACATGGCGCTGGGCACTGAAGGCGATGTGCCCGCCTACCCCAGCCCCAATGAACTCTGGGCCCAGACTTTTGCTCAGGCCAACGTCTGGCGTGACCGTTTTGCCGCCATCCCTTTTGAAGACAAAGGCGGCACCTGGCAGGGGCGCTACTACCAGGACATCGCCATCAGCCGGGTGCTTGACGCCATCGCACACGGCCGCGATCGCATCCTGTTGACCCTGGCCACCGGCACAGGCAAAACCTTCGTGGCGTTTCAGCTGGCGTGGAAACTGTTTCAAAGCCGCTGGAACCTGAACGACTGGAAGCTGGCCGACGAACCTAAGCGCCGCCCGCGCATCTTGTTTCTGGCCGACCGCAACATCCTGGCCGATCAGGCTTACAACGCCTTCGCGGCATTTCCTGACGATGCCCTGGTGCGCATCGACCCGGCAGACATCCGCAAGAAGGGGCGGGTGCCTAAGAACGGCAACATCTTCTTCACGATCTTCCAGACCTTCATGAGTGGCCCGGACGAATCGCCGTACTTCGGTGATTACCCACCCGATTTTTTTGACTTCATCGTCATTGACGAGTGCCACCGTGGCGGCGCCAAGGATGAAAGCTCGTGGCGCGCCATCCTGGAATACTTTGCGCCTGCCGTTCAGTTGGGCCTGACCGCCACGCCCAAGCGCACCTTGAACACCGACACGTATGCCTATTTTGGCGAGCCGGTGTACCAGTACTCGCTCAAAGAGGGCATCAACGATGGCTTCCTGACGCCCTTCAAGGTGCGGCAGATTGCGACCACGCTGGATGACTACGTCTACACCCCCGATGATGAGGTGGTGGAGGGCGACATCACGGCGGGCAAGCGGTATCAAGAGAAAGACTTCAACCGCATCATCGAGATCAAGGAGCGTGAGGAGCACCGGGTCAAGCTGCTGATGGGCATGGTCGACCAGCGCGAAAAGACCATCGTGTTTTGCGCCACGCAAGTCCACGCCCTGGCCGTGCGCGATCTGATCAACCAGATCAAGACCAGCACCGCGCCCAATTACTGCGTGCGCGTGACCGCCAATGATGGCGCGCTGGGCGAGCAACACCTGCGCGACTTTCAGGACAACGAGAAGACCCTCCCGACGGTGCTGACCACCTCACAGAAGCTCTCAACCGGGGTGGACGCGCGCAATGTGCGCAACATCGTGCTCTTGCGTCCGGTGAACTCGATGATCGAGTTCAAGCAGATCATCGGGCGTGGCACCCGGTTGTACGACGGCAAGGACTACTTCACGATCTATGACTTCGTGAAGGCGCACCACCTGTTCAGTGACCCCGCCTGGGACGGTGAGCCCGTGGAGCCTGTGTCCACAGGTGGGGTCACGCCGCCCAGGGAGGTGGATCCCCTTGTGGTGGTGGTCGCCGAGCCCCCGGGGGCTGGCCTTGATCCGCGCCCTGCCAAGATCAAGATCAAACTGGCTGACGGCAAGGCCCGCAAGATTCAGCACATGACGGCCACGACGTTCTGGAGTGCCGATGGCACACCGATGTCGGCTGCGCAGTTCCTTGAAGCGCTCTACGGCGCGCTGCCGGAGTTCTTCAAGGACGAGGACGAGTTGAGGACGATCTGGAGTGCACCCGACACACGCAAGGCCTTGCTGGCGGGCTTGGCCGACAAGGGCTTTGGCCGCGAGCCATTGCGGGAGATGCAGAAGGTCATCGACGCCGAGAACAGCGATCTCTACGATGTTCTGGCGCACGTGGCGTTTGCCTTGGAGCCCGTTTCCCGAGAGGCGCGTGCAGCCAACGCCAAGGTGGCGGCGATGTCAGCGGATGGACTCACCGACAAGCAGCAGTCGTTTGTGGATTTTGTCCTGGCCCAGTATGTGAAACAGGGCGTGGATGAGTTGGACCAGGAAAAGCTGTCGCCGTTGCTCAAGCTCAAGTACAACAACGCGATTGCCGACGCCTTGGCGGAACTGGGCAAGCCAGAGCAGGTGCGACGTGTTTTTGTTGGGTTCCAGCGGCATCTGTACGAGGCGCCAGCCAGCAACTAGCAATACCAGATGTCAAAGCGCTGATGCGTTCGCATCTGTCTGCGGGCAGTTACCGCAGTTGGCGCAGGCGTGTCAGGCGGTTCGCCGACCGGCGCGCCACCTACAAATGAAATCTGGCAGGTTGCACACTGTCTTCCAGACCACCGCCGGTGTGCGTTGAAAACGGTGTTTTGTACAATGGAGCGCATATGAATCCATCCCTTGTCCATGCCGACCTGATCGCCACCTTCAAGCGAGCGCAAGCAGACGCTGCGCACAAGTTTGGCTTGATCAAAACAGTGGCCCCCAAGGGCCCCAAGGCCATCCAGGCGGCGGTCGACACCGCAGCCAAGGCTGAAAAGCGCAGGGATGCCTATGCGAAAAGGTTGCGCGCTGTGGGCGTGATCCTTGAGGATTGAGCGTCTCCAAAGCGCCCGCCCCCTGCTGATCGGCTCTCCCCCATGAATCTCAAACACCTCCGAGCCGATGTGCTCGCCGGGGTCACCACCTCTTTTGCGCTGGTACCCGAGTGCATCGCGTTTGCACTGGTCGCCCACCTGCATCCCTTGATGGGGCTGTACGGCGCTTTCATCATCTGCACCATGACGGCACTGCTGGGCGGGCGCCCTGGCATGGTCTCTGGTGCGGCGGGCTCCATGGCCGTGGTGATCGTGGCACTGGTGGTTCAGCAAGGGGTGCAGTACCTGCTGGCCACGGTGCTGCTGTCGGGCGTGATCATGGCCTTGTTCGGTCTGCTCAAGCTGGGCAAGCTGGTGCGCATGGTGCCGCACCCCGTGATGCTGGGCTTTGTCAATGGCCTGGCCATCGTCATTGCCATGGCGCAGCTGGAGCATTTCAAACGCGATGGCGCGTGGCTCGCAGGCGCACCGCTTCAGTGGATGATCGGACTGGTGGCCCTGACCATGGTCATCGTCTACCTGCTGCCGCGCTTGACGCGCACGGTGCCGCCAGCGCTGGTGGCCATCCTGGGGGTGGGTGGGGCCGTCTATGCGCTGGAACTGCCCACGCGCACGCTGGGTGACATGGCCCACATCGCCGGTGGCCTGCCTGTCTTTGCGTGGCCGGCGGTCGACTGGAGCCTGGAGACCTTGCGCATCATTGCGCCCTATGCGGTGCTGATGGCCCTGGTGGGGTTGCTGGAGACCTTGCTGACCCTGAACCTCACGGACGAGATCACCGAGAGCCGGGGCTACCCCGACCGGGAGTGCGTGGCCCTGGGGGCCGCGAACATCACCTCCGGCCTGTTCGGTGGCATGGGGGGCTGCGCCATGATCGGCCAGACCGTGATCAACCTCAGCTCGGGTGGGCGCGGACGCCTCTCCGGGGTGGTGGCCGGGGTGTTGATTCTGATGTTCGTGCTGTTCCTGTCGCCATTGATCGAGCGCATTCCTCTGGCGGCCCTGGTCGGGGTGATGCTGGTGGTGGCGCAGCAGACTTTTGCGTGGGCCTCGCTGCGGGTGGTCAACAAGGTGCCGTTGAACGATGTGCTGATGATCGTGGCGGTGACGGTCATCACGGTGTTCACCGACCTGGCCGCCGCGGTGCTGTGCGGCATCGTGCTCGCGGCGCTGAACTTTGCGTGGCAGCAGGCGCGATCGCTGTATGCCGACAGCGTCGTTCAGCCCGATGGCAGCAAGCTGTACCGTGTGCACGGGACCTTGTTCTTTGCGTCTGTCACGTCCTTTTTGCAGCAGTTTGATGCGGCACAGGATCCGCCACAGGTGACCCTGGACTGCGCTCACTTGAGTTTTGTGGATTACTCGGCCATTGCCGCGCTCAAGACACTGCGCGAGCGCTACGACAAGGCGGGCAAGCACCTGCGGGTGGTTCATCTGTCACCGCGGTGCAAGCAATTGCTCAAGCGTGCGGGTGTTCACCAAGGCCATGCCTGAGGCCGTGGCTCACTCACAGGCTTGAGCCTTCTCCCAGCCCCGCTGCCAGCAACTGCCTTTGTGCTGCCTGGCGGGGTGAGGGGTGCCCTCCTTGTCGATCCGCGCCACATGGGTGCGCCATTGGGTGACGCCCTGCCGGTTCAGCACCATGTGGAGCAACCAGCCGGTGTTGTTGGCCCCGTCGTCAAAGCCATCGAACACAAAATTGCCCAGGCTGTAGATGATGGGCTTGCCCTGGTAGGTCTCGGTGTCCTGGGTGACGTGCGGGTGGCCACCCACGACCGCATCGGCACCGGCGTCGATCATCAGCCGGGCCAGTTGGCGCTGTCGGTCGCTGGCCAGGGGCTCGTGCTCCCAGCCCCAGTGCATGACCGGGATCACCAGGTCCGCGTGGTGCTGGCGCCGCGCGTTGATGATGTCCAGGCGAACCTGCTCGTCCTCGCTCCAGGCGATGCCGGGCTGGTCAAAGTCTGCCTCGAAGCTGCGCGGGAAAAACTCGTTGTAGCCCAGGAAGGCGATCTTCAAACCCTGGCGCTCCACGATGTGGGGTGCGTGGGCCTGTGCCAGGTTCAGTCCGCCGCCAAAGTAGCCAATCTGGTGCTGGTCCAGCCGCGTCAGCATGTCCTGGAAGGCCTTGGGCCCAAAGTCACCAGAGTGGTTGTTGGCCAGGCTGACCACGTCCATGTGGCGCTTGAGCACTTTGAGCGTGCGCGGGTGGGCCCGAAACGTCCAGGGCTTGCCGGGCTCGGCCTGGCCGGTGGTGGACACCACGCACTCCAGGTTGCCGACACGAACGTCCGCCTTGCGCAGCAGCGAGGCAAACGGCGCGAAGGGATCGCGCCCCTGTTGGATCACTTTGCCGGGGGTGTCGGCCAGCATGATGTCGCCCACAAAGGCGATGGAGACCTGGGGCGCCGGGGCAGGGGCGTCCGCCAGTGCGTTCACTGACAGCACACTCAGCGACAGCGCCGCCAGCATGCTGGCGATCAAGGCAGAGCGGACCATGGGGTCACCTCCAGCAGGGCGCAGCCGTATTGCATCTCGCGGCCCAGTTCGGGCGAGTAGATGGCGTGCAGCCCAGTCAGCGCATGAGGGCCTGACCGTGCCTGCGCCACGGGTGCGAGGTACCGCACCTGATGCAGCAGCACCGCCTTGCCCGACGACCACGCATAGGCATACAGCTTGATGTACGCCACCTGGCCCGCCTGGCCCACCATCACGGCCTTGAATCGAAAGCGATCGTTGATGTTGACGGCCTTGACCGGGTAGGGGTCGGACACGGGGTCGAACTGCAAGGTCTGGGTGCTGCCGCCTTGCAGGATCTCGCAGCTCAGGCGCGGAGCCGCCAGTGCGGTGGCTGATGCACACGCCAGGGCCAAGCCCGCGACCCCAGCGGCATGCCGAAAATTGAACACGAACACGAACGCTCTCGCAACAGTGAAGGCCTGCCAAGCATAGGGGGAAAGCCTGTGATTCCCCTGGCGGGTAAACTCGTTTTGGCCAGTGGTTTTGCTGGCCCTGTCCATTCGCCTTGTGCCCGGAGCGCCCTGCATGACTGATTCGTCCGACTACACGCCGCCAGCTGTCTGGACCTGGAAAACGGAAAACGGGGGGCGGTTTGCCAACATCAACCGCCCCGTTGCCGGGGCCACCCACGAGAAGGACCTGCCGGTGGGGCGCCACCCTTTGCAGCTGTACTCCTTGGCCACGCCCAACGGCGTCAAGGTCACGGTGATGCTGGAGGAGCTCCTGGCCCTGGGTCACCACGGGGCCGAGTACGACGCCTGGCTGATTCCGATCAATGAGGGCGCCCAGTTCAGCAGCGGCTTTGTGGGCGTCAACCCCAACTCCAAGATCCCGGCCTTGTGGGATCGCAGCGGGCCCGAGCCGGTGCGGGTGTTCGAGTCCGGCGCCATCTTGTTGTACCTGGCCGAGAAGTTCGGTGCCTTCTTGCCCACCGACCTCAGCCAGCGGGCCGAGTGCCTGTCGTGGCTGTTCTGGCAGATGGGCAGCGCGCCGTTTCTGGGCGGTGGCTTTGGTCACTTCTATGCTTACGCGCCCATCAAGATCGAGTACGCGATTGACCGCTATGCGATGGAGGTCAAGCGCCAGCTCGATGTGCTGGACCGCCGCCTGGCCGAGAGCCCCTACCTGGCCGGTGACGAGTACACCGTGGCCGACATGGCCGTCTGGCCCTGGTATGGCGCCCTGGTCAAGGGGCAACTCTATGAAGCCGGTGAGTTCCTGCAGGTGCAGGCCTACACCCACGTCGTGCGCTGGGCCGACCAGATCGCCCAGCGTCCGGCGGTGCAGCGCGGGCGCATCGTCAACCGAACGTGGGGGCAGCCCTCCAGCCAGTTGCCGGAGCGCCATGACGCCCGTGACTTTGACCAGGTGCCCAAATGATCACTTTGTACGACTGCGCCACGGCGCCCAGCCCGCGCCGCGCGCGCATCCTGCTGGCCGAGAAGGGCATTGCCCACGAGACGGTTCAGGTGGACCTGCGCAGCGGCGAGCAACTCGGCGAGGCCTTTCGGCAGGTGAACCCACAGTGCACGGTGCCGGCCTTGCGCACCGAGGAGGGGCTGGTCCTGACCGACAACGCGGCCATTGCGGCCTACCTGGAGGCCCGCTATCCGAACCCACCGTTGCTGGGGGAGTCGCCCCAGGACAAGGCCGAGATCGCCAGTTGGAACTGGCGCATGGAGTTTGAAGGCCTGATGGCCATTGCAGAGGCCCTGCGCAACAGCGCGCCGGCCATGGCCAACCGGGCCCTCCCGGGTGCGGTGGACTACCCGCAAATCCCTGAGCTGGCTCAGCGGGGCCTGGCCCGGGTGGCGCAGTTCCTGATCGACCTGAACGAGCGACTGGCCGACCGCGAGTTTGTGGCGACCGATCGTTTCAGCATCGCTGACATCACGGCGGTGGTCGCGGTGGATTTTGCGCGGGTGGTCAAGCTCAAACCCGGCGAGCAGCACCCGCATGTGCTGAGGTGGCGGGCGGCCATGGCGCTGCGCCCGTCGATGTCCCTCTGAGCGGGGTTGGCCTCTTGCCCGTATCGGCCCCCACCCCCAAGGTTCTCCTCATCGTCTACCACTCCATGACGGGTGGCACGCGCCAGATGGCCGAGGCCGCGCGCGAGGGTGCCGCTGCAGAGGTCGGGGTGGTCGTGCGATTGCTGCACGCCTCTGAAGCGGGGCCTGCGGACGTGTTGGGCGCCGATGGCTTCATCTTCGCCACACCAGAGAACCTGGCGGCCATCAGCGGCGTGCTCAAGGATTTTTTTGATCGCAGCTATTACGCGGTGCTTGACCAGGTCAATGGCCGGCCCTGCGCCAGCCTGATCTGCGCGGGCAGTGACGGGCACAACGCAGCCAGGCAGTTGGCACGCATTGCCCTGGGCTGGCGGCTCAAGCCGGTGGCTGAGCCACTGATCGTGTGCACGCAGGCGCAGACCACGCAGGCCATCCTGGCACCCAAGCACATCGGCCAGGAAGATCTGGCCCGCTGCCGTGCGCTGGGCGAGGCGATGGCAGCCGGGCTGACGCTGGGCATTTTTTAGGCAACGCCCGGCGCAGCGCTACCCGCAGGTCAGCAACGGCCGGAGCGACGGCTGCGAGGCTGCAGTTTGTCCAGCGCTTCGATCTGCTGCTTGAGCAGCATCATCAAGGTGCGCGCGTCGTCGACGGGCAGAGACAGGCAACTGGTCAGCGACTGCTCCTCGCGTGCGGGGCGCGGCAGGACCAGGGCTTCCACGCCGATTTCGATCAGACCCTTGAAGTGCCTGGCCGATTTCAGGCGCTGAATTTCAATGTCGTAAGTTTTCATGGGCGGACTCCGGCAAATGGTGCGATACAGGATTGTCGGGCAACCGGAAGGCCAGGGTCGGCGGCAGTGTCGCGATCACCATGATGGCGAACATGAACAGCATCAGCACCATGGCCCAGAAGCCAAAGACGACTTCGACCTGGCCGAGCAGGTGCCACAGGCCCGCATGACGCGTGTGCGTGTGCGCCAGCCGCTCGAAATACTTGGTGGAAAAGGTGTGCAGGACGGCCAGTCCAAAGAGGATGGTGCCGATCAACCGGATCCGTCGAGCGTGAGCCGACTCAGGTCGGTTCGCCAGCGCACCGAGCCCGTCGCCATTGCAAGGGCGATGTTCCCGTCCAGCGCTTGAACGCGCGCGCAAAGGCGCTTTGCTCGGTGTAGCCCAGCAGCAGGCTGACGTCGGCCAGCGACAGGCGGCCATCCAGCAGGTAGGACTCGGCCATCTGTTGCAGCGATGAATCGCGCAACTGCCGGAAGTTCATGCCTTGATCGGCCAGCCGGCGGTAGAACACGCGGGGCGACAGCCGCAGTTCGGTCGCCACTTGCTCCAGTTCAGGCATGCCATGGCGTGCCAGGTTGGCCACCACACGGCGCGTCATGTCGGCCAGGTCGCCGGACTCGGGCAGGTGGGCCAGCGCGGCATCGACCTGCTCTTCCATCAGGCGGCGCAGCACGGGATCGGGCTGCTGCAGCGGCATTTGCAGGTTCACCAGCGGGATCACCAGGCGCGTGACGGGTTGGCTCCAGCGCACAGGGCAGCCAAAATAATCCATGAAGGGTTGCGGCTGCGTGGGTGGCGGGTTGACAAAGTCCACGGCCCGCAGGCCCAGCGGCCGACCGCACAACGCGCTGCCAAATTGCACGATGGCGGTGATGCCGGTCTCGTCAAACAAGGCGCCAGGTCGGCCCCGAGCCACGCCCCATTGCAAGGCCATGGCATCGCCTTCCAGGTGGTGCTGGATGGGGTTGATGTCGTGCAGCAGGCGGTGGTAGCGCTGGATGCGCAGCAGGGCGGCCCCCAGGTTCTCGCAGGCCAGCATCACGTAACCCAGTGCGCCCAGGTGACCGGGCTGGATGGTCTGGCCCAGTCGCAACCCCAGCAGCGGGTCTTTGAGGCGCTCGGCCACGCGCAACAGGATCTGGCAGAAGTCCTCGGCCGGGTAGCGGCCCAGTTGCTGAGGGTCCTCGCGCAGGGCCTCCGGCGGCATCAGCAAGTCGGGCGCCACACCCTGGTGCCGGAGGTAATCGGCCAGCACCCGCAAAAACGTCTTGGGGACCATGCCTTGCACCACGTCACGGTCATACAGGCGCAGCAGGGCAGGGGAGGGTGTCGGATCTGGCATGGACGAAATTGTTAAAAACCTGGACGCGCGAGTCAAGACGCGGAGAACCCTCCCGCCTATCCTTGCCGCTTGCTGTAGGAGACCTCATGCCCATGACCCCATCCCCCCGTCCTGCCATCCTGATCACCGGTGCTGCCGCCGGCATCGGGCGCGCCGTGGCCGAACGTTTTGCGCGTGCCGGCTGGTTCGTGGGGCTGTTCGACCTAGACGAAGCGGCGGTGTCGGCCCTGCTGCAGCAAATCAGCCCTGGGCAGGGCGTGGCCGGGCGTCTGGACGTGGCCCGCCCTGATGACTGGGCACGGGCCTTGCAGGACTTTGCCCAGGCCTCTGGCCAGCGCCTGCATGTGCTGTTCAACAACGCGGGCGTGGCCGTGACCAGCCCCTTCGAGCAGGCCGATGTGGCTCGCCACCACCAGGTGGTGGACGTCAACCTCAAGGGTGTGATCAATGGTTGCCATGCCGCGCATGCCTTGCTGCGGGGGACGCCAGGCAGCCGTGTGATCAACATGTGCTCGGCCTCGGCGCTGTATGGGCAGCCTGAGCTGGCCAGCTATTCAGCCACCAAGGCGGCGGTGCGCAGCCTGACCGAGGCGCTGGACATCGAGTGGCGCGCCCAGGGCATCCGCGTGGTGGATGTGCTGCCCCTGTTTGTCAACACGGCCATGGTCACCAACGAGGTCAGCCGCATGAAGACGGTGCAGCGGCTGGGCGTGCGCCTGGGCCCTGACGATGTCGCGCAGGCCGTGTGGCGGCTGGCCAATCAGGCCTCCGGTCAACTGCCGGTTCACACCTTTGTCGGCCTGCAGACCCGCTTGTTTGCGCTGTTGTCCAAGCTGTCTCCCGCGTTCATGAACCGATGGGTCACGGCCCGCCTGGCCGGCTATTGATGGCCCTTGAAAACGCTCCCTGATTCACCCCACCAGAGCTTAGAGATGCACCCCTCCTTGACGACCCCACCGATGCCCGCCGGCATGCGCCCCCTCACCGACTTTGACGGCGCCCGTGACGCTGCCAGCCCACAGGACCGCCTGCGCGAGGTACGCCGGCGAGCCCAAGGCCTGCGTGAACGCATGATGAGCGAGCCCGAGGCCCTGTGCTGGCGCAGCTTTGACCTGATCCGTGCGCCCTTTCCCACCTATTACGCTTACGCTGGTGTGTTTGCCGACAAGGGGTTCAAGTTCCCGCTGGTGCATTTGCTCAACCGCCTGTTTGTGGTTCAGTACCGTGACCACGACGGTGCCTTGCGCACCTTGTTGATGTCGCCCACGGACCATGCGGCCAACCGGGAGACACCGTTCTTCAAGCGGCTGGCGGCGCAGGTGCCCTCATGGGCGCATGGCCTGCTGGCGCCTGAGTTCAACTCGGTCTACAGCGTCCTGGCCACCTGCGGCCTTCAGCCCGAAGACATCGACTACATCAGCTACGACCACCTGCACACACAGGATGTGCGCCGCTGGCTGGCGGGCCCCAAGCCCTTCTTTCCCAACGCCAAGCTGCTGGTGCACCGCCAGGAATGGGCCTCCACCCTGGACCTGTTGCCCTTGCAGGCCGATTGGTACTGCCCGCAGGGCATTGCCGGCATCCCGGCGAACCGGGTGGTCACGTTTGACGGCAGCTTGAACCTGGGCCCGGGGGTGGCCCTGGTTCACACCCCGGGTCACACCGAAGGCAACCATTCGCTGGTGGCCCGTGTGCCCGATGGCATCCGCGTGACCAGCGAAAACGGCGTGGGTGCCGATGCGTATGAGCCTCGCAACTCGCGCATCAACGCGGTGCGACGGCATGCCCTGGCCACAGGGGTGGAGGTGATCCTCAACGGCAACACGCTGGAGGGCAGCAACGACCAGTACATCTCCATGGTGCTGGAAAAGACCCTGGCGGGCCCGTCCATCAACCCGGCGTTTCCCAACTGCGCCACCTCCAGTGAGCGCACGCCGTTCTGGTTGTTCCCGGGCGAGCCCGTCAGCCACCTGTTTGGCGAGAGCCACTTTGGGCGCATCCACCGCGCCGAGCCGCGCCGCGCCCAGGTGGCGGCATGACCCGGGTGTCCTGCTCGGCACCGATCGGAGTCTCCCATGTGGCATTTTGAAGAACGAGGCCAAGGCCGTCCCCTGGTG
Source organism: Aquabacterium sp. (assembly GCA_035438885.1). GTDB lineage: Bacteria > Pseudomonadota > Gammaproteobacteria > Burkholderiales > Burkholderiaceae_C > Aquabacterium. The sequence continues at coordinate 8,512 of DAORJC010000030.1, read as the reverse complement.
CTGTTGCACGGCATTGGCATGTCCAGCTTGGCGTGGTCGCCCGTCATGGCCCGGTTGTCCCAAGGGCGGCGCGTTCTGGCGTTTGATGCCGCGGGTTTTGGCAAGACGCCACCGTTGCCTGCCGGGGTGGCGCCAGGCCTGCTCATGGCGGTGGATGGCCTGCTGATGTCGCAGGTGGCGGACACGCCGGCCACCCGCTCAGCCCCGCTCAATGCAAGGCACTGCTGAGTCAGGTGATTCAGTCTGGCTTGGCCTGATCGTCGGCCTGCATGAGCCGGTCCTTGTAGCCCGCCAGGATGCCGTCCAGGCGCTGGTCGTTGCGCGTGAATGCGCGGCAGCGACGGCAGATCAGACGGTGTTGGCCTGCCCAGAAGCGCTCCAGAAGGTCGGCCTCTTCCAGTTGACCCGATGTGAGCTTGAAGACGTATTCCTTGCAGGTCATCATGGGGAGGCTCCTTCAAACCAGTTCTGGTGGAGGCATAGCTGGATCTGTTTGCGCGCCCGGCTCATGCATTGCCAGTAGTCGGGCTTGCTCAGGCCCAGGGTGGCGCAGATCTCGTCGGTCTCGCAGTCCAGGAACTCTTTCATGCTGAACACGCGCGCGGGCTTGGGCGGCAGCTTTTGCATGCACAGGTCCACCACGGCAAAGAACTGGTCGCTGTGCAACTGCTCCTCGGGCGTGGTCCAGGTGGCGGGCGCCACACCATCGACCCAATGGCCGCGTGCGTTGAACAAGGTGTTGTCCAGCTCGTCGTCGCCAAAGGCGTCGTTGTAGCTCATCTCGGTGCGGTACTTGCGGCGCAGCCGGTCGGTGATCTTGTGCTTGAGGATGCCGAACAGGTAGCGCTTGGGATCGGCCTGGACCAGCACGGCCGGGTCGGTGCTCAAGAGGGCGGCCAGCGCGTCCTGAACCGCGTCTTCCGCCTCCTCGCGGGGCTGGATGTGCAGTTGCGCAAAGCGCAGCATCGGGGCGCGCCAGTCTCGGGCCCATTGGGCCCAGGGGGCCGTGGGTGCGGACAGGGCCGCAGGGGGTGGGGTGGTCATTCGGCGTGGGTTCAGGACGGCTTGGGGTGGACCCAGCGGCGCCAGGCATCCAGCGCGTAGTGTCCGCCACCTTGCGTCACGATGGCCAGCAGCATGATGGCCAGCATCAGTGGCACCTTGAAGCCCTGGCCATCTTCGGTCTCGATCTGGTTCCAGCCTGACCAGCCCAGCCCGAAGTGCACGGTGTACACCGCCACATAGGTCACAAACAGCAGGCCCAGCGCCGCCAGCCGGCTCCACAGGCCCAGCATCAAGGCCAGGCCCAGCACGACCTCGCCCACGCCTGCGGCCAGCCAGTTCAGGTCGGCGGGCAGCAGGTGGTTGGGAAAGGGAAAGTCCAGCCCTGCAAACCAGCTGGGGGCCTGCAGGCCTCCCGAGAGCTTGGTGTATCCGGCCAGCAAAAATTCTTGTCCCGCCCACAAGCGCAAAGCCAGCAGGCCCAGGTCGTTCACGGCATCAAGCACTTTGGCGCGCCAGGTAAGCAAGGAATTCATCTTTGAGGTCTCCGTAAAAATGGGAGGTCCATTGGGACTGCCGCACAAAATCTTCGATCAAGGTCCGCCAGGCGTCTTCGCCCAACTCTTGACGCACCGCCGGAAAGTGCGCCTCCACCATCTGGCTGGCGCCCAGGTAGACCAAGTGCCGATAGGCCCGCATCCCGGGTTCGGCATAGCCGGGCGGGATGTCGTCGCTGCGGCCCCTCACGTAGTCATGAAAGGCTTCAGACATGCCAGCTCCCGGTTGAGGGTGTCCAGCGTGGGCACGTCGTTGTCCCACTCCAGCAAGATCGGCAGGCCGTGGGCCTGGTGCAGGTGGCGGGCCATGGTGGCGGTCTCGGGCTCCACCGGTTGACTGTGCGTGTCGATGTACAGCCCAAAGCGGTCGTCAAACTCGTGGCCGGCCACGTGCAGGTAGCTCACACGGCTCAGGTCGATGTGCGCCACAAACGCGGCCAGGTCGTGCCCGCCATGGTTCTTGTGGTTGACCGCGATGTTGTTGAGGTCCAGCAAGATGCCGCAGTCGGCCCGCTCCACCACGCAAGACAGAAAGTCTGCCTCGGTCATGTCGCCCACGTTGGTGTACCAGGTGGTGTTCTCCACCGACATCCGTTGCCCCAGCGCATCTTGAACCTGCTTGATCCGGTCGCTCACGCGAAGCACCTCGGCCTGCGTGAAGGGGATGGGAAACAGGTCGTAGAGCTGGTGTGCGTCGCCGCTGGCGGCCAGGTGGTCGGAATAGAACGTGGTGTTCAGGTCCGTCATCAGCTCGCGCAGCGACTGCAGGAACGCAGGCTGGATGACCGATGACCCGCCCAGGTTGAGAGACACCCCATGGAGGTGGACCGGACGCCCTGACGAGATCAGCCGGTGCAGCGGCTCTCGGTCGCGGTGGATCCAGTTCTCAGGAGCGACTTCAAAAAAGCCAGCCTGCACGGCCGACATGTCCCAGTCGCTCATCTCTCTTCGGTAACCCAGGCCAGTCATCGCATCATCCCTCGCATCAAGCCCTGGGGTCACTTCTTGCTGCAGCTGGCGTCCTTCTTGGAGCAAGAGGCTTCTTTCTTGGAACAGGACGCGTCCTTCTTGGAGCAGGAGGCATCCTTCATGCCGGCACTGCTGGCGCCCGAGGCCGCGTGGCCCGCCTTCTTGCTGGCGCTTTCCTTCTTGCCGCAGGTGCCTGCGCCACACTTGGTTTCTGTGGGGGCAGCCGCCCAGGCAGACGAGGCGATGACAGCAGCGGCGAGCGTGGCGATGGATTTCAGGTTCATGGTCGTATCCTCAAGGTTGGATGTGCACACAGCGTGCACGATGACCCTGTCGTGCCAGGCGCCGCTTCCTGACAGAATTCCTGAAAATAATTTGATCCTCATGATCTCGACACCCCCTCCAACCCCTAGCCCGATCGACCTGACCACCTACCCACGCGCCGACATCCTGCGAGCGTTCATGCACCGGCAGATGCCGCAGATCAGCGTGACTTGCGAGGTGGATGTCACCGCCATCCGGCGGGGGTGCGATGCCGCAGGGGTCTCGTTTTTCCTGGGCATGAGCCATGCGGTGTCACGCGCGATCCATGCGGTGCCTCAGTTCCGCCATCGGGTGATCGACGGCACCTTGTGCGAGTACGAGCGCACAGACCCGGGCTACACAGTGGCGCGCGAGGGTGATCTGTTCTCGTTCTGCGACGGCCTGTACCTGGAGGACTTCCGGGCGTACTGCCGGGAAGCTCGCGCCCGCATGGAGGCGGTCAAGGTCGCGCCGGATTTGTCGGTGGGGCCCAAACACCATTTGTTTTTCATCTCCAGCGTGCCGTGGCTGAACTTCACGGCCTTCACGCATCCCTATGACCCGGTCTACGCCTACATCCCGGTGATCACGCTGGGCCAGTTCGTCACACGGGGCGATGCGGTCGTGATGCCGGTGGCGGTGCAGGTGCACCACGGCGTGGTCGATGGCATTCACCTGGCCCGTTTTTACGAGGCCTTGAACCTGGCCATCCAGCAAGCCCCGGACTGGCTGACCTGAAATTTTTTTGCATCCAACCGAGCAGCGGTTGCGTATGTGCCCTGAGAGCCAACCTTCACTCCTTGTTTTGAGGACTCAGCGCACCATGTCAGCACCGACTTTCACTCGTCACACCCGCCCGCACCGCCAGGTCCGGACCGTTTTTGGGGCCACCCTGGCCTGTGCCGCGGCCTTGTGGGCCTCCCAGCAGGCCATCGCCGGCACCGGCAAGCTGCGGCTCACGGGCGGCGTCAGCAGCGTCGAGGGGGCGGCAGGCGGGGGCATCAGCCCCTGGGCCGTGATCGGCAGTCAGGGCGCAGCCGATGAGGTGGGCGCATCGGCCTACGTGAGCCGCGCCGTCACCAACGACTACCGCCTGTCGGCCTACGGTGTGGCCGTGGGCATCCATGACCGGGTCGAGTTGTCACTGGGCCATCAGGACCTGGACACGGGCGTCACGGGTCAACTGCTGGGCTTGCCGGGCCTGCACCTGCGTCAGACCATCGTGGGCGCCAAGGTCCGGGTGGCGGGCGAGGCCATCCTCGACAGCGACCGCTGGATGCCCCAGGTTGCCGTGGGCCTGCAGGTCAAGCAGTTGGGGTCCACCGGGCTGGACGCCACCCTGGATGCGCTGGGCGCCCGGCGCCATGGCACGGACTTTTATGTCAGTGCCACCAAGCTGTTCCTGGCCCAAGGGGTGCTGGTCAATGGCACCTTGCGCATGACCAAGGCCAACCAGAATGGCTTGCTCGGTTTTGGGGCCACGCTGGGCGGCGCTGACGACCGCTACCGGTTGCAGCCCGAGGTGTCTGTGGCCTACCTGCTGCGCCCGGACCTGGCCGTGGGCGTGGAGTACCGCGCCATGCCCAACCACCTGGCGCGGGCAGGTCGTGCCGCGGGGCTGGCCGACGGCCTGCGGGCCGATGACTGGAAGGATGTGTTCGTGGCGTGGTCGCCCACCGCCAACGTGTCCCTGACCGCCGCCTACGTGGACCTGGGCCGCATCGTGCCTGCCACCACCCAGGAGCGCAAGCAGACCGGCTTCTACCTGTCGGCCCAGATCGCTTATTGAGCAGGACATCACCATGAAACACCTCATCACCACCGCCATGGCCAGCCTGATCGCCTTGAGCGGCGCGTCCGTCATGGCGCAACACCCTGCACCCAGCAACGCCAGTGCTTACCCCGTGGCGCCTGCGCCGGGCCTGTACCAGGCCTTTGGCGAGCAGGCCGGCATCCGCAGCCTGATGGACGATTTTGTGGTGCGCCTCAAGGCCGACCCACGCATCGGTGATCAGTTTAAGGAAACGGACCTCAAGCACCTGGCCCAACAGTTGAGCGATCAGCTCTGCCAGTTGTCAGGCGGTCCCTGTGTTTACAAGGGGCCCGACATGAAGACGGCCCATGCCAACATGGACGTGACCCGGTCGCACTTCAATGCGCTGGTCGATGTGCTGCAGCAGGCCATGAATGCGCGTGGCATCCCCTTTGCCCGACAGAACCAGATGCTGGCCTTGCTGGCGCCGATGCATCGTGACGTGATCAACCAGCCTTGAGGTGCACCTGATGTGGACATTCATTCGAACGGTGAGCAAGACGGCGGGCAAGACGGCGGCCGTGATGGCCCTGGCGGGATCGAGCGTCGCCACTGCGTGGGCGGCGGCTTCCTTGCAGGTCACCGTGCTGGGCAAGGATGGGCAACCCCTGCCCAACACCGTGGTCACGCTGGTCTCCAGCAGTGGCTTGCAGCCTACGGCCAAGCGAGCGACCACGCTGGTCATCGAGCAGCGAAACATGAAGTTCGTGCCGGCCTTGAGCGTGGTGCCCAAGGGCACCCGGATCAGGTTTGTCAACCTCGATGCCTGGCCCCACCACGTGCGGGGCCTGCCAGGCGGCCAGACCAGTCGGCCTGATGGGTCCCCAGTGGGGTTCTCGCTGGGGCTGGATGGCAAGGAAGAAGGTCGGGCCGCGGCCACGGCCGAGGTCACCCTGGACACCGCCGGGCCCTTGCACCTGGGTTGCCACATCCACGGCAGCATGCGTGGCTTTGTCTATGTCTCGGAGGCACCCTGGGCGGCCCAGACCGATGCGCAAGGCAAGGTCACCTTCAACGACCTGCCGCTTGGGGCCGCTCAGGTGCGCATGTGGCACCCGCAACAGATCACTGAGCTACCCACCACCGAGGTGGTGATCCAGCCGGTGAGCACCTTGAGCGTGCAACTGCCGATCACGCCCCGGCGTCGTTGAGCAGGCCCAGGGCTGAGTAGCGCGCCAGGTGGTGGTCCTCGTCACCCAACTGGTGATCGATCATGACCAGGCGTTTGGCGTAGTGGGGCATGGGCAGCTCCCAGGTCATGCCGATGCCGCCGTGCAGCTGGATGCATTCCTCGGCCACCCGGGCGCCGGTGGCGCCCACGGTGTATTTGGCGGCAGACAGGGCGCGCTCACGCGTGATCCGGTCCGGGTCTTCCAGCGCGGCCGCCGCATTGATCACGGCCGATCGGGCCTGCTCGATGCCCAGCAGCAGGTCGGCCATGCGGTGCTGCAGGGCCTGGAAGCTGCCGATGGCCTTGCCGAACTGCTGACGGGTCTGCAGGTACTCGACCGTGGCCTTCTTGCAGACCTCCATGGCGCCCAGCGATTCGGCGCACAAGGCCATGATGCCCCGGCCCACCGCGTGCTCCAGCGTGGCCAGGCCTTGGTCGGGCGCACCCAACAGGGCGGTGGCGGGCACGCGCACCTGCCGCAGCGTGACTTCGGCCGCGTGCGTGCCATCGACATTGGTGTGGCCGCGCGTGCTCAGGCCGGGGGTGCTGGCCGGCACGACGAACAGCGAAATGCCGGCTTCGTCGGCCTCCTCGCCGCTGGTGCGGGCCGACACGATGATCTGTGCGGCCTGGTCGCCAAACGGCACCACCACCTTGACCCCGTCGATCACGTAGTGGTCGACCTCGCGGGTGGCGCGGGTGCTCACGCGGTGCAGTTCGTGGTGCGAATGGGCTTCTTCATGGGCGAGGGTGGCGATCAGGCGGCCGGCCATGATCTCGTCGACCAGGGCCTGCTGGGTCGGGGTGCCCACGTGGGTCAGGGCACTGCCGGCCAGCACGGCACTGGCCAGGAAGGGCTCGACCACCAGGCCGCGTCCCAGGGATTCGAACACGGTGGCGATGTCAAAGCCGGTGCCACCCAAGCCGCCTTGTGCTTCAGTGAACAGGGCCGCGATGATGCCCAGGTCGGCAAACTGCGACCATTGCTCGGCGCTGTAGCCCGCGGCGGACTGGCTGATGCGGTGACGGGTCTCGATGCCGTACTGCTCGGCCACATAACGGTCGAGTGAATCGGCCAGCATGCGGCGGTCGTCGGAGGGATGGAAGTTCATGGTGTCTGGACTTTCTATCGGGTGGCTCACAGGCCCAGGATCATCTTGGAGATGATGTTTTTCTGGATCTCGTTGGAGCCGCCGTAGATCGACAGCTTGCGATGGTTGAAGTAGTGCGCGGCCGCAAAAGCGGCTTCCGGCGGCCCAAAGGGCGTGCCCTCATGGCCTTCATCCAGCGCCTCAGAGACATAGGGCAGGGCGTGGGGCCCCAGCGCGCGGCGCGTGAGCGAGTAGATCTCCTGGCGGATTTCGGTGCCCTTGATCTTGAGCATCGAGCTCTCGGCGCCCGGCACGCCACCCCCGGCCACCGCCGCGATCACGCGCAGGTTGGTGGTCTTCATGTTCTCCAGGTCGATCTCGACCTTGGCCAGGCGCGTGGCAAACAGCGGGTCCCGATTCAAGGGCTGGCCGTTCTTGAAGGTGCGGGCGGCCAGGCCTTTGAGGCGCTCCAGCGCGGCGACCGAATAACCGACCCCGGCAATGGTGGTGCGCTCATGCGTGAGCAGGAACTTGGCGCAGTCCCAGCCCTTGTTTTCTTCGCCGACCAGGTTGGCCACGGGCACGCGCACGTTGGTGAAGAACACCTCGTTGATCTCGTGCTCGCCATCGAGCGTGATGATCGGTCGCATCTCGATGCCGGGCGTGTTCATGTCGACCAGCACAAAGCTGATGCCCGCCTGGGGCTTGGCATCGCGGTCGGTGCGCACCAGGCAGAAGATCATGTTGGCGTGCTGGCCCAGGGTGGTCCAGGTTTTCTGGCCGTTGATGACGTAGTGGTCGCCATCCCTGACCGCCGTGGTCTTGACCGAGGCCAGGTCCGATCCGGCGCCGGGTTCGGAGTAGCCCTGGCACCACCAGTCCTGGCCTTGCAGGATGCGGGGCAGCCAGTGCTGCTTTTGCGCCTCGGTGCCGTACTTGATGATCACCGGGGCGACCATGTTGACGCCAAAGGGCACGATCCGAGGGGTGTGGGCCAGCGCGCACTCGTTGTCAAAGATGAACTTCTGCACCACGTTCCAACCCGTGCCGCCGTACTGGACTGGCCAGCTCGCGGCCAGCCAGCCTTTGCGGTTCAACAGGGCGTGCCACGCTTCGTAGTCGGCCTTGGTGAAGCGCTGGCCCGCTTCGCCCTTGTGCTTCAGGCGGGCGGGCACTTCATCGGCCAGAAAGCGTTGAACGTCGGCGCGAAAGGCCTGTTCGTCGGGGGTAAAGCTCAGGTCCATGGGGTGCTCCTCTGGGTGCTTTCAATAGATTTCAAACAGGCCTGCCGCGCCCATGCCACCGGCAATGCACATGGTCACCACGGCCCACTTGGCTTGGCGGCGGCGGCCTTCCAGCAGCACGTGGCCCACCAGGCGTGCGCCGGTCATGCCAAAGGGGTGGCCAATCGAGATGGCACCCCCGTTGACGTTCAGCCGTTCATCGGGGATGCCAAGTCTTTGCTGGCAATAGATGGACTGCGAGGCAAAAGCTTCGTTCAGCTCCCACAGGTCGATGTCGTCGACCTTCAGGCCGTGACGGGCCAGCAACTTGGGAACGGCAAACACCGGCCCGATGCCCATTTCATCGGGTTCGCAACCGGCCA
>DAORJC010000029.1:0-24338 GCA_035438885.1 Aquabacterium sp. | reverse complement strand
GGGCCACCTTGACCTGGCATTTTGGTGGCCTGGTGGCCCAAAGCCCGGCACCGGACCGCCTGCATGCGCGGCTGATCGTGGCCGCTTGCCGTGTGGGGGTGCTGGCGATGGGGGCTGCCGCCGCAGGCCTGGCCTGGCAGTCCTATGAGGTGGTTCGGTGGGCGGCCTTGCTGGGCCTGTGGTGGTTCATCGTGCCGGTGTATGTGACGGTGGCCCACCGCATGCTGCCCTTCTTCACGGCAGCGGCGCTGCCGGTGATGGATGCCTGGCGACCCCACTGGCTGCTGTGGACCTTGCTGATCCTGGTGGGGCTGCAGGGGGCCTGGGTGGTGGTGGAGGCGCTGGGCTGGCAGTCTGTGCAATCGGTGGTGGTCGTTCGCGCCATCACCGCGGCGCTGTCAGGCGCGCTGGTGCTGGCCCTGGCCGTGAGGTGGGGTCTGGTGCAGAGCCTGCGCATTCGCTTGCTGGCGATGTTGCACCTGGGGTTTGTCTGGCTGGGCGTGGCCTTGTGTCTGGACGCGGTCGCCACGGTGCTGCAGGCCCTGGGCCATGCAACGCCAGCCCTGTTGCCGCTTCATGCGTTGACCATGGGCTTTCTGGGCAGTGTGCTGGTGGCCATGGTCACCCGCGTGAGCTGTGGTCACAGCGGCCGGGTCCTGGCAGCCGATGACCTGGTCTGGGGCTTGTTCTGGGGCTTGCAGGTGGCCACGGTGCTGCGTCTGCTGGCCACCGTGTGGGCCGTTCAGGCGCCCACCTTGTTGCTGGCCGCCGCGACGGTGTGGCTGGTGGTGTTGGGTGCCTGGGGCGTGCGGTACGGGCGCTGGTATGGTCGCCCTCGGGTGGATGGCCGCCCAGGTTGAGCGGCCCATCCACCGTCAACCCATCACCCGAGTTGCACGGCCTGCCCCGTGCGGTCAAAGGGAATGAACCGGTCGATCTGTCCGGCCTTGACCGCTTCGACCATGGCTTGCAGTTGGGGCTCGGCGGCTTCGCTCGACGGGGCCTGACGGCCCTTGCCTGACAGGCCTGCCACAAACACGATGACCCAGTCGTGCCCGAACTGGGCGGACTCGGCCACCAGGGCCTCGAAGCTGCCGATCTCCTGGGGGGTCTTGTCGGCGCACATCAGGGGTGCGAGCTCGCCGCCATGGCCGGCCTTGAAGGCGGCCTCTTGCTCGGGCGTGGCGTTTTCCGGCAGCTCGGCGCCCGCAAACACCATGAGCAGGCGCTGTGCGTCGGGTTGCTGGCCAGCGGCCACCAAGAGGTCGTTGAAATTGCTGATGTTCATGGGGATGTCATGGAAGGTGGTCCGGGCAGTCTAGCGAAGTTCCAGTGACAGGCCGGTGTCTTTCAGGCGTTGCCACAACAGGTCGCCCGGCGGGTGCCAGGTGCTGGCCAAGGACGCGTGCTGTTCGTTGGCCGCTCGGAACTGCTGGATGACCCAGCGGTGGATGCCCTGTTGGGCCAGGGCCTGGGCCAGCGCCACCATCTGATCGTCGCTTTGAAGCTCGGGGTGCCAGGTGGTGCGAACCTCCAGCGACAGCCCTTGCTGTTGCACGGCCTGCACCAGGGCCAACAGGCTGCGCCAGGCCGGCAGGCCACTGCGGGGGATGGCCGTGATGTGTGCGTAAGCGGCAAAGTCGGTCTTGACATCAAAACCGACCCAGTCCACCTTGGGGAGCAGTTCGATGAGTCGATCCGGGTAGATGCCCGCCGTGTGCAGGCCCACCTTCAGGCCCAGTTGCCGAACGTCATCGATGGCCTCAACTAGGTGGGGATCCAGCGTGGGCTCGCCCCCGCTGAAGACCACGCCATCGAGCAGCCCTTGTCGCCTGGACAAGGTCTTGAGCACCTGGGGCCAGCCATCGCGCAGTCCGCCGTCCCGGTCCTGCAGGTCGACGTTGTGGCAATAGTGACAGCGCCAGGGGCAGCCCTGCACAAACACCACGGCGGCCAGTTGATCGGGCCAGTCCGTGGTGCTCAGGGGCGTGAAGCCTCCGATTCTGAGCATGGTGTTCAGGCGTGTTCAGGGATGTCGCAAGGCTCGGTCCGGGCCGCGGGCTCCCGGAAGTACTGGCGCTCGCAGAACTCGCCCTTCTTGCCCGTGTTGAACGAGGACACCGGGCGGTGGTAGCCCATGACACGGGTCCAGATCTCGCAGCGCTGGCGCTCGTCTTCGGTCAGGACGGGGTGGGTGGTGGAGGGGGTGCGAAGGGTCTTCATGAGGCAGTCCTTTCGGAGTGGGGGGAAGGGTTGCGCTTGCGGCTCAGGGCTTCTTCGTCGCAGTGCGGGCAGAACTCGTGCTCACCGGCGATGTAGCCATGGGTGGGACAGATCGAGAAGGTGGGTGTGATCGTGATGTAGGGCAGCCGAAAGCGCGAGAGGGCCCGGCGCACCAGCGACTTGCAGGCGGCGGCTGACGAGACGCGCTCGCCCAGGTACAGGTGCAGCACGGTGCCGCCGGTGTAGCGGGCCTGCAGGGGCTCCTGGCGCTCCAGGGCGTCAAAGGGGTCGTCACAGAAGCCCACAGGCAACTGGGAGGAGTTGGTGTAGTACGGCATGTCGGACGGACCGGCCTGCAGGATGCCCGCAAAGCGTTTGAGGTCTTCCTTGGCAAAGCGGTAGGTGGTGCCTTCTGCCGGTGTGGCCTCCAGGTTGTAGAGGTGGCCGGTCTCTTCCTGGATGTCGGTGATGCGCGCGCGGATGTGGTCCAGGAAACGCAGGGCAAAGGCCACGCCCCAGGGGGTGGTGATGTTTTCCAGGTCGTCCGTGAAGTTGCGGATCATCTCGTTGATGCCGTTCACGCCCAGGGTCGAGAAGTGGTTGCGCAAGGTGCCCAGGTAGCGCTTGGTGTACGGGAACAGCCCGCCATCCATGTGCTGCTGGATCACCTTGCGCTTGATCTCCAGGCTGTTCTTGCCCAGTCGGATCAGTTCATCGGTGCGTGCCAGCAAGGCGGCCTCGTCGCCCTTGTAGAGGTAGCCCAGGCGCGCGCAGTTGAGGGTGACGACGCCGAGGGAGCCGGTCTGCTCGGCCGACCCGAACAGGCCATTGCCTCGCTTGAGCAACTCGCGCAGGTCCAGTTGCAGGCGGCAGCACATGGAGCGGATCATGTGTGGCTGCAGGTCGGAGTTCAGGAAGTTCTGGAAGTAGGGCAGGCCGTACTTGGCCGTCATCTCGAACAGGCGCTCGGTGTTGGGGTGTTCCCAGTCAAAGTCCTTGGTGATGTTGTAGGTGGGGATGGGGAAGGTGAAGGCGCGTCCCTTGGCATCGCCGCACATCATCACGTCGATGTAGGCCTGGTTGATCAGGTCCATCTCGGCCTGCAGGTCGCCATACGCGAAGGGCATTTCCTGTCCGGCGATCATGGGCACCTGCTCGCGAAGGTCTTCCGGGCAGGTCCAGTCAAAGGTCAGGTTGGTGAAGGGTGTCTGGGTGCCCCAGCGGGAGGGCACATTCAGGTTGTAGACCAGCTCCTGGATGCATTGGCGCACCTGGGCATAACTCAGCTGATCTTGCCGCACATAGGGTGCCAGGTAGGTGTCAAAGGAGCTGAAGGCCTGGGCACCGGCCCACTCGTTCTGCAAGGTGCCCAGGAAGTTGACGATCTGACCCACGGCGCTGGAGAGGTGTTTGGGCGGGCCGGCCTCCACCTTGCCGGGCACGCCGTTGAGGCCTTCGTGCAGCAGCGTGCGCAAGGACCAGCCGGCACAGTAACCAGCCAGCATGTCCAGGTCATGGATGTGAAGGTCGCCTTCGCGGTGGGCATGACCGATCTCGGGCGGGTAGACGTGGCCCAGCCAGTAATTGGCAATGACCTTGCCCGACACGTTGAGGATCAAGCCGCCCAGCGAGTAGCCCTGGTTGGCATTGGCATTGACCCGCCAGTCCTGCTGCGACAGGTACTCGTTGACCGAGCGCTCCACGTCCACCGCACAGGCCTTGTCCTGACGCAGGGTGCTGCGGCGCTCGCGGTAGACGATGTAGGCCCGGGCAGTCTCGAACAGGCCGGCCTCCAGCAAGGTGCGCTCGACCTGGTCCTGCACCTGCTCGACCGTGGGCACCCGCCGGTGAAGGGCGGCCTGCACCCGCTCCGCCAACTCACGGGCCCGGACCGTGTCGAACTCGCCGGTGGCCTGGCCTGCCGCGCTGATGGCGCCGGTGATCTTGTCCAGGTCGAAGGTGGCCGTTGCGCCATGTCGCTTGATGACGGCCACGATCTGAGTGGTGGATTCCGGTCCGTGGAGAGGCAGGTTCATGCAGTGCTCCTACTAGGGGTAGTGTTTTGGATGGTTGAAAAACGCTACCGGTAGTGTTTGGTGGCCTGGGTTGAGTGCGTTTGACCTGCGTCAATCTGTGCCGCATGGCAGGCCCCCATCGTTCTTCAGGAGGATGGCCCTGCGGCGCCATGACCCCCTCGCCGTTGATGTCGATCAAGGCCGCATCGGCCCGGTGCCGATACCTTGCGACGATTGCAATCACGATCGAACCCTGTCATGACGGACACCAGCACGCTCACCCGGGAGGCCACGGCCTCTGTTGCCGATCAACTGCAGGCGCTGCACCGCGCCAGCGGGTTGGCGCCCTTGAAGCTGGGTGGCAAGTCCCTGCTGCCCATCGTTCAGGGTGGCATGGGGGTGGGCATCTCGGCGCACCGGCTGGCGGGCACGGTGGCGTCGCTCAATGCCGTGGGCACGATCTCGTCGGTGGACCTGCGGCGCCATCACCCCGATCTGATGGCCAGGACGCAGGACCTGCCGGCGGGCGAGCAGGCCACGCAGGCGGCCAAGCAGGCCATCAACGAGGCCAACCTGGAGGCTCTGTCGCGCGAGATCAAGGCGGCCCGGGCGATCGCAGGCGACTCGGGGTTGCTGGCCATGAACATCATGCGCGCGGTCAGTGAGTACGGCCCTGCGGTCAAGCAGGCGCTGGCGTGCGGCATCGACATGGTGGTGGTGGGGGCCGGCCTGCCCCTGGACCTGCCCGATCTGGCCCAGGACCACCCGAACACCCTGCTGGTGCCCATCCTCTCGGACGCTCGCGGCATTCAGCTGCTGGTGCGCAAGTGGGAGCGCAAGAAGCGGCTGCCCGATGCCATCGTGATCGAGCACCCGCGCCTGGCTGGGGGCCACTTGGGTGCGGCACGGATCTCTGACCTGGGCGATAAGCGCTTTGATTTCGAGAACGCCATCCCCGAGGCCCTGGCCTTTTTGCGATCAGCGGGCATCGAAAAGGAAATCCCCCTGATTGCCGCAGGGGGCATCCGCAACTTCGAAGACATCGCCCGCGTTCAGTCGCTGGGCGCGGCGGCAGTGCAACTGGGCACGCCCTTCGCCGTCACGCAAGAGAGCGACGCCGACGACGAGTTCAAGCGGGTGCTGGCCCAGGCGCGTGAGGAGGACATGGTCGAGTTCACCAGCGTGGCAGGCCTGCCTGCGCGCGCGGTGGCCACGCCCTGGCTCAAGAATTACCTCAAGGCCGAGGCCCGCCTGCAGGCCGTGGCCCACGTCAAGCCACGCTGCACCATGGCGTTTGACTGCCTGTCGCAGTGCGGCTTGCGCGATGGCCTGGCCACCTGGGGACAGTTCTGCATCGACAAGCAACTGGCCTCGGCCTTGCGGGGCGATGTGAAGAAGGGACTGTTCTTTCGGGGGGTGGGTGCCTTGCCGTTTGGAGACCAGATCCGCAGCGTGCGCGATCTGATGGTCCACCTGCTCAGCCCGGTGCCTCAAGCGGTCTGATGGGTCGTCCCGACGAACCCGCCGGGTCGACCTCTGATCAGGGCTGGGTTCGGCGCGCCACCATGGCGGCGCTGATGCGGCGGACGCTGGCTGCATCCAGGTCGACGGCGGCCGGGTAGACGTCGTCCTCTTCCCTTTGGGCGTGTGCCGGGTAGCGCTGCGCGAAAGACTCGGCGACATCGGGGCAGGCCAGGCTTTGTCCGTCCACCGTGGCCTGCAGCCAGGGTCTGACCTGTTGCCACAAGCCGGCCAGGTCGCCATGTTCGGCTTGCAGTTCGTCCATGTGGCGGTTCAGGGGGGCTTGTCCCAGGGCGCGCAACGCCGGGAACAGGTCCTGCTCTTCATCGTCGTGGTGCAAGGGCGCCGCCACCTCGAAATAACGCAGGATCGACCGGGCGGCCTCCTGGGCCTGCGCATCAGGGCCATGGCGGGCCAGGTGCTCGCGCAGGCGAGGGACCAGGGCAGCAAACCGCCGGACCTTGTCGTGGCAGGCCTTGAGCAGCTCCAGGGGATCCTCGATGCTGGGGGTGACGGGTTGCAGCAATGGGCGCATGTCGCCATTGTTAGCACGTTATCGGGCGCCATGCATCGGGGCGAAGGACTAGTCCTTCTGGTCGATGGGCAAAGACGACCACCGTCCGTACAGTCCAGAGACCATGACACGCCTGATTGACTCCTTCCAGCGCCCCATTGACTACCTGCGCGTGTCCGTCACGGACCGCTGCGACCTGCGCTGCACCTACTGCCTGCCCAAAGGCTTCAAGGGCTTCGAGGAGCCGGCCCACTGGTTGCGCCATGACGAGATGACCCGTCTGGTCGGCCTGTTTGTCGGCCTGGGGGTCAGCAAGGTGCGCCTCACCGGGGGTGAGCCCCTGTTGCGTCGGGGCGTGAGCGACCTGGCCAGGCAGCTCACGGGTCTGAAAGGGCTGCGCGACCTGTCCGTCTCCAGCAACGGCACCCAGCTGGCCCGCCATGCGGCCGATCTGCGTGAAGCCGGAGTGCATCGACTGAACATCAGCCTGGACTCGCTGGACCCGGCCTGTTTTGCCCACATCACCGGGCGCGATTGTCTGGCCGATGTGCTGGAAGGCCTGCGAGTGGCCCGTGCGGTGGGCTTTTCGCCCATCAAGCTCAACATGGTGGTCCAGGCCGACGTCAATGTGGCCGAGGTCAGTCGCATGGTGGCCTTTGCCATCGAGCATGAATTTGTGCTGCGCCTGATCGAGCCCATGCCGGTGGGGGACACCGGTCGCGCCACCCAGGGGATTGACCTCAGCCGCCTGGGCGAGCAACTGGCCGAGCAGCATGGCCTGGTGCCTCAGGTCCTGGGGCAGGGGGCCGGGCCGGCTCGCTACTGGTGCACCGCCGATCAACGCATGAGCCTGGGGGTCATCACCCCGATGTCCCGGCACTTTTGCGAGACCTGCAACCGCGTGCGCCTGGGCGTGGACGGCACCTTGTACCTCTGCCTGGGGCAGAACGATCAGGTGCCGCTGGGCACCATGATGCGAGAGGGCGCCTCCGATGCCGACCTGGTCGAGGCCATCCACCAGGGCATCCGGGCCAAGCCGGAGCGTCATGAATTCAATGAACGGCCCCAGCAGATCGTTCGCTTCATGTCGCAAACCGGTGGTTGACGGACAATGCTCCCCTGAACACGGAGCCTGGACTCCGATGGAGCGACGGATGGCTGTCTCATCTTCCGACACGGTCGAGCAAGGCATGGATGCGAGTGCATCGGCGCCGTCGCGCCCCCGTCCGTCTGCCGCTGCAACCGCGCCTGGACCGGCGTACCGGCTGGCCGGCATGGGCCTGGCCAGCAAGTTGTTGGCCATCGGTGGGGTCTTTCTCGTGCTGGCGCTGGCCTCCATCGGCCTGACCTTGTGGGTGACCTGGCAGTTGGAGGGTGGCGCTGCAGCCGTCAACGAGGCCGGACGCATGCGCATGCTCAGCTACCAGCTGGCGCTGAGCCTGCAGCACCCACCCGAGGATCGGCAAGCGTTGATCGCGGAGGTGGGGCTTCGCAAGAAGGGGTTCGAGAGCAGCCTGGCCCTGCTGCGTTCGGGCGATGCCAGCCGGCCTTTGTTTGTGCCCTGGGACCCTGACACCAAGGCGCGCTTCAGCGAGGTCAGTGCCCACTGGGCCGCGCTGGATCGGCGCGCCCAGGCCATCGTGGACGGCGAGCCAGCCTCTGCCGCCTTGCGAGTGCAGGTCGATGAGTTTGTCGCACACATCGATGCCTTCGTGACCAGCATCGAGCGCCACATCGCTCGTTGGACGGCGCTGCTGCACACCTTTCAGTTGGCGATGATAGCCCTGGCCATTTTCAGTGCGCTGGCTTTGCTGTATGCCGGCCATGTGGTGGTGCTGGAGCCGGTGGCGCGCCTTCAAAGGGGCTTGCGCGACATCGAGCAGGGAGATTTTTCAGCCCGGGTGAGCGTGAAAACGGGTGACGAGATGGGCTTGCTGGCCGATGGCTTCAACAGCATGGCCGAGAACCTGGAGTCTCTGTATGGTCACCTGGAGGCCAAGGTCAAGGAAAAGACCCTGGGCCTGCAAGTCAAGCAACAGCGCCTGACCGCCCTCTATGAGGTGGCTGCCTTTGTGGCCAGTGCCGAAACGCTGGAAGCCCTGGCTCAGGGCTTCGCGCAGCAGATGCGGCGGATTGCCCGGGCTGACGCCGTGGCCATTCGCTGGTCAGATGCGGCCAACGAACGCTACGTGCTGCTGGGGAGCGATTGCCTGCCCAAGGTCATGGCCGAGGAAGAGCAGTGCGTGCTGTCGGGTGACTGCCTGTGCGGGGCCAAGGTCGAGCCGGGAGCCCAGCCGACCATTCGGATCATCCCCATCTTGGATGCCACCCGGGAGCAACGCAACCTGTCGACGAATCAGAGGGTGGGCGAACATTGCGAGCGTGCCGGTTACACCACCTTGGTCACCGTGCCCCTGGGGCTGCACCAGAAGGTGCTGGGTGAGGTGGAGCTGTTCTACCGCGGAGATCCAAAGCTGACGCAGGAGGATCGCTCCTTGTTTGAGGCCCTGGCCAGCCATCTGGCCGGTGCCATGGAGGGGCTGCGTTCGGCCGCCATGGGGCGAGAAAAGGCGGTCTCCGGTGAGCGTCAGTTGCTGGCTCAGGAGCTGCATGATTCGCTGGCCCAGTCGCTGGCTTTTCTCAAGATTCAGATTCAGCTCTTGCGAGATGCCATGGCCGACTCGAATCAGGCCGCCATCGAAGCGGCCATGAGCGAGCTTGACGCTGGTGTGCGAGAGAGCTACAGCGATGTGCGCGAGCTGCTGCTGCACTTTCGGGTCAAGAGCCACACCGACAACATCGAGCCGGCCTTGCGAGAGACCCTGTCCAAGTTCGAGCATCAGTCCAAACTGCGCTCTCATCTGAGCCTGCAGGGCAACGGATTGCCGCTGCCGGCGGACATCCAGATCCAGGTGCTGCACATCGTGCAGGAGGCCCTGTCCAACGTGCGAAAACACGCCCGGGCCACTCAGGTCTGGGTCGAGGTCCAGACCCAGCCCTCATGGCGCATCCGTGTGCGCGATGACGGGCAGGGCTTTGACACCGACGCCGGGCCACCGGATGAAACCCATGTCGGGCTTCGCATCATGCGCGAGCGCGCCGATCGCATCGGTGCGTCCCTGACGTTCGAATCGACCCAGCAGGGCACGCAGATCGTGCTGAACTTGCCCAACCTGGTGACCAGTCGCTCGGGTGCTCCCTCTCTTCCATCGGTCCCCAACACATGACCCCAACCCCAGCCGTCCGACTCCTGGTGGTCGATGACCACACGTTGTTCCGTCGCGGTCTGATCGCGCTGCTCTCGCGAGACCCTCGCCTGAGCGTGGTGGCCGAGGCCGGTGATGCCGGTGAGGCGCTCAAGCTGGGGCTTCAGCACCAGCCCGATGTGGTGCTGCTGGACAACCACCTGCCCGGTGTGCATGGCGTGGAGGCCTTGCCTCAGTTGTGCGCCGCCTTGCCTGGCTCCCGCATGGTGATGCTCACGGTCAGTGAAGATGCCGATGACCTGGCTCAGGCCCTGGCCAGAGGTGCGGTCGGCTACTTGCTCAAGACCATCGATGGTGACGACCTGGTCGAGGCGATCGTGCGCGTCATGGCCGGTGAGTCGGTGGTCTCGCCCGAGATGACGGGCAAGCTCGTGGCCGCTTACCGAAGCGCCATCGCAGCACCTGCGGGTGGCACCGATGCATTGCCGGTGACCGATTCGCCCCCGGCTGCTCTTGAGGCTCCCGCGTCGGTCGAGCCCATGGCGGACCCGGGCATTGCACGCCTGTCCCCGCGTGAGCGCGACATCCTGCGGGAGATCGCGCGTGGCGCGAGCAACAAGGAAATTGCCCGCACCCTGCAGATTGCCGAGACCACGGTCAAGATCCATGTGCAGCACATCCTGCGCAAGCTGAACCTGACCTCTCGTGTGCAGGCTGCGGTGTTTGCCTCGACCCGAGGCGGCTGAGCGGCTGCATTCGAGGTGACTGGGGCATCGTGCATGTGAACGATGCCCGGCGCCTGTGAGCATCGGTCGACTGGGCAGACTTGTTCTGCATCAAGGTGCCGATCGGGATCGTTTCCACAATGCCCCCACCGTGTCACACGAATCGAGGGCTCCCATGGGAACGAAACAACTGGACATCGCGTCCTACCTCGCCGGCTTGCCGCTGTTCCAGGAGATGAGCCCGGCTGAGCTGGAGCGCCTGGCGCACAGTTGCCAGCTGTATCACCACCTGCGGGGCGAAGAGATCTTTCGGGTGGGGCAGCCCTGCGAAGAGTTTCACGTGGTGGTCACGGGCCAGGTCAAGCTTTATGTGATCTCGTCGGCCGGCCATGAAAAGGTGATCGAGCTGATCGCGCCGGGCCACACCTTTGCCGAGGCCCTGATGTTCACCGGCAAGCCCTACATCGTCAATGCACAAGCCCTGAGCGATGCCAAGGTGCTGACCGTCAAGAAAGCGGCGGTGCTGGATGAGATCGCCCACGACTCCCGCTTTGCGCTGCGCATGCTGGCGGGCATTTCTCGCCGACTGCATGGGCTGGTGCGCGATGTCGAATCGGCCGCGCTGCATTCGGGGCTGCAGCGTGTGATCGGCTACCTGCTGCGCGATCAGGTGGTCAGCGAGGACGAGCCGCCCCAGGTCAGGACCGTGTCGTTGCCGGTCAGCAAGGGCACGATCGCATCGCTGCTGTCGCTGACGCCGGAGTACTTCTCCAGGGTCTTGCGTGAGCTGGAGGACGCCGGGCTGATCTACGTGGATCGGCGCGACATCCACATCAAGGACGTGTGTGGTCTGGCGCGTTATTCGATGCCTTGATGCGATGGCTTGAAACGCAAAAGGCAGGGGTGACGACAGCAAAGGATTCGTGCGCGACGCACCCCCTCAAGCTCGGATCAAACGCCCGGTCATGAGCCCATGGCCTTGATGTTGTTCAAGGCGGGGCAGGCAAGTTCAACCGGATCATGGACCCGGACAACAAAGGAGACACCTCATGAAGTACCGTGGTTTTGTCCTGGGAGCATTGACGTCGACACTGACGCTCTCGGCAGCCTGGACCGCCTATGCCGTCATGAATCGCGACGACAAGCCCAACAGCATCGTCAAGGTCAACGGCCGGCTGGAGGTCCAGCGCATCGAGATTGCGACCAAGTTCGCCGGTCAGGTGCTGACCGTGGCCGTGGATGAAGGCGATCAGGTCAAGGTGGGTGATGAGATCGCTCAGATGGACCCGTCCGACTACATCGGTCAGCTCGAAGGTGTTCAGGCCATGAAGCAGCGAGCCCTTCAGGCCCGGGCGCGCGCTGAAGGCGAGCGAGACGTGCAGAGCATCAAGGCCAGCGTGGCGCAACTGGAGCTCGACAGTGCCCTGGAGTTGCGCAAACAGGTGCTGATCTCTCACGCCGAACTTCAGAAGCGACAGGCCCAGCGTGATGGCGAGACCCGGGGCATCTCGATTGCCTCTGCTGCCATGGGCGAGGCCACTGCGGCCAGCCAGGAAGCCGATGCCGGCATCCGTCGCCTGCAGACGGCCATCAAGGATCACACCCTGCGCGCGCCCGTCACTGGCCGCATCGAATACCGGGTGGTTGAGCCCGGCTCCGTGATCCCGGCGGGTGGGCGTGTGGCCACGGTGCTGGACACCGCCCATGTGCACATGACCATCTACCTGCCCTCTGCGGCGTCCGGTCGCGTTCGGGTGGGTGATGAGGCTCGCATCGTGCTGGACGCAGCGCCCGATCTGCGCCTGCCGGCCAAAGTCTCCTTTGTGTCGGCTGAGGCCCAGTTCACCCCCAAGCATGTCGAGACCCCAGCCGAGCGCGAGAAGCTCAGCTACCGCGTGAGGTTGGCCCTGTCCGAGGACACGGCCATGCAGCACGCAGGGCTGCTCAAGGCGGGCCTGACCGGCAACGGCTACGTCAAGCTCCACTCGGAGCAGGACACCGATTGGGCCGATGACGCCAAGCCCACGGCCAAGGCCTCCAGCAAAGAAGTGACCTGGTGATCCCCCATGCAGTTCGCCATCGAGATCGATCAGGTCAGCCACCGCTATGGCAAGCAGGTGGCCCTGGACACCGTCAGCCTGTCCTTGCCCCTGGGGCGCACCATCGGGCTGGTCGGCCCGGACGGCGTCGGCAAGTCCACGCTGCTGGCCCTGCTGTCGGGCATCAAGAAGCTGCAGTGCGGTCGCATGACCGTGCTCGGGGGCGATGTGGCCGACCGGGCCTTTCGTCGCGAGCTGGCACCGCGCGTGGCCTACATGCCGCAGGGCCTTGGGCGCAACCTGTACCGGTCCCTGTCCGTCTACGACAACATTGATTTTTCAGCGCGGCTGTTCGGGGTGCCGGCGGCCGAACGTGACCCGCGCATCCAGCGCCTGCTGCGCGCCACCGGGCTGGGGCCGTTTCCGGATCGACCGGCGGGCAAGCTCTCGGGCGGCATGAAGCAGAAGGTGTCCTTGTGTGGCGCCCTGGTGCACAACCCCGACCTGCTGGTGCTGGACGAGCCGACCACAGGGGTCGATCCGCTGTCACGCCGGCAGTTCTGGGCGCTGGTCGAGAGCCTGCGCACCGAGCGCCCGCACATGACGGTGATCGTGGCCACAGCCTACATGGAAGAGGCCGAGCGATTTGACCACCTGGTGGCCATGGACGCGGGCCGCGTGCTGGTGTGCGCACCCACGGTGGAGGTGCTGGAGCAGACCCGGTCGGCCACCCTGGAAGAGGCCTATGTCAAGCTGTCGCAACGCGGGGACAGCGAGCCGCTGGTCATTCCGCCCCTGCCTCGCTCCGAGGGAGCACCCGCCATGGAAGCCCAAGGCCTGACGCGGCGCTTTGGCGATTTTGTGGCGGTCAAGGACGTGAGCTTTCGCATCGAGCGGGGTGAGATCTTCGGCTTCCTGGGCTCCAACGGCTGCGGCAAGACCACCACCATGAAGATGCTGACGGGCTTGCTCGACATCACCGAGGGCAGTGCCCGCCTGCTGGGGGAGCCGGTCGATGCCAGTGACCTGGGCACGCGGCTGCACATTGGCTACATGTCCCAGCTGTTCTCGCTGTACGAGGAACTCACGGTTCGCCAGAACCTGGAGCTGCATGCCAAGCTGTACCGCATGGACCCCGCCACGGCGGACCAGGACATCCAGGAGTCCCTGTCGCGCTTTGAGTTGACCGATCATGCGGGGACCTTGCCCTCCAGCCTGTCGCTGGGCGTCCGTCAACGGCTGCAACTGGCGGCGGCTTGCTTGCACCGGCCCCAGGTGCTGATCCTGGACGAGCCGACCTCGGGCGTGGACCCTGCCGCGCGCGACATGTTCTGGCGCCACCTGATCCGCTTGTCACGGCAGGAGGGCGTGACGCTGTTTGTCTCGACCCACTTCATGAACGAGGCGCACCGCTGCGACCGCATCTCGCTCATGCACCATGGGCGCGTGCTGGCCGTGGGCGCACCCGACGAACTCTGCGAGCGTCAAGGCTGCGAGACGCTGGAGCAGGCCTTCATCGACTACCTGGAGGCCGACACCGAAACCGAGCACCTCACCATCGAGCCGGTGTCAGACGATCCTCTGGCGTTGCCCCTCATCACAGCCCCGACCGTGGAGACGTCCCCCTGGAAACTGTGGTTCAGCCGCACCTGGGCCTATGCACAGCGAGAGGCCATGGAGCTGCGTCACGACGCCATCCGTCTGGCCTTTGCCATCATCGGTCCGCTGGTGGTGCTGTGCGCCAGCACCTGGGGCCTGAGCTTTGACGTCGAGAAGGTTCGCTACTCGGTGCTCGATCGCGACCAGAGCACGGACAGCCGCCGCCTGATCGATCATTTCAGAGGGTCGACCTATTTCGAGGAGTTGCCACCGCTGGGCGATGCCGATCAGATCGACCAGCAGCTCCGCTCGGCCCGCTCCTGGCTGGTGATCGACATCCCGCCCGGCTTTGGTCGTGACCTCATCGCCCATCGTCAGCCCGAGGTGGGGTTCTTTGTGGACGGCGGCAGCCTGGTGCGGGCCGCTCACACGGCCAACTCGGCGCGAGCCGTCACCATGGAGCACGCGCTGGCCTTTGGTCGATCCACGCCGGGCGCCAGCATCCCCGAGCTGCCGATCCGGGTCGAGCCCAGCCTGTCATTCAACCAGGAGTACCGCAGCATCTTCTCGTTCGGGCCCAGCAACCTGATGGTGGCCTTGACCCTGATCCCGGCCATGCTCACCGCCCTGGGCGTGGTGCGTGAAAAGGAGATGGGCACCATCGTCAATCTGTATGCCTCCCCGGGCTCGATCAGCGAATTCCTGATCGGCAAGCAACTGCCTTATGTGGCCCTGACCTTGGTCAGCTACTTCAGCCTGGTGGTCGTGCTGGCCACGGTGTTTGCGCTGCCCATCAAGGGCAGCCTGCTGGGCTTGACGCTCGGTGCGCTTTGCTATGCCTTTGCCATCACGGCGCTGGGGTTGTTGATCTCGGCCTTTGTGCAGACTCAGGTGGCCTCTCAGTTCCTCACGGCGATTCTGTGCGTGGTGCTGGCCACCAACTTCTCTGGCTTGCTCAGCCCGGTGTCCACGCTCAGCGGCGGCAGCTACGCCATCGCGGTGGGGTTTCCTGCCTCGTGGTTCCAGAGCGTGAGCCTGGGCGTGATCACCAAGGGCTGGACCCTGCAGGTCGGGCAACTGTGGACCGCCTGTGGCGCCATGCTGGGGTTTGCGGCGCTCTACCTGCTGGCCGCGCGGCAGTTCGTGAGCAAGCAGGAGCGTTGAGATGATGATCTGGCTCCTCAACGTCCTGCACCTGTGCGTCAAGGAATTGCGCTGCGTGCTGCGCGACCGCACCATGATGGGCGCCATCGTGGTGTCCTTCACCATCGCCATCTACGTGGTGGCCACAGGCGCCAATGCCGATGTGACGAATGTGTCCTTCGGCATCATCGACCACGACCGATCGGGCTTGTCGATGCGCATTCGCCAGGCGATCCGCCCCCCGATGTTTCAGGAGCCTGTCGAGCTTGATGCCGAGTCGGCCCAGCAAGCCATGGCCGAGGGGCGCTTCCTGTTCATCATGGAGATCCCCCGCAATCTGGAAGCCGACATCCACGCCCAGCGTCCCACCACCATCGGGCTGGCGGTCGATGCCACTGCGATGGCGCAAGGGCAACTGGGCGTGGCCTACATCACCGAGATCGTGCTCCGGGAGACCCTGGCGGATTTCAAGGTCATGGGGCTGGACGAGCGCCTGCCCACCCGGGCCGTGGTGCACGTCATGTTCAACCCCAACGCAACCATCAGCTGGTTCACTTCGGTGATGCAGTTGATCAACAACGTCACGGTGTTGTCCGTGGTGCTGGTGGGGGCGGCCGTGATGCGCGAGCGCGAGCGCGGCACGATCGAGCACCTGCTGGTCATGCCTGTGCGCGCCAGCGAGATCGCCGTGGCCAAGATTGTGGCCAATGGCTTGATCATCCTGCTGGCCGTGGCGGTGTCCGTGCTGCTGGTGCTCAAAGTTGTGCTGCAGGTGCCCATCGAGGGGTCGGTGGGGCTGTTCCTGCTGGGCACCGGCCTGTACCTGTTTTCGTTGACGGCGCTGGGCATCATGCTGGCCACGGCCACGTCCTCGATGCCCCAGTTCGGGCTGTTGTCGGTGCCCGTGTTCGTGATCATGTACCTGTTGTCGGGCTCGGCCACACCGACCGAGAACATGCCGATGTGGTTGCAGCACCTGATGCAATTGTCGCCATCCACCCACTATGTCCGTCTGGCCCAAGGGGTGCTGTACCGCGCCGCCGGGGTCGACATCGTGTGGCCCCAGATGCTGGCCGTCTCGGGCATTGGCGTGGTCTTTCTGGCCATTGCGCTCAAGCGTTTTCGTCTGATGCTGGCCCGACAGGGCTGAGAGAGGTGGTTGTCATGCGTATGCTGCGTCATCAAGGTTTTGCCAGACGCCTGCTGGGTGGGGTGGTGCTGTGCCTCACGGCAGGCTGCACCACCGTCAAGGTGGACATGCCACCGCTGCAGGCCAGCGTGCCTGAGCGCTTTGATGCGGTCGACCTGGGGCCCGGCCACCAGGACCTGTCCGAGCTGGCCCGGTGGTGGGACACCCTGCAAGATCCGGTGCTGACGGCGCTGATCGATGAGGGGCTGCGCAACAACACGGACGTGCGCATCGCGCTGGCCCGCATCAAGGAGGCCCGGGCCTACCATGGCATGGCCGAATCGGCCTATTACCCCACGGTCGAGGCCATGGGCGGGGTGGCCCGAGGCCGCCAGACCTCGCAGGTGCCGGGTCAGGCCACCTTGAACCTGCCCACACTGCCCGTGCCCTTGCCGATCCCCACACAGATCCCCTTGCCTTCCATCAGCCAAGACACCTCCACCCCGATGGGCAACACCACCGCGGCAGGCTTGTCGGTGACCTGGGAGATTGATGTCTTCGGGGGGCGCCAGAGTGATGCCGAGATGGTGCACCAGTTCATCCTGGGTGCACAGGAGCAAAAGCACGGCGCCCAGTTGCTGGTGGCTGGCGACATCGCGACCCGTTACTTCGAGGCCCGTGGTGCCGAGCAGCGCATGGCGGCCTTGCAGCGCGGCGTGGCCGTGGCCGAGCGTGGGTTGCGGTACGCCCAGGGCCGCTACAAGGCCGGTCACACCAACAGCAGCGAGGTGGCGCGGGCCGAGCTGCAACTGCGCCGTGTGCAATCCCAGATCGAGCCGCTGCAGGCCTTGCTGGCCAGCCATGTGCGGCGCATCGCCGTGCTCCGCGGCCTCGCGCCGCAGGGACACACCCGTTTGCCACCCCTGCCCAGCACGGCCCGTCGCCCGCCCAGCCTGCCTGCAGTTCTGCCCGGCGACGTGCTGGAGCGGCGCCCGGATGTGCGCGGCACGGCACGCCGTGTGCGGGCCCAGGCGGCCAAGGTGGGGTCGGCCAGGGCTGATCTGCTGCCCAAGTTCTACCTGGGCTTTGCCCAGTCGGGCGGGCGCCTGCATCCCGATGGCATCGCGGGCACCAACTTTGGCATCCAGACCCTGGGGCTGGGTGTTCGCATCCCGTTGTTCAATGCCGGGCGAATCCGCGCCAACATCGCGGTCAACGAGGCGCAGCTCGAAGGCGTGGCGGTCGAGTACGAACAGAAGGTGCTGGCCGCGCTGGAGGACGTCGACAACGTCTACACCGCCCTCAAGGCCTTCACTGCGCGCCACGAACTGATGCTTCAGTCGGCCGAGCTGGCCCGACAGATGGCACAGCGCAAGGCTGCCTTGTTCACCGTGGGGCAGGAACTGCTGCAAGTGAGCCTGGAGGCCGATGCCGAGGCCCTGAAGCAGGAAGACGAGGCCATCCAGTCGGAAATCAGCCTCAACACCTACACCGTGCTGCTCTACAAGGCGCTGGGCGGTGGATGGACGCAGGAGGGTGGGCCCAATCCACCCCGCCAGCCTTGATCTGGCGCAAGTCGGCGAGAGGACTACTCCTTTTGAACGATGGTGCCGTGGTGGGTTGACCTGAACCTCATCCTTCTGCACTGCAGCATCGTGCCGTGCGGAGGATGTTCAGCAGAGGCTGAAATTCCCACACTGGCCGACATGGAGAAGGAGAGTTCCATGTCGAACAAAACGAAGGCCCTGTCGGTACTGGGCGTCAGCACACTGGCTTTCACGGTGTGCTTCATGGTGTGGATGATGTTCGGGGTGATCGGGATTCCGATCAAGAAAGCCCTGGGCCTGAGTGCCACCGAATTCGGTCTTCTGACCGCCACCCCGGTGCTGACCGGGTCCCTGATCCGCGTTCCGCTGGGTGTGTGGACCGACCGCTATGGTGGTCGCATCGTGTTCTTCATCACGATGCTTCTGTGCGTGCCGCCCATCTGGTTGATGAGCTACGCCACCGAATACTGGCACTTCCTGGTGCTGGGCCTGTTTGTGGGTCTGGCCGGTGGGTCCTTCTCGGTGGGCACCCCTTACGTGGCTCGCTGGTTCCCTCGGCATCAGCAAGGCTTTGCCATGGGCGTCTTTGGCGCTGGCAACTCGGGGGCTGCGGTCAACAAGTTTGTGGCCCCGGCGCTGGTGGTGGCCTTTGGCTGGACCATGGTGCCTCAGGTCTATGCCGCCGTGATGCTCGGTGCGGCCCTGCTGTTCTGGTTTGGCAGCCACTCGGACCCTTCGCACCTGGTGGCCTCCAATGCCAGCTTCACCGAGCAGCTCAAGCAGCTCAAGGATCCACGTGTGCTCAAGTACTGCCAGTACTACAGCATCGTGTTTGGTGGCTACGTGGGTCTGAGCCTGTGGATGGTTCAGTACTACGTGGGTGAATACGGCCTGGACATCCGCGTGGCGGCGCTGCTGGCAGCCTGCTTCTCGTTGCCTGGCGGCGTGCTGCGGGCCATCGGGGGTTACCTGTCTGACAAGCACGGCGCACATCAGGTCACCTGGTGGGTCATGTGGGTGAGCTGGATCTGCCTGTTCCTGCTGAGCTACCCGCAGACCGACTTCACCATCATGACGGTCAATGGCGCCAGGACCTTTCACATCGGTCTGAATGTCTACGGCTTCACGGCGCTGATGTTCATCCTGGGCATTGCGTGGGCCTTCGGCAAGGCCAGCGTCTTCAAGTACATCAGCGACGACTACCCCAAGAACATCGGTGCCATCTCCGGCATCGTGGGCCTGGCTGGCGGCGTTGGGGGCTTCATCCTGCCCATCGCGTTTGGCTTCCTGCTCGATCTGACGGGCATCCGCTCCAGCGCCTTCATGCTGCTCTATGGCGTGGTCTGGGTCTCGCTGATCTGGATGTACCTGACCGAAGTTCGCTCCCGCGACGTGCTCGGCGGCGAGCCGCAAGGCGCCGTGGTCGGTCATCGCAGCTGAATCTCTTCAAGAGGAAATCATCATGTCAAACAACCACACCTCGGCAGGCGCGGCCCGACCCGGCAGCACCTTGTCCGTCTGGACCCCCGATGACAAGGCCTTCTGGGAGTCCCAGGGGCAGGCCATCGCCAAACTCAACCTGTGGATCTCCGTGCCCGCCCTGTTCCTGGCATTTGCCGTCTGGCAGATGTGGAGCGTGGTGGCGGTCAACCTGCCGCAAATGGGCTTTCAGTACTCCACCAATCAGCTGTTCTGGCTGGCCGCAGCCCCGGCGCTGTCCGGCGCCACGCTGCGCATCTTCTACTCCTTCATGGTGCCGGTGGTGGGGGGGCGCCGCTGGACGGCCATCTCCACGGCTTCACTGCTGATCCCGGCCATCGGCATTGGTTACGCGGTGCAGGACCCGACCACGCCGTATCCAACCATGCTGATCCTGGCGCTGCTGTGCGGCCTGGGCGGGGGCAACTTCAGCTCCAGCATGGCCAACATCAGCTTCTTCTTCCCCAAGGAGCGCAAGGGCTCGGCCCTGGGCGTCAATGCCGGCCTGGGCAACCTGGGCGTCTCGGTGGTGCAGTTCCTCAGCCCCATCATCATCTCGGTGGGTCTGTTCGGGGTGCTGGGCGGTGAGTCGCAACAGGTTGTCAACAAGTCTGGCGCCACCGTCGAGATCTGGGCACAGAACGCCGCCTTCGTGTGGGTGCCCTGGATCATCATCGCCACGCTGGCAGCCTGGTTCTTCATGAACGACATCGCCGATGCCAAGGCCTCGTTTGCCACACAGGCCGCGATCTTTCGCAACAAGCACAACTGGCTGATGTGCATCCTGTACCTTGGCACCTTTGGCTCCTTCATTGGTTATGCCGCCGGCTTTCCGCTGTTGATAAAGTCGCAGTTCAAGGAGGTCAACCCGCTGGCCTACGCCTGGATCGGCCCGCTGGTCGGCGCCCTGATCCGCCCGGTCGGTGGCTGGCTGGCCGACAAGCTCGGTGGTGCCCGCGTGACCTTGTGGAACTTTGTGGTCATGGCGGTGGCCGTGGTCGGTGTCCTGTACTTCCTGCCCAAGGGTGCCGACAGCGCGTACGCCATGCCCTTCGGCCCTCAGGCGGGCAACTTCACCGGCTTTTTCCTGATGTTCCTGGTGCTGTTCCTGACCACAGGCATCGGCAA
The DNA here is from genome assembly GCA_035438885.1 of Aquabacterium sp. Classification (GTDB taxonomy): domain Bacteria; phylum Pseudomonadota; class Gammaproteobacteria; order Burkholderiales; family Burkholderiaceae_C; genus Aquabacterium. Next base: position 4,070 of record DAORJC010000029.1, on the reverse strand, counting down.
TGGATCGACCTTCCGGATGATCCCCGTGCTGTTCATGAACCTCAAGACCAGCCAGGTCAAGCGCAACGATGAGGTGGCCATGGCCGTCGCCGTCAAGGAGGCCAACACCGAGGCGGCCGCCGTGTTGGGTTTCACTGGCGCCTTCGCGGCCTACGGTGGATTTTTCATCCCCAAGAGCTATGGCACCTCGATCGCTGCCACGGGCGGCCCCGAGCTGGCCTTGATGACCTTCATCGCCTTTTACCTGCTGTGCATCGTGACCACCTGGTGGTTCTATGCCCGCGACAACGCTGAGCAGCCCTGCTGATCAGAATTCGGAGAATCCTCATGAGTCATTTTCTCGACCGACTGACCTTCTTCGCGCAACCCAAAGAAGGGTTTGCCGATGGCCACGGTGTCACCACGGGCGAAGACCGCACCTGGGAAGACGCCTACCGCAACCGCTGGCAACACGACAAGATCGTGCGCTCCACCCACGGCGTGAACTGCACGGGCTCCTGCTCGTGGAAGGTCTATGTCAAGGGCGGCATCGTCACCTGGGAAACCCAGCAGACCGATTACCCGCGCACCCGCGACGACCTGCCCAACCACGAGCCCCGGGGCTGCGCCCGAGGGGCCAGCTACTCCTGGTACCTGTACAGCGCCAACCGCGTCAAGCACCCCATGGTGCGTGGCGAGCTGCTCAAGCACTGGCGTGCCGCCCGTGCCGTGGCCAAGTCCCCGGTGGATGCCTGGGCAGCGCTGATGAGCAACGCCGACACCCGTCGAAGCTGGCAAAAGGAGCGGGGCCTGGGCGGCTTCGTTCGCGCCAGCTGGGACGAGGTCAACGAGATCGTCGCTGCCTCCAACGTGTACACCATCAAGCAATACGGACCGGACCGCATCATCGGCTTCTCGCCGATCCCGGCCATGTCCATGATCAGCTACGCCGCCGGTACGCGCTACCTGAGCCTGATCGGTGGCGTGGCCATGTCGTTCTACGACTGGTACTGCGACCTGCCACCCGCCAGTCCGCAGATCTGGGGCGAGCAGACCGACGTGCCCGAATCGGCCGACTGGTACAACTCGACCTACATCATTGCCTGGGGCTCCAACGTGCCTCAGACCCGCACGCCGGATGCGCACTTCTTCACCGAGGTTCGCTACAAGGGCGCCAAGACGGTGGCGGTCACGCCCGACTACGCCGAGATCTCCAAGCTGGCCGACATCTGGATGCACCCCAAGCAGGGCACCGACTCGGCCATGGCCATGGCCATGGGCCATGTGATCCTCAAGGAGTTCTACTTCACCCAGCGCAGCGAGTACTTTGACAACTACGTGCGCCGCTACACCGACCTGCCCATGCTGGTCATGCTCGACGAGCAGGACACGCCGGCGGGCAAGGCCCTGGTGCCCGGTCGCTACCTGCGCGCCAGCGACATGAGCGGCGAGATGGCCGCCGGCAACAATGCCGAATGGAAGACCCTGGCCTATGACGACCAGGGCACCATCGTGCAGCCCAATGGCTCGATCGGCTTCCGCTGGGGGGCCGATGGCCGTCCTGACCAGGGCAAGTGGAACCTGGAGGACAAGGAAGGCACCCACAACCGCCAGGTCAACCTCAAGCTGTCGGTGCTGGAAGACGCCACCCGCGCTGAAGTGAAGACGGCCGACGTCAAGAAGGTCGCCTTCCCGTACTTTGGCGGCATCGAGACCCCCAACTTCCAGCACAACACGCAAAGCGACATCCTGCTGCGCAACGTGCCCATGCAGCGCGTCACCATCCAGGACAAGGGCGTGAGCCGCGAGGTGTGGGTCGCCACCGTGTTTGACCTGCAAGTGGCCAGCTACGGTGTGTTCCGCGGCCTCAAGGACGCCAGCGGCCAACTGGTCGATGACGGCGCCCAGTCTTACGACGAGAACGTGCCCTACACCCCGGCCTGGCAGGAGCAGATCACCGGCGTGCCTCGCGCCCAGGTCATCACTGTGGCCAGCCAGTTTGCCAGCAACGCCGACAAGACCAAGGGCAAGTCCATGGTCATCATCGGTGCGGCCATGAACCACTGGTACCACTGCGACATGAACTACCGCGGCATCATCAACATGCTGATGATGTGCGGCTGCATCGGGCAGTCTGGTGGCGGCTGGGCTCACTATGTGGGCCAGGAAAAGTTGCGTCCCCAGACGGGTTGGACGCCCCTGGCCTTTGCCCTGGACTGGTCGCGTCCCCCGCGTCAGCAGAACTCCACCAGCTTCTTTTATGCGCACACCGACCAGTGGCGCTATGAAAAGCTCGGGGTCGACGAGATCCTCTCGCCCCTGGCCGACAAGTCCAAGTTCGGCGGCAGCATGATCGACTACAACGTGCGCTCTGAGCGCATGGGCTGGTTGCCCTCGGCGCCGCAGTTGCAGACCAATCCCCAGCAGGTGGTGCGCGATGCGCAGGCCAAGGGGCTGGACCCCAAGGACTACGTGATCGGCGCCCTCAAGGACGGCTCGCTCCGCATGTCCTGCGAAGACCCGGACAACCCGGCCAACTGGCCGCGCAACATGTTCGTGTGGCGCTCCAACCTGCTGGGCTCGTCCGGCAAGGGCCACGAGTACTTCCTCAAGCACCTGCTGGGCACCACCAACGGCGTGCAGGGCAAGGACCTGGGCATGGACGATGCCAAGCCCCAGGAAGTCACCTGGCATGACAAGGCGCCTGAAGGCAAGCTGGACCTGCTGGTCACGCTGGACTTCCGCATGAGCACCACGTGTCTGTACTCCGACATCGTCCTGCCCACGGCCACCTGGTACGAGAAAAACGACCTCAACACCAGTGACATGCACCCCTTCATCCACCCGCTGTCTGCGGCGGTGGACCCGGCCTGGGAAGCCCGCTCCGACTGGGAGATCTACAAGGGCTTTGCCCAGAAGTTCTCTGAAGTCTGCGTGGGCCACCTCGGTGCCGAGAAGGAAGTGGTCCTGACGCCGATCATGCACGACACCGCCGCCGAGATGGCGCAACCCTTTGGCGTGCAGGAATGGAAGAAGGGCGAGGTCGACCTGATCCCAGGCAAGACCGCGCCACAGATCACCGTGGTCGAGCGCGACTACCCCAACACCTTCAAGCGCTTCACCTCGCTGGGCCCGCTGATGAACAAGCTGGGCAACGGGGGCAAGGGCATCGGTTGGGACACCAAGGACGAGGTCAAGGCCCTGGGCGACCTCAATGGCCGTGTGCGCGAAGAGGGCGTCAGCCAGGGCTTCCCCAAGATCGAGTCCGACATCGACGCCACCGAAGTGGTGCTGATGCTGGCCCCCGAGACCAATGGCCATGTGGCGGTCAAGGCCTGGGAGGCCCTGTCCAAGCAGACCGGCCGTGAGCATGCCCACCTGGCCCTGCATCGCGAGGACGAGAAGATCCGCTATCGCGACATCCAGGCGCAGCCGCGCAAGATCATCTCCTCGCCGACCTGGTCAGGTCTGGAGAGCGAGAAGGTGTCCTACAACGCCGGCTACACCAATGTGCACGAGTACATCCCATGGCGCACCCTGACCGGTCGGCAGCAGTTCTACATGGATCACCCATGGATGATTGCTTTTGGTGAGGGCCTGGTGTCCTACCGTCCGCCGGTGGACCTCAAGACCCTGCACGAGGTTCAGGACCGCAAGCCCAATGGCCACAAGGAAATTGCGCTGAACTTCATCACGCCACACCAGAAGTGGGGCATTCACTCGACCTACACCGACAACCTGTTGATGCTCACGCTCAACCGGGGCGGCCCGGTGATCTGGCTGAGCGAGGATGACGCCCGGCGTGCCGGCGTTGTCGACAACGACTGGGTCGAGCTGTTCAACACCAACGGCGCCATTGCGGCCCGCGCGGTGGTGAGCCAGCGGGTCAAGAACGGCATGGTCATGATGTACCACGCCCAGGAAAAGATCATCAACACCCCGGGCTCGGAGATCACGGGCACACGCGGCGGCATCCACAACTCGGTGACCCGCATCGTGCTCAAGCCCACGCACATGATCGGTGGTTACGCCCAGTTGAGCTACGGCTTCAACTACTACGGAACCATCGGCACCAACCGCGACGAGTTCGT
>DAORJC010000028.1:0-24797 GCA_035438885.1 Aquabacterium sp. | reverse complement strand
GCGGGACCGCCCACATGAAGCCCTGCCAGCCACCGACTCGGCTCCGCCCCGCGCTTCACCTTAAAAGCGCCAAAGCACCCAAACGCTCAAGCCGCATCCCGCCCCAGCTCCACCGACCGCCCCGAGCGCTTGGCCCGGTACATGGCTTCATCGGCCCGCTGCAGCAAATCATCGGCCGTTGCGTCGTCCTTCGGGAAAAAACAAGCCCCCACACTGGCGCTGATCCAGACCCGCGTGCCCTTGGGCTGCTTCGCACTGGGCACCAGATAGGGGTGCTCAACCTCGGCCCGCAACTTGTCGATCAAGGCATGGAGCTGAACCTCGGAGCCCACCCCCTCGGTCAACACCACAAACTCATCGCCCCCCATGCGAGACAAGGTGTCGGACTCACGCAGGCAATCGCGCATGCGCTTGGCCACCTGACGCAACACCTCGTCACCGGCCGCATGGCCATGGTCATCGTTGACACCCTTGAAACCATTCAGGTCCACAAACAGCACCGCGCCCTGCTTGCCGCTGCGGCGTGATTGACTCAGGGCATGCGACAGGCGGTCCAGCAGCAGCACCCGATTGGGCAAGCCCGTGAGTGGATCGTGCAGGGCCTCATGGCGCGCCTGGCTGCGGTCACGCGTGAGGTGGCTGCGCACCAGGAACAACTGACGCTGGCGGTACTCGGCCAGGTAGGCCGCCGTGCCGCCCAGGATGCCCGCGCTGAACAAGTGCAGGTTGTGACTCAACCAGACATCGCGCGGCCGCTCCTGCAGGTACACGAACAACACGTTGTAGACCACCAGCAGCATCACGTTGCAGCCCAGCGCCAGCACAAAGCGGGTGCCAGAAAAATTGAACGTGTAGAAGGACAGCAGGATCAGGCCGGCGTAGTAGTACTCCAGGGCGTTGGGAGGCAGGATCCAGAAGATGCCGAGCAGGCCCAGACCTGCCGTGGCGCCGGTCAGCATCAGGCACCAACTGCCCAGCGTCTCGTACCAGCGGGTCCAGCTCAGGGACATCAACAGCAAGGTCACCACAATGCCCAGACCACGGATGGTCCAGACATCGGCATGCAACTCGGCGGGGATGTAGTACGGGTCCAGCACCCCGAACATCAGGTAGACCAGCACCCCCACCAACGTGGCCACACGACCGTGCCAACGCAACAGTGGCAAAGTCGCTGATCGGAAATGCGCCTCCGCTGCCGGATCCCTGAAGGTCAGGGTGACGGGGCGCATCTGTTCATACACGTCGTTCATGGAAGTGCGCCTGCGAGTAACTTCCGCATTATGAAGAAGGGGCCGGCGGCACCACCCCCGCACACACCCTAAGGTTGTCCAAACCCGCTAACCTAGCAGCCTTGCCCCGAGGAGCCCTGTGTGCTGACCTGGTTTCAGAATCTGATCGACCCCTATCCCGAAGCGCCCCCCAAGACGCCCCCCAACACCCTGGCGGCTTTTGTCTGGGCCGGCACGCATGGCGTGAGGCGTTATTTGCTGTGCATGACCTCGCTCACGGCCCTGATCGGGGCCTTTGAAGCCCTGCTCTTTGCCATGCTGGGCAACATCGTCGACTGGCTCAGCGAGGTCCCCCGCCACGAGCTGTTTGCACGGGAACAAAACCACCTGCTGATGCTGGCGGGCGTTCTGCTGGCCAGCCCCCTGGCCGTGTGGCTGCAGACCATGCTCAAACACCAAACCCTGGCCGGGGCCTTCCCCATGAAGCTGCGCTGGAACTTCCATCGCCTCATGCTGGGCCAGAGCATGAGCTTTTACCAGGACGAATTTGCCGGCCGCATTGCGACCAAGGTCATGCAGACCGCCCTGGCCGTGCGCGACACGGCGTTCATCCTGGGCGACATCCTGGTGTTCGTGGTCATTTACTTTGTGACCATGAGTGCGGTGGTGGGCCACTTCGATTTGCTGCTGCTCCTGCCCTTCATGGGCTGGTTGCTGCTGTACACCGGGTCCGTGATCTTCTTTGTGCCACGGCTGAGCCGCTCAGCCAAGACCCAGGCCGATGCCCGCTCGCTGATGACCGGGCGCATCACCGATGCCTACACCAACATCGCCACGGTCAAGCTGTTCTCGCACGCCAACCGCGAAGCCGGGCACGCCCGGTCGGCCATGAAGGAGTTCATGACCACCGTGCACCGCCAGATGCGCCTGGTCAGTGGCTTTGAAGTGACCAACCACACGCTGAGCATGCTGCTGATCCTGAGCACCGCGGGCGTGGCCCTGTGGCTGTGGACCCAAGGCCAGGTGGGCATCGGGGCCGTCGCGGCCGCCACCGCCATGGCCCTGCGCCTGAACGGCATTTCGCACTGGATGATGTGGGAGATGGCCATGCTGTTCGAGCACATCGGCACCGTGCAGGATGGCATCACCACCCTGTCGCGCCCCCACAGCGTGGTCGACCAGCCCCAGGCCCAGCCCTTGAAGGTCACCCGGGGCGAGGTTCGGTTTGACAACGTCGACTTCAGCTACGGCGGTGATCGCCCGGTGATCCAGGGCTTGAACCTGCACATCCGCCCCGGCGAAAAAATCGGCCTGGTGGGTCGATCCGGTGCGGGCAAATCCACCATCGTCAACCTGCTGCTGCGCTTTCATGATGTCGAGCACGGCCGCGTGCTGATCGACGACCAGGACATCAGCCAGGTCACGCAAGACAGCCTGCGCGCGCAGGTGGGCATGGTCACGCAGGACACCTCGCTGCTGCACCGATCGGTGCGCGACAACATCCTGTATGGCCGCCCCGATGCCGGCGACGCCGACATGCACCTGGCGGCCGAGCGTGCAGAGGCCAGCGACTTCATCGCCACCCTGAGCGACCCCAAGGGCCGCAGCGGCTATGAGGCCCATGTGGGCGAGCGTGGCGTCAAGCTCTCGGGCGGTCAACGCCAGCGCATTGCCATTGCGCGCGTCATGCTCAAGGATGCGCCCATCCTGCTGCTCGACGAGGCCACCAGCGCCCTGGACTCCGAGGTGGAGGCCGCCATCCAGGCCAGCCTGTACCGACTGATGGAGGGCAAGACCGTGGTGGCCATCGCGCACCGCCTGTCCACCATCGCCGCCATGGACCGCCTGATCGTGCTGGACCAGGGGCGCATCGTGGAAGAAGGTGACCACGCCAGCCTGCTCGCGCAGGGCGGACTGTATGCCCGACTGTGGGCACACCAGAGCGGTGGTTTCCTGGGCGAGGAAGACTGAGCCGGAGGGTTCAAGGTCAGGCGTCTGTGGACAAACGCCTGATGAGTGACTCAATGGCAGCCTTGCGCTCGTGGTCCAGAGGCATGTCTGCCAAGCGGACCAAAGCGTCGTCCACGCGCACATAGCCGTGCACCAACAGCGCCCGGTTGAAGACCCTGTCTTTTTCCCGATTGGCTGCGCATTTGCTGAGAAACAAATCAAGCATGTCGAGGCAGTACGCGACACGTCCATCGGTTGCAGCGGACTGCAGACGCACCAGGCGATCACGCCAGCCCGCGGGCAGGATGGCCGTCGAAGAATCCACGCCTTGTGCGTAGTAGCCGTAGGTCTCGTGGAACTGCGAGCCCTCTCCGATGGCGCCGTCGATGATGTCAGCCTTCTCCTCCGCGTGCATCGGGAAAATGTCCGCTTCGTCGGACATCGTGCACTCAGCCGGCGGTCGCTGCAAAGACCCAAGAATGGACTGGCTGCCCACAACGACAAAATCGTACTCATCGGTGATGCGTGCCGCGGCTCGAATCAAGTGCTCAAGCTCATGACGTTGCACGCGCACGCTCCTTCAGCGCCTTGACCCTGCGAATGATCGCCAGACGCACCCCTTCGGGCAGCAAGGTCGCCATAGGAGATGCCTGCCGCAGTTGCCTCCCCTCTTCTGTGTCCGCCAGCGCAGCCTCCCAGTCGGCCACCTCGATGATGCGCGCCCAGCGCTGACGCAACGGCAGGCTGTTGGGGTCATCGCGCAGCGACCAGCGCGACAAGGTTTGCTGCAACCGCTCTGCCAATGATGGGTCCTTGCGCAGCATGCTGACAGCTTCCTGATGCATGAGCAGGCTCTGCAGGTCTTGGGCGCGGTGGAGATGGGTCGGGATGGCAGGTTCACCACCCTCCGGCAAGGTTGGCCGAACAGCCTTGGCAGACAAACCCACACCCACCAGGGCAAGATCGGCCACCAGACCCAACGCGGAAAGGACCCGCACATAAGTACCGAAGGCGGGCGACGGATCTCCATGCTCGACCGCATGGAGCGTGGTGCGGGAAATGCCGACCCGCCTGGCCAGTTCGACCGAGGACAACGACTGCGCCTTGCGTGCGCCACGCAGGCGCGCGCCCAATTGAAACAGCAGTTGCTGTTCCACGATGCTGGTGAGTTCGGAATGCGCAGGCATGCTTGGCATCATAAGCAAAACTCCACTCTTTGTCCAAAATGATGAACAACTCAAGAAGCCCAGCCGGAAACGACAAGGGCGCCCCGTGGGGCGCCCTTTTTCCTTTTGATCTCCCGGGCCCGGTGACCAGGCCCCGTTCGACGATCAGGACTCGATCGGGGTGATCCCGGCAATGGCCCACTCGCGGCTGTCATCCACGGGCTTGACCAGGTGCCACAGCTCATTGAAGGACTCCGCACCGGCGTCAGCCTGCTCGCGGATCAGACCGGAGAAGCGCACCGAGGCAACCCACTGGCCTTGCTCCTGAGCGGTGTCCACCAACTGAGCTTCCAGTTGCAGCACGTCGGTCTGTTGGGCCGAAGCACCGCGCTCTTGCAGGTCCAGGCGCAGCGAGGCGAACAACTCGGGCGTGGTGAACTTGCGCAGGTCGTCCACATTGGCCTCGTCGTTGGCCGCTTGCAGGCGGATGAAGATCATCTTGGCGATGCGCTCGAACCCGGCGGCATCAAAGCCCGCGGGCACGGAGCCTGCCGACATGGCCGCAGCCTGGCCGTTGGCCGCACCCGACCCAAACGCCGAGCCACCCGAAGTCGAAGAAGGCTCAGGCGTGAAGGCCTGACGCTGCATGGGCTGGTTGCCCGCACCAAACATGGCGCTACCGCCACCGGCACCAGCGCCCACACCGGCCAGTTGAGGACCGGCCTGACGGGAGGCAGGGCCAAAGCGACGGATCAGCCAGCCGATCACGAACACGGCCACCAGGGCCACCAGCGCCATGGTGAGGAAGTTGCCAAAGGCCTCGCCCATGCCCAGGTGACTCATCAGGGCGGCGATGCCCAGACCGGCGGCGATGCCGGCGATGGGGCCCATCCAGGAGCGCTTGCCCGCTTGTGCGGCGGCCGTGCCACCCGCGGCTGCGGCTGCGTTGGTGGGTGCTGCCGTGTTGGACGGCGTTTGCGGCGGTGTGGCAGTGTTCTGCTTGGCGGGCATCTGGCGCTGCATGCCGGCGGGGCGCCCACCGCCCAGGCGCTTGGCCTCGGCCATCATGGGCACCGCCACCATGGTCACGCTGGCCAGCATCATGGCCCAGCCCATCAAACGGCTTTTGAATTTCATGGCGGAAAACATCCTTTGCCAGTTGGCAGTTAACGTGAATGGGATCTTAACGGTTAAGAGCGGACTCTGGTGGCCCTGGATCCCTTTTTCGCTTCGCAATAAGTGGAGCGTTCTGCTCAAAAAACAAGGGGTTTTCCCGACACGACCCGGATAATGCGGCCCATGAACATGCCGAACGCCCCCCAAAGTCCTGCCGAGGGCTTCCAAGCCCTGCCCCTGAGCCCCGCCATGCAGGAGAACCTGCAGAGCCTGGGTTACGTCAGCATGACCCCGATCCAGGCCGCCAGCCTGCCCCTGACCCTGGCCGGGCATGACCTGATCGCCCAGGCCAAGACCGGCAGCGGCAAGACCGCGGCCTTTGCCATCTCGCTGCTCAATCGCCTGGACACCCGGCGCGGCGACGTGCAGGCCATGGTGCTGTGCCCCACGCGTGAACTGGCCGACCAGGTCTGCCAGGAAATCCGCCGCCTGGCCCGCGCCGAGGCCAACGTCAAGGTGCTGACCCTTTGCGGCGGCAGCACCATGCGCCCCCAGATCGAGAGCCTGGCCCACGGCGCCCACATCGTGGTGGGCACCCCCGGCCGCATCATGGACCACCTGGAGCGCGGCACGCTGGACCTGAGCGCCCTGAACACCCTGGTGCTGGACGAGGCCGACCGCATGCTGGACATGGGCTTTCATGACGACATCGCTTACGTGGCGCGCCAGTGCCCGCGTGACCGCCAGACGCTGCTGTTCTCGGCCACCTTCCCTGAAGGCATTGCCAAGCTCAGCGCGCAATTCATGCGCAACCCCCAGGAGGTCAAGGTTCAGGCCACGCACGAGGCCAGCAAGATCCGCCAGCGCTGGTACGAGGTCGACCGCGAGACCCGCCTGGATGCCGTGGCCCAACTGCTGCTGCACTACCGCCCCGCCAGCACCATCGCCTTTTGCAACACCAAGCAGCAGTGCCGTGACCTGGTCGATGTGCTGTCCGCGCACGGCATCGAAGCCATCGCCCTGCATGGCGACCTGGAGCAGCGCGACCGCGACCAGGTCCTGATCCAATTTGCCAACCGCAGCGCCTCGGTGCTGGTGGCCACCGACGTGGCCGCACGCGGACTGGACATCGCCCAACTGGAAGCCGTCATCAACGTGGATGTCACGCCCGACCCGGAAGTGCACATCCACCGCATCGGCCGCACCGGCCGGGGCGATGCCGAAGGCTGGGCCCTGAACCTGGTCAGCATGAACGAGATGGGCCGCGTGGGCAACATCGAGCTGCTGCAAAAGCGCGAGTCCGAATGGCACCAACTGGACGAGCTGACCCCGGCCAGTGACGAGCCCCTGCTGCCCCCCATGGTCACCATCCAGCTGTTGGGTGGGCGCAAGGAAAAGCTGCGTCCCGGCGACCTGTTGGGCGCGCTGACGGGCGAAGGCGGGTTTCAAGGCAGCCAGATCGGCAAGATCAACGTCACCGACTTTCACACCTACGTGGCCATGGAGCGCAGCGTGGCCGACAAGGCCGTGTCTCAGCTCAACAAGATCAACGTCAAGGGCAAAAAAACCAAGGCCCGCCTGCTCAAGGACGTTCAGAACCAGGAGCGTTGACAAGGCCCTTTTGAAAATGGGGCCTTGAAAAAAGGCCCGCAGGCGACAATAGCGGGTTGCACGCCTCCCTGCCCTTTCGCGCGCCCTGCCCCATGTCCGATCTGACCGCCGAGTCCCTCCCGTCCCCCAAGGTCACCCAGGCCCCTGCCCTGCCGGCCGCCAAGCCCATCGACAGCTACAAGCCGTTCTGGGCGGGCCGCTTTGGCACGGCCAAATTCCTGCCCACCAGCCGCGCCGAGATGGATGCCCTGGGCTGGGATAGCTGCGACATCGTCATCGTCACGGGCGACGCCTATGTGGACCACCCCAGCTTCGGCATGGCCGTGATCGGTCGGGTGCTGGAGGCGCAGGGATTTCGGGTGGGCATCATCGCGCAACCGGACTGGCTGAGCGCCGATCCGTTCAAGGTGCTGGGCAAGCCCAACCTGTTCTGGGGCGTGGCCGCGGGCAACATGGACTCCATGATCAACCGCTACACGGCGGATCGAAAAATCCGCAGCGACGACGCCTACACCCCGGGCGGCCAGGGCGGCGCGCGGCCCGACCGCTGCTCGGCCGTGTACGCCCAGCGCTGCCGCGAAGCCTACAAGGACGTGCCCATCATCATGGGCGGCATCGAGGCCTCGCTGCGCCGCATTGCGCATTACGACTACTGGTCCGACAAGGTGCGCCGATCCATCCTGATGGATGCCAAGGCAGACTTGCTGCTGTACGGCAATGCCGAGCGCGCCATCATCGAAGTGGCCCACCGCCTGGCAGCCCGCGAGCCCATCGAGTCGATCACCGATGTGCGTGGCACGGCCTTCCTGCGCCGCCGCCATGACCCGACGGCCGAGGGCTGGTTCGAGCTGGACTCCACCGACGTGGACATGCCCGGCCGCATCGACCAGCACATCAACCCTTACCTGACCACGGGCCAGTTGGCCGCCGAGCAAGGCGAGACCTGTGCGCTGGAAGAGGCCGGCACGTTTGATCCGCTCACGCCCGCCAGGGCCACAGGCGCCCAGGCCGCCCTCAACAGCGGGGCCAAGCTGAGCAAGGTCGTGCCCAACCCGGCGCTGTCCAGCAAGGCTCAAACCCGGCCACTGCCCGAGCGCAGCGGCAAGATCGTGATGCCCCCGCGCGACCGCACCGTGATCCGCCTGCCCGCCTTCGAGCAGCTCAAGGACGATCCGGTCCTGTATGCGCACGCCAACCGCGTGCTGCACCTGGAGACCAACCCGGGCAACGCCCGCGCGCTGGTGCAACGCCACGGCGAAGGCCCTGGCGCCCGCGATGTGTGGATCAACCCGCCGCCCATCCCCTTGACCACGCCCGAGATGGACCTGGTCTTTGACCTGCCCTATGCGCGTGCGCCGCACCCCAAGTACGGCGATGCGGTCATCCCGGCCTGGGACATGATCCGCTTCAGCGTGAACATCATGCGGGGCTGCTTTGGCGGCTGCACCTTCTGCTCCATCACCGAGCATGAGGGCCGCATCATCCAGAGCCGCTCGGAGGACTCGGTCATCAAGGAGATCGAGGCCATCCGCGACCAGGTCAAGGGCTTCACCGGCGTCATCTCCGACCTGGGCGGACCCACGGCCAACATGTACCGCATCGGCTGCAAATCGCCCGAGATCGAAGCAGCCTGCCGCAAGCCCTCGTGCGTGTACCCGGACATCTGCCCCAACCTGAACACCGATCACACGCCACTGATCCACATGTACCGGCGTGCGCGCAACCTGCGTGGCATCAAGAAGATCCTGATCGGCTCGGGGCTGCGCTATGACCTGGCCGTTCGGTCGCCCGAGTACATCCAGGAGCTGGTCACCCACCACGTGGGCGGCTACCTCAAGATCGCGCCGGAGCACACCGAGCAAGGCCCGCTGTCCAAGATGATGAAGCCCGGCATGGGCGCTTACGACCGCTTCAAGCAGTTGTTCGAGAAGTACAGCGAAGAGGCCGGCAAGAAGCAATACCTGATCCCCTACTTCATCGCGGCCCACCCTGGCACCACCGATGAAGACATGATGCACCTGGCCATCTGGCTCAAGCGCAACGGCTTCAAGGCCGACCAGGTCCAGACCTTCTACCCCAGCCCCATGGCCACGGCCACGGCCATGTACCACTCGGGCCTGAACCCGCTCAAGGGCATCAGCCGTGACGAGCGCAAGGGCGAGCGTGTGGACATCGTCAAGGGCGAAAAACGCCGCCGCCTGCACAAGGCCTTCCTGCGCTACCACGACCCCAACAACTGGCCGCTGCTGCGTGAGGCGCTCAAGGCCATGGGCCGCGCCGACCTGATCGGCAACGGACAACACCAGTTGATCCCGACCTACCAGCCCGCCACCGATGGCGGCTACCAAAGCGCACGCCGCAAGAACTCGACCGCCGCGGGCACCAAGACCTCGGTGGTCACGCGCGGACGGGTGCTGACCCAGCACACCGGACTGCCGCCCCGCAGCACGGGTGGAGCGCCCGTGCCGGCCAATCTGCAGCGCAAAAAACACGGCCCGAAGCGTTGAAGCGTTCGGGCCGAAAAAGTGGGTGACGACCGTGGCGACCATCGGCGACGTCAAGAAACTGCATGTCCGAAAGGTTAAGGGCGCCGTGTGACAGTGGTGTGAAACACGGCCCCTCCGGTCAGAGCGGCGCCAGCTTGTCGCCGCGCAGTCCCACCAGCAGGGCCTTGCCACCGGCATTCACGCGGAATTCGCCATAGCGGGCCGCCGCCCAGCGAGCACCCTCGCCTTCCTTGAAATGAAAGGCGTCGGTCACCAACAGCCAGCGACCGTGCTTGCGCACCATCTGGATGACCAGTTCATCCCCGGCCAGCGTCTCGCCCCGATGCAAGCGGGTCGGCGTGGCCACGCCCTGGCCATCGCGCTTGAACACCAGCGTGACAGGCACATCCTCACGACCTTCCAAGTCATGGCGACGGATCACGTCGTCGGTCGCAAAGCGCAGGGCCATGTAGTCCCCCTGCATGAGCGAGCGAGGATCGACTGGCGCCAGCGCCACAAACACCGCTCGCCCATCGCGGATGAGGGTTTCCTTTTGCCAGATGGCGCCGTTGGCCACCAGCAGAACGGCCAGCACGCACAAGCCCAACGACCAGGCGCCTCTGCGGTCTCTGGATTCAGGCGCGGGCAAGTCGGCGTCGACGTTTGCGGGCGCAGCCTGGGTTTGCCGCAGCCCCCAGGCGGCCAACACCGCCAAGACCAGGCCAGCCGCCACCAGCACCCCGGCCTTGGTGGCCAGGGGCCAGGCCAACTGGTAATAAAACGCCCCCAGCACCCACACGGCCACCACCATCGCGAACATCGCCAGGCGCCGGCGGTCGTGGACCAGGCACGCCGCGGCCACCAGCAGAACGCCACCCAGGGCCGGCATGAAGGCCGACAAGGTGCCCAGCACCAGCCCCAGGCCGACGCACCAGGGTTGGCGCAACCACAACCAGCGCCACGCCAGCCAGCACCCGGCGGCCAGCGCCAGCACGGCGGAACCCACATCGCCACCGCCCACCGACCGCCACCACGACGACAAAGGTCCCAAGGGGTGCAGATCCCCACGCCCCAACTGCTGCCCCAACATGAACGTCATGCCAGACCACGAGGCCAGGGCCAGCAAGGTGGACACCACCCAGCCCGTGCCGATGTCGGACGCCGCCTTGGACTGCCCCCACCGAAGCGAACCCAGCCAGATGACCACCAGGCCATGGAGGGCCACCCAGGGCGTCAGCCCTGACGCATCGCTCATCCACAAGGTGTCGGTGCTCCAGGCCACCAGCGCCAGTTGGGCCGCCGCCACCCCCAGGAGCACACGCATCCACGACTGCGGCAACGCCATCCCCAGCCCCAGGGTGATCAGGCACAGCGCAGCGGCCGTGCCCCGCCACTCCAGCGGCTTGATCAAGCCCATGGCCACCAGCGCCAGTGCGCCCAGCATCACCGGCACGGCCAGTTGCTCGCCAAACAAGGAGGCCTCGCGAGAACGCAAAACCGCGACCGAACCGGCCAGCATGACCACACCCAGCACCAGCGCTGCCACGGGCTCCCGCATGGCCCCCCCCAGCCACATCGCCGCCACCACAAACAGCGGCACCGCCGCCAGCCAAGCGCCCAGCGCCGTCAACACCACCACGGGCCAAGGACGCTCGCTCATGCCACACCTCCTGCCGCGGAATCGGCTGGCGCATGTTGCCGCGCCAGCTTCATGATCCATTGCACCGTCATGGCCAGCAGCCCTGCGGCCATCAGGCCCAGCAACAACCACGCCCCCAGGGCATCCCCCGAGCGTCCCTGCAGCAGCAGGCGCCCCAGGGCGGCCACCAGCAAGACATTGAGCGCCAAAGCCAGTGCGCTCAGCCCATACAAGTCAAAGGTGCGCGCCTGTGAGAGGATCAGCCCCCCACCACCGATCACCAGCAAACCCATCAGAAACAGGGGCGACCAAGTGCTGCCGAACAGCCCTCCGATGGCGGCGCTGGTGATGCCCAGCACGCCGAGCGTCACGGCCAGACGCCAGCTCCACACACCCGCGCCCGTCCATGGCCGGGCAGGGGCGCTGAGCCCGGCCACGACCAACAACGACAGCGCCCAGCTGATGAAGTGAACCTGGAAGTCCAGGTCCCGAAAGCGCCAGGCATGCCCCGTGTGGGCATGCACCCACAAGGACAGCGCCGTCGTGGTCACCACCGCCCAAGGGGCCCACAGCACATCGTGGCGCACCACCCAGGCCAGTGGCAGACCCAGTGCGGCCCAAACGGCAAACAGTTGCCAGGGATCGGCCCCCGTCTGATAGGTCTGCCCGATGCTGGCCAGCAATCCCCCGGTGACCAAAAACATCAACAAGGCCAAGGGTACACGCCAGGCGGGGCGCAGCACAGCACCCAGTGCCGCCACCACCATCACGGCCTCCAGCAGCCCAAAGCGCCCCAGTTGACTCAGGGTGTCCCAGTTGGCCGCGACCCAGAAGATCACGCCCAGTCCCATCAATGCGGCGGCCAGCATGGCTGTGCCCCGCGCCAGTTGTTGATTCATCGACAAGGTCCTTGTGGTCGGTCTGCGCATGATCGGTCGGGCGTCATGGCAGGATCGGCTCGTGGTCCAGGTTGCCCAGGCTGCCCGGCAGGTGGATCGACATCTCGGCACTGCCCGGCCCCACGCCCCGGATGCCAACCTCGCACTCCAACGCAAACTCCAGTTGCTTGTTGGAAGGGCGGCTGGCGTTCATGAACAACTCGGCCAGCCGACAGGTGCCCTCCATGCTGCCAAAGCCGATGGCCACCTCGCGGCGTTCAAAGTCCTCCGGGTGGATCAGCATTTCCTGCTCGTTGGTCAGCGACAGCACCGGTAACTCCCACGGCGTGAAGTGCGTCTCGAACTGCCAAGGCTGCTTGCACACCTCAGCAGGCACGTAGTGAAAGCTCTGCGCCAGCACCTGAAGCCAGCCTGAGGCCCCGGCGCGGAAGTGAGTGGGGTCGATGATGAGCGTCCGGATCTTGCTGCGAGGGTGGGTCAGGTGCACCGTGATCCGGGACTCCAGCCGGTGCAGAACCGACGACAACATCAGCAGGCCCAGCCGTGCCAGCGTGGCTTTGTCAGCCTCGATGGACACGGCATCGACCAAAAAATGGTCATAGCTGTGTCCGCCCCGGTTCAGGCACAGCTCAGCGGTGGTCACGGCCGATGGCGGCCTGGGGAGGTTGGCCTCCGACCAGATCACCGAATAGGCCTCGGCATCCAGGTCGGGTGCCGACAACCAGATGTCGTCAAAGATGCTGGCCAGGTCCATCATGCGTGCGAGCTCCCTCCATATGATCAGGGCTGCCGCATCCTCCTGCGCTCAAGCGCGCGGCAACCAGGTCTGGCGATCATAGGTGCGCGCCAAGGCCTTTTGCTGGACCCCTTTGCGAAATAGGCGTGCCTGCACCACCTGATCGTCCATCTCCAGCAGGCCAAAGTTCTGCTGCAAGGCCCCGGCAATCACGGCATCCCGCACGGCCGCGCCAGAGGAGGTCACCTCATGCAGCGGCCAGCCCCCGGTGTGGAACGCATCCACCTCGTTGCGATGGATGTCGCCACTGAGCACCACCATGCGTTGCTGAGAGGCCAGTTGGTGCAGCCACGTCAGGTCGCGCGCGTAGCGCTTCCAGCCGGCCAGGGTAGAGCCGCTGGCCAACAGGTGCACGGCCTGGGGGTGGGCCTGGATGGCGCCCGCCACCTGCGCGCGCTGAGCCGGCCCCAGCAGGGTCCGCCGCGACTCAGCCAGCAGCCAGGTGCGGGTTCGAAAAGTGCGCACATCGCACAGGTGCAGCCAGACATCGGCTGCCAGGCGGATGCTGGGAGTGGACAAGGGCACATCGGGCCGGTGCCAGAACACTGGGTCGTTGTAGGCCGACGGGAAGCTGCCCGGGGCCAGCCCCTGGGACAGGGTGTGGCGAAACGCCTCTTGAAAGGCCGTGGACAAGCGCACCTTGCCCTGATGCTGGGGGTTGGATCGGGCCTCAGCACCCAATGCGTTGTCCCACAAGAAGTCGTGGTCATCCCAGATGGAAAAGACCTGCCCCAGCGGCAACGACTTGACCAGCCGGACAAACTGCGGCTGGGCCAGCAGCTCGCGGTACAGGCTGAACAGGTACTGAGCAAACTCGTCGTCGCCCATGGTCTGGGGATCCGACGGTGCGTGAATGTCGGTGTAGACCGAATCACCCAGCAGCACCAGGGCATCGGGCTGATGCGCTGCGATGTCGTCCCACACCGGCTGCTTCTTGAACGCCGCCGTGCACATGCAAGAGGCAAAGGCCAGCTTCATCATGATCGCTCCCCGTCCGTTGTTCAGGCCAGCACCCAGGCCCACCCCACCAGCACATTGACCAGCAAGGAGCCGCCCACGCCCATCGCAAAGCGAGGACCGCCGGTCACCAATGCGGCGATGGTCCGGGTCGCGCCATTCACACTCAAGGCCACCATGAGACCGATCAGCAGGTGGTCTGCGCTCAGGCGCCCGCCTTCAAACAAGGACAGCAGGCTGGCCACCGGGGCATGGGCATCGGCCACTGCGGCCAGGCCCGTGCCCATGAAGACGCCACTGACCCCATACGCCTGCGCACCGTGCACCAGCACCGCACCACCAACCAGCAACAGCGCCACGATCACGGCTTCGCGCGGACGCAACATCTGCCCTCGGGGACCATCCACCGGCGATGCCGAGGTCTGATCGCGCCACAACACCGCGCCCACCGACAAGGGCACCAACGCGCCCAGCACCACCAAGGGCAGGATCAGGCCCAGGGCCTTGGGCGAGACCACCGAGGCCATCAACACCATCTGCAGCCAGGTGGCCGCGGTGGACAGGATGGCGGCACACAGGCCCAGGCGCATGGAGGCCTGGCCACTGCGCACCAGGCTGCCCATGGCACTGATGGTGGCGGTGCTGGAGACAAAACCTCCCAACAGCCCTGAGGCCGCCAGCCCCGCACGGTCACCCATCAGGCGCTGAGCGAGGTGGCCGGCCGCCTGCATGCCCAGGATCACGATCATCAGCATCAGCACCTGGTGCAGCGAAAGCGAACCCATCCAGCTCAGCGGAACGGTGGGCAACAAGGGCAGCAGGACCAGCACCAAGGCTGCCAGCAGCAAGGCATCGTGCAGCTCCTGCTCGCTCAACCAGTCGGTGGCAAAGCGGTGCAGGCGCTCGCGCGCGGCCAGCAAACTGGCCAGCACCACGCCGGTGGCCGCGGCCACAGCCGGCTGGGGCACGGCCAGCGCGCCAATCAAGGCGGTGGTCACCAGGGCAAGCTCGGTGGTCAGGCCCGGGTCGTTGCTGCGGCTTTGCCAGTATGACAAGGAGGCCAGCGCCACCACCCCTGCCACCGCCACACCGGCCAACCAGGGCGAGACGGTCTGCGCCACCGCCCCCAGCAGGGCCGCCACCATGAAGCTGCGCAGACCCGCGGCCCGTCGTTCGGGCCCCTCGCCCTTGCGCCGCTCTCGCTCCAGGCCAATGAGCAGCCCCACACCCAGGGCCACGGCCAAACCCATCTGATCAACCAGCAAATGTGTTCCTCCAAAGCAGCGCACGGCGCGCACTGGCAAACAGTATGCAGCGCCCGTGTGCAGTCGGGGGTGCGGGCTGCCGTAAACTCTCCCCTTTCTCAGCGCCAGCCTCGCTCATGTCTGCTGCATCCACTCCCGGGACGTCCTCCGCCCTGTTCGACCTCAAAAGTGCCTCGCTCACGCTGGTGTCCTTTGTGTTGCGAACCGGGAACATCCCCGCGCTGGCGCAAGCCATGGAAGAGCGTTTTGGCGACACCCCTGATTTTTTCAGCCACGACCCGGTGGTGATCGACCTCACGCCCATGGGCAGCCTGAGCGTGGCGCTGGACTTTCCCGCCCTGCTGACACTGCTCAAGCGCTTCAAGCTGAACCCGGTGGCCGTGCGAGGTGGCAGCCAGCAGCAGCTCGATGCCGCCCAGAAGGTGGGCCTGGGCGAAGCGCCTGACAGCCATGCCGCCCCCGCCCGGGTCGAGACCAAAGAGGTCGTGCGCGAAGTGATCCGCGAAGTGCAGGTGCCTGTCGAGGTTCAGGTCGAAGTGCCCGTGTCGATGCCCACCATGATCGTGGACCGCCCCCTGCGCTCGGGCCAGCAGGTCTACGCCAAAGGTGGTGACCTGATCGTCATGGCTGCCGTGAACAACGGCGCCGAGGTCATTGCCGATGGCTCCATCCACATCTATGCACCGCTGCGTGGCAAGGCCATTGCCGGCGCCAAAGGCAACACTGAGGCCCGCATTTTTGCCATGAGCCTGGAGCCCGAGCTGATCTCGATCGCCGGCACCTACCGCACCACCGAAAACCCCTTGCCTGCCAACGTGGCCGGCAAGCCAGCCCAGGTCCGCCTGGAGGGTGACCGGCTGGTGTTCGAACCCATTTCCATCTGATTTTTTAGATCAACCCTTCGAAAGGACCGCCATCCATGGCCAAGATCATCGTGGTGACCTCCGGCAAAGGAGGCGTCGGCAAGACGACCACCAGCGCCAGTTTTGCTTCGGGCCTGGCCCTTCGCGGTCACAAGACCGCCGTCATCGACTTTGACGTGGGTCTGCGCAACCTTGACCTGATCATGGGTTGCGAGCGCCGTGTCGTGTACGACCTGATCAACGTGATCCATGGTGAGGCCAACCTCAACCAGGCACTGATCAAGGACAAGCAATGCGACAACCTGTTCGTGCTGGCCGCCTCGCAAACGCGCGACAAGGAAGCCCTCACGCAGGACGGCGTCGAGCGTGTGCTCAAGGACCTGGCCGACATGGGCTTTGAGTACATCGTGTGCGACTCGCCCGCCGGCATCGAGACAGGCGCCATGATGGCCATGCACTTTGCCGACGAGGCCGTGCTGGTCACCAACCCCGAAGTCTCTTCCGTGCGCGACTCCGACCGCATCCTGGGCATGCTCAACAGCAAGACCAAGCGCGCCATCGAAAAGCTCGAGCCCATCAAGGAACACCTGCTGATCACCCGCTACAACCCCAACCGGGTCGAAGGTGGCCAGATGCTGTCCCTGGAAGACATCCACGACATCCTGCGCGTCAAGCTGATCGGCGTGATCCCCGAGTCCGAAACGGTGCTGAACGCATCCAACCAGGGCATCCCGGCGATCCACATGAAAGACACCGACGTGGCCGAAGCCTACAAGGACGTGATCGCACGTTTCCTGGGCGAAGACAAACCCCTGCGTTTTGTCGAAGCGGACAAGCCCGGCTTCTTCAAGCGTCTGTTCGGAGGCAAGTGAACACCATGGGATTCCTGTCCTTCTTCATCGGAGAGAAAAAGCAGACCGCCACCGTCGCCAAGGAGCGTCTGCAGCTCATCCTGGCCCATGAGCGCAACGGTCGCTCGGCCAGCCCCTCCTACCTGCCTGATCTGCAGCGTGAATTGGTGGCCGTGATCTCCAAGTACGTCTCGATCAACCCCAACGACATCAAGGTGTCGATGGAGCGTCAGGACGACCTCGAGGTGCTGGAAGTCAAGATCGAACTGCCCGAAGGCAGTCAAAACGGTCGTTGACACGCAAAAAAGGTCGATGCTGCAGTGCACAATCGCTGCATTGCATCGACCGAGGCCAAGACCATGCGCTATGTTGTGTTCAACCAAAAAGGGGGAGTGGGCAAATCCACGATCGCCTGCAACCTGGCCGCCATCAGCGCGCAGCAAGGCCTGCGCACCCTGCTGATCGACCTGGACACGCAGGGCAATTCCTCTCGCTACCTGTTGGGCGACGCCCTGCAGGACGACACGCCTGGCGCGGCCGATTTCTTCGACCAGACCCTGAAGTTCACGGCACGGCCCAAAGAGACCAGCGAGTTCATCTCGACCTCGCCCTGGGAAGGCCTGTCGGTCATGCCCTCCAGCCCCTCGCTGGACGAGCTGCACACCAAGCTGGAGTCGCGCCACAAGATCTACAAGCTGCGCGAAGCCCTGCAGGAGCTGGAGCAGGACTACGACCGCATCTACATCGACACGCCGCCTGCGTTGAACTTTTACACACGCTCGGCGCTGATTGCCTCGCAAGGCTGCCTGATCCCGTTTGACTGCGATGACTTCTCGCGTCGGGCGCTGTACACGCTGCTGGACAACGTCAAGGAAATCCAGGCCGATCACAACGACGAGCTGCAAGTCTCGGGCATTGTGGTCAACCAGTTCCAGCCCCGCGCCAGCCTGCCGCAAAAGCTGGTGCAGGAATTGATCGACGAAGGCCTGCCGGTGCTGCAGCCCTACCTGAGTGCCTCGGTCAAGATCAAGGAATCACACCAGTTGTCACGCCCCATGGTCCACCTGGACCCCCGGCACAAGCTGACGCTGGAGATGATCGCCCTGCACGACGCGCTCTGAAGCGGTTGGCTCCTCCCGCATCAGGCGGGCCATGCACGCCGCCACGTGCGCGCATTGCGCAGGGGTCAGGTGCAGACCCAGCTTGCTGCGACGCCACAGCACGTCATCGGCGGTTCGGGCCCATTCGGCCTGGATCAGGTAGCGCAACTCGGCCCGGTACAGACCGGTCACCTCGGTGGGGCCCAGGTCCTTCAGACACTGGGCGCGGCCCACCAGGATCGGAATCTGTGTGCCATAGGCCTGGGCCCAGCGGCGCAAGGTGACCACCGGCACCCAGGGATAACGGGCCTGGAGCTGGCTGACGAAGGCGACCATGCCCAGGTCGGGCCCGGCGCAAGCGGTCTGAGTCCAGGCGCTCAGATCTCCGCCGGGCAGGACCGCATCTTCCGTCCAGGGCCGCCCCGCCTGGCCCAGCAGAACACCCAGTTGCGTCGCGGCCTGCTCGGCCAGCTTGCGGTAAGTGGTGATCTTGCCGCCCCACACGGTCATCAGCGGTGCGCCCTGGTCGCTGGTTTCCAGCACGTAATCACGCGTCACGGCCGATGCGTCCTTGGAGGCATCCTCCAGCAAGGGCCGCACCCCGGCATAGGTCCAGACCACATCGGCGCTTTGCACCGGACGCTTGAAGTAACGGCTGGCCTGTTCGCACAGGTACTGCACCTCGTCCTGCTCGATGCTGGCCTGCTCCGGCATGGTGGGCACCTCCACATCGGTCGTGCCGATCAGGGTGAAGTGCTGCTCGTAGGGAATGGCAAAGATGATGCGGCCATCGGGCGCCTGGAAGATGTAGGCATGGTCGTGGTCAAACAGGCGTGGCACCACGATGTGGCTGCCCTTGACCAGCCGCAGGCTGTGCTGCGTCAAAGGCCCCGCCTGATCGCTGCGCGCCACCTCGCTCAGGAACTGCGCCGCCCAGGGACCGGCCGCATTGACCAGGGCCCGGGCCCGCACCGTCTGCGCAGGCGCCCCCGACGCGTGAGTGGGCTGCAGCTTCACTGTCCAGCCGTCCGGGCCACGTTGGGCCGACGTGCACCGGGTGCGCGTGAGGATGGTCGCACCATGGGCCTGGGCATCCTGTGCGTTCAGCACCACCAGGCGGGCATCGTCCACCCAGCCATCGGAGTACACAAACCCACGCTGATAACGCTCCTGCAGCGGCACCCCCAGCGGGTGGCCCTTGAGCACCACACCGTTGGAGCCCGGCAAGATCTCGCGGCGAGCCAGGTGGTCGTACAGGAACAGGCCCAGGCGGATCAACCAGGCCGGCCGCATGCCCGGGTCATGGGGCATCACAAACCGCAGAGGCCGCATGATGTGGGGCGCACTGCGCAGCAGCAGTTCGCGCTCTTGCAGGGCCTTGCGCACCAGCCCGAAGGCACGGTGCTCCAGGTAGCGCAGGCCACCGTGGATCAATTTGGTCGATGACGACGAGGTGTGGGAGGCCAGGTCGTCTTTCTCGACCAGCACCACGCGCCAGCCGCGGCCCGCCAGGTCACGGGCAATGCCGGCGCCATTGATGCCCCCACCCACCACCAGCACATCACATTCAGGGACTGTTTGATCGTTTGCCATGCCAAAAAACCTCTGAATCGTCATTTCGAAAACCATTGTAGTTCGCAACTGTTCGTTTATGATCGTTTTTGATGAACCTCACCCCTCGCCATTCACAGTTGCTGGAGCTGGTGCGCCAACATGACGCCCTGAGCATCGAGCGCCTGGCCGACGCCCTGGGCGTGACCTTGCAGACCGTGCGGCGCGATGTGACGCTGCTGGCGCAGGCCCAACTGCTGCAGCGTTACCACGGCGGGGTGCGGCTGCCCGCCTCCACCACCGAGAACCTGGCCTACCCCCAGCGCCTGAGCCTGAACGCCGACGGCAAAAAGCGCCTGGCCCGCGCCGTGGCACAAGCCATCCCCCACCACTGCTCGCTGCTGATCAACCTGGGCACCACCACCGAGGCCGTCGCCCAGGAGCTGCTGCACCACCAAGGCCTGCGCGTGATCACCAACAACCTCAATGTGGCCCGCACCCTGTCGGCCAACCCACAGTGCGAAGTCATCGTGGCCGGTGGCGTGATGCGTGCCCATGACCACGGCATCGTGGGCGAGACCACGGTGGACTTCATCCGCCAGTTCCGGGTCGACATCGGCCTGATCGGCATCTCGGGCATCGAGGCCGACGGCAGCCTGCGTGACTACGACCTGCGTGAGGTGAAGGTGGCCCAGGCCCTGATCGAGCACAGCCGCTCGGTCTGGCTGGCCGCCGACCACACCAAGTTCAACCGCCCCGCCATGGTCGAGCTGGCCCGCCTGGAGCAGATCGACCGGCTGTTCACCGACCAGCCCCCGCCCGAGCCCTTCCCCGCCCTGCTGGCCGAAGCCGGCATCGACTGCGTGGTGGCCGCAAGCGCTTGATGCCGCCATCCACCCGTCCTTCACCCATCCCCCTCACCTCATTCGGACCTGCACCCATGGCCTACCTGCTTTCACTGGACCAAGGCACCTCCAGCTCCCGGGCGATCCTGTTCAACGACCGGGGCGAGCTGGTGGCCATGGCCCAGCGCGAGTTCCAGCAGCACTTTCCCCGCCCGGGTTGGGTCGAGCACGATCCCCTGGAGATCTGGCAGACCCAACTGGCCACGGCCCGCGAGGTGTTGCAGCAATCGGGCCTGAAGGCCTCGGACATCCACGCCATCGGCATCACCAACCAGCGTGAGACCACCGTGCTGTGGGACCGCCAGAGCGGCGCCCCCCTGGGCAACGCCATCGTCTGGCAAGACCGCCGCGGCGAGGCCCGCTGCCAGGCCCTGCGCCAGGCCGGCCACGCCCCGATGATCCAGGCCCGCACCGGCCTGGTGGTGGACGCGTATTTCTCAGGGACCAAACTGGCCTGGATGCTGGAGAACATCCCCGGTGCGCGCCAGAAGGCCGAGCAAGGCCAACTGGCCTTTGGCACCATCGACACCTGGCTGCTGTGGCAACTGACCGGCGGTCGGGCCGACCAGGGCGCCCGGCACGCCACCGACGTGAGCAATGCCTCGCGGACCATGCTGTTCAACATCGACCGCCAGGCCTGGGACGACGACCTGCTGGCCCTGCTGGACATCCCCCGCGCCTTGCTGCCCGAGGTCTATCCCTCCAGCCACGCCTACGGCCGCACGCACGCCGACCTGCTGGGTGGGCCCATCCTCATTGCCGCCATGGCCGGCGACCAGCAAAGTGCGCTGTTTGGGCAGACCTGCTTCCAGCCTGGCCTGGTCAAGAACACCTACGGCACCGGCTGCTTCATGCTGATGCACACGGGTGATCAACGCCACCCCTCGCACCACGGCCTGATCACCACCATGGCCGCCACCCCCGACACAGCGCCAGCCTATGCCCAGGAAGGCAGCGTCTTCATTGGTGGGGCGGTGGTGCAATGGCTGCGCGACGGCCTGCACGCCATCAAGGCCAGCCACGAGGTGGAGCAACTGGCGCAAAACGTGCCCGATGCGGGGGGTGTGATCTTTGTCCCCTCCTTCACCGGGCTGGGCGCGCCCTACTGGGAGCCCAACGCCACCGGCGCCATCCTCGGCCTGACCCGGGGCACCACCGTGGCCCACATTGCGCGGGCCGCACTGGAGAGCATCGCGTTTCAAAGCGCCGCGCTGCTGCAGGCCATGGCCCAGGACATCCAGGACAGCGGTGGCGCGGCCGTCTCGGAACTGCGGGTGGACGGCGGCGCCTGCCGAAACGACCTGCTGATGCAGTTCCAGGCCGAGCTGCTGGGCATCCCCGTGGTGCGCCCGGCCGTGACCGAAACCACCGCGCTGGGCGTGGCCTACCTGGCCGGGCTGAGCACCGGGCTGTATGCCGGCACCGACGAGTTGAGCGCCCTGTGGCGGGTGGAACGGCGCTTCATGCCCACCCTGGGGCGAGAGCAGGCTGAGCACCTGATGCAGCAATGGCACCGGGCGGTGCAGCAGGTGGTCCGTTGAGCGGGTATTGGGGAGCCGGCCAATCAGCTCGGGGCACCAAAGGCGAACTTGATGATGTGGGGGGAAGCACACCCTTCCCGCTTGGCGTTGCCCCGGGGCAAGGCCCTGCGCGGTGCCTCTGGTGTGAGGGATAAGCTGGACGCATAATGTCAGAAACACACAGACACAAGCAGGGATAAATTCAGATGGATCAACCACTTACCGGGCCCTGCCCTCACCTGACAGTTGTGGTTATCCGTCGTCCAAGACGCAAAACTCGACTGGTGACGCCTCAATATTGAGGTCTACATTGCGTTAGGCCATACGAGTATGTCGACCGAACCAACATCCATCGAGTTCTGGTGTCAGCAAGCCGGGAAGCACCCTCTCAGAGGTGATATTTGGCATCGCCTGTCCGTTGCTCACGGGAAAGAGGAGGAGCGGTACTCCCGCTATCTCTGCGCTGCACTTTCAATGATGGCGCATGACGCAACCGACTGTGACACCATGATCCGCCTACTAGACACCGTCGCCAATGGAAGTTCGGCCCTGGAAGAATTTGGCCTCAATGACACCTGCGTAACCTTCCGCCCGCACGGCGTACAAGTTGAAATTCTTATCGAAGAGCAACCCGAACCAGAAACTGGCCAGTTCAGCCTTAGTGAATATCGCAAGGCTCTCTGCGCATGGAGGGATTTTTTGCTAATGCCTGAAGCGAAAGAGTCCAGAATGCGCATAGCCCTACTATGAAGTGTCAAGGCGCCAGTCCACTCGGTCGTTCTCCATACGCCCCAGTTCACACAACAAATGCAACGCCATGAGTAACTCAACGGCCATAGCATCTGCCACCAGCCTAACAGGTTGGTCAAGCCGACGCCTACAAGCTCCGCTTGTAGGTGCCCTCCGTGCTTCGCACTCCGGCGCGGCTTACCGCGGGCGTTAGGCCTCCCAGTTTATGAGCACCGTATGAACTTCGACCTTTCCAAGTATGTGCACGGGGAGCCATGCTCTCCCGAAGAAATCGAACAGGCACAGGCGGAACTAGGGCACCGCCTGCCTGACTCTCTTGTTGAGGTCTACATGCAAGCAAATGGCTTCAACGGGCCTACTGGTGCGGCATTTCTTTACCCACTCATCAGTACCACGACGGCCAACTCGGCAGTAAGCCATACGCTTTATCTCCGCAGCGATCCAATTCAACCCGATTTCTGGTCGCATTGCATTGCGTTTGGCGATTTCGGCGTAGGTGGCTATTGGGGCATCGACATCAATACACAGGGTGTCTTTGAGTGGTGGCCCGAAGATGGAGACGAGATCACCTACATAGATTCATCGATCAGTGAACTGTGGAGCGAAAAGGAGGCTTGGTATGAAAAAAATGCACGGATCTAGCCCCAAATGCGCATCTGGCCGTAGTGTAGGTTGCCAAGTGAAGTGCAATGCTGTGCCTCCGCGCCCCAGCCTAACAGGTTGGTCAAGCCGACGCCCACAAGCTGCGCTTGTGGGTGCCCTCCGTGCTTCGCACTCCGGCGCGGCTTACCGCGAGCGTTAGGCGCACACATCTCACACGCATGTACACCTCTACGTTCACCTTCGCCAAGGGCCAGTACGACGACGAGTTCCACGCCCTGGACAGCGTCATCGCTCAAGTCGCCAAATCCATTCCAGGCTACCTCGGCGAGGAAGCCTGGGAGAACCACGAGACCGGCCTTATCTCCAATGTGTACTACTGGGAGTCGATGGAGGCGCTGCAAGCTCTCATGAAGCACCCTTCTCACATCCAAGCCAAGCAGAACCAAGCTCGCTGGCTCAACGGCTACCAGGTGGTCGTCGCACAAGTGCTCGGCACATACGGCGACGGTGGCATCGCACATCCCTTGTCCGGCAAGGCCGCTGCGCCTAACTGGGCGTTGCAGGGGACGCCTCCACCACTGCGCGCTTCGGCTACGCCAAGCGGGCGCCCCTGAACTTGGGCGTTAGGCCTTCAGATAGACGCGCCTTATCGGTTGCAAAAAGTACGTCTATGACGTACAATTCGCAGCATGTACACCATCGCCGAAACGCCGTCCTTCATCGAGGATGCGAAAAAGCTGTGGACAGAGGAAGAACGTGCTGCCTTTTGTGTGTGGATCGCAGGCAACCCCGAATCTGGCGACGTCATCCCCAACAGTGGTGGCTGCCGTAAGGTCCGTTGGTCGCGTCCTGGCATGGGCAAGCGCGGTGGCGTCAGAGTGATTTACTTCACCCGGCTGCGGTCAGGTGAAATCTGGCTCCTCGTGATCTACGCTAAAGCGGTCAGGGGCAGCATCCCTGGCCACCTTCTCAAAGCTGTTCGAGAGGCAATTGAAAATGACTAGTCGCGGCAAACCCACCGATTCCATCACTGGCACCGAACTGGGGCTCAAGCTCTTGCAATCCGTCAAGGAAATGCGAGCCGGCCAAGCTGCTCGGGTCACCAAAATCGAGCTCAATGAAGTGGCTGAGGCCCGGCAGCAAACAGGCCTGTCCCAGGCCCAGTTTGCTGTGGCGCTTTGCATTTCAAAGCGCACTCTTCAAGAGTGGGAGCAAGGTCGTAGAGCCCCTTCGGGAGCCGCACAAGCACTCATTCGAATTGCCAGGAAGCACCCAGAGGTGCTGCTTGAGACCCTCGCTTAGAATTGCCCCAGAGCAAGCCTGTTGGTTGCACGCAGCAAGGCCCTGCGCGCTCCTCGGGTGTGACGGATAACCTGGACGCATAATGTTGGAAACATACAGACACAAGCAGGGGTAAGTTCAGATGAATCAACCACTTACCGCGACTCGCCCACACCTGACCGTCGTGGTTATCCGTCATTCAAGACGCAAAAATCGACGGGTTACGCCTCAATATTGAGGTCTACATTGCGTTAGGCCT
>DAORJC010000027.1:0-24958 GCA_035438885.1 Aquabacterium sp. | reverse complement strand
CCCACCAACGCCCCCGCCGCCCCGCACGCTCCTCCGGCATGAAGCGCAGGTAGTCGGCCTGCTCGCCCATCTGCGTGATCAGGGCAATGCCCACCGTCATGGCCGAGCCAAAGCCCAACCAGTCAAACCCCGTGTGGGTGCCCGAAGCACCCGCATAACCGGACAGGTCCTGCCAGATGGTGGGGTGCTCCTTGAACACATACACATAAGGCACCACCAGCATGACCAGCCAGATGGGTTGGGTGATCAGTTGCAGGCGACTGATGATGGTCACCCCATGGGTGACCAGCGGCACCACCACCAGCGCACAGATGAAGTAGCCCCAGGCGGGCGGGATGTCAAAGGCCAGGTCCAGCGCGTAGGCCATGACTGCGGCCTCCAGCGCAAAGAAGATGAAGGTGAACGAGGCGTAGATCAGCGACGTGATGGTCGAGCCGATGTAGCCAAAACCCGCCCCCCGCGTCAGCAGGTCCATGTCCACCCCGTGACGGGCGGCATAGACACTGATGGGCCATCCGGCCAGCAGGATGATCAAACCGGTGGCGATGATGGCCCAGAAGGCATTCACAAAGCCATGCTCCACCAGCAGCGTGGCCCCCACCGCCTCCAGCACCAGGAAGGACGCCACGCCAAAGGCCGTGTTGGCCACCCGCCACTCGCTCCAGCGGCGGGCCGACCGGGGCGTGAAGCGCAGGGCGTAGTCCTCCAGCGTCTCGGTGGCCACCCAGCTGTTGTAGTCACGACGCACCTTGATCACACGCTGCAAGGCCTGCGCCCCTGGGTCATCAGGGGACACCACAGGGGTCACGGCGGGGTGGGCAATGTTTTGGTCTGGGACTTGCATGGTGTGAAGGGAATCCACGCTTCACACCGCAATTTCAATGCCTTGACACCATGGAACTCACCCCGCGCGAGAAAGACAAGCTCCTGATCTTCACAGCCGCCCTGCTGGCCGAACGCCGCATGGCCCGTGGACTCAAGCTGAACTACCCCGAGGCGGTGGCCCTGATCACCGCTGCCATCATGGAAGGCGCCCGGGACGGCAAGAGCGTGGCCGCCCTCATGAGCGAGGGCAAAACCGTGCTCACACGCGCCGACGTGATGGAGGGCATCCCGGAAATGATCCCCGACATTCAGGTCGAGGCCACCTTTCCGGATGGCACCAAATTGGTGACAGTGCACCAACCCATTGCATGACACAAGACCTCCGGACATTTAGCACCAACGTGGTGCAAACCCACCTTGTTTGACCTCACCTGGATTTTGAACATGATCAAAAGCCTCAGCCAACGCACTCAACGCACCATCCCGGCCATCGCGTCCTGCACCACCCTGGTGATGGTTGCTGCGTTCAGCAGCACCGCCCAGGCTCACGTGGGGGGCATGGACGCGCACACCCATGACGCCCTGAGCAGCTTCATGAGTGGCGCCAGCCACCCCGTCGGGGGCCTGGATCACCTGGCAGCCATGCTCAGCGTGGGTCTGTGGACCGCACTGGGTGCGGGCCACACGGGCCGCACCGAAGGCGTCGCGTCGACCTCCCAACTGTGGACGGCGCCCTTGGCGTTTGCCGTCACGCTGCTGCTGGGTGCCTTGCTGGCCATGAGCGGCATGCAGTTGCCCGGGGTCGAGCCCATGATTGCCGCCTCGGTGCTCGTGCTGGGACTGCTGGTCGCCGGCCGAGCCAGGCTGTCGATCGGCGCAGGCGCCTGGCTGGTGGCTGCATTTGCCCTGTTCCATGGACTGGCACACGGCCAGGAACTGGGTGGACATGCCCTGGCAGCACTGACCGGCATGGTCCTGAGCACCATGGCGCTGCATGCTTGCGGCATCGCCCTGGGCCTGGCCCTTCAAAAGCGCAGCCACTGGTGGTCGCGCCTGGCAGGAGCCGGCCTTGCCGGCTTGGGCGTCAGCCTGCTGAGCCCGGTCCTGACCGGCGCCCTGTGAGGAGCCCACCATGATCCCCGGCGAACTCCTCATCGACGGCCCGGACCTGCCCATCAACGTCGGGCGGCGCACCCTGACCCTGGTGGTCGAAAACGCGGGCGACCGCCCCATCCAGGTCGGCTCCCACTACCACTTTGCCGAAACCAACGGCGCCCTGCGCTTTGACCGTGAGGCCGCGCGCGGCATGCGCCTGAACATCGCCTCGGGCACCGCTGTGCGTTTCGAGCCCGGCCAGCAACGCACGGTCGAAGTGGTCGACTACGCCGGCGACCGCGTGGTCCACGGATTTCGCGGCCTGACCCAAGGCAAGCTCTGACACGCGCCCTGACGCACGACAAGGACATCCCTGATGGCAACGATCCAGCGACAAGCCTATGCCGAAATGTTCGGCCCGACCGTGGGCGACCGGCTCCGACTGGCCGACACCAACCTGGTCATCGAGGTTGAACGCGACCTCACCCTGGGCGCAGGCGGCTACGGCGAAGAGGTCAAATTTGGCGGGGGCAAGACCATCCGCGACGGGATGGGCCAGAGCCAGCGCGTCAACGGCCCCGGCCCCATGGACGCCATGGACTGCGTGCTCACCAATGCCCTGATCCTGGACCACTGGGGCATCGTCAAGGCCGACATCGGCCTCAAGGGCGGACGCATCGCCAAGATCGGCAAGGCCGGCAACCCCGATGTTCAACCCGGGGTGGACATCGTCATCGGCCCGGGCACCGAGATCATCGCGGCCGAAGGCATGATCGTCACGGCCGGTGGCATCGACACCCACATCCACTTCATCTGCCCCCAGCAGATCGAAGAAGCGCTCAACAGCGGCGTCACCACCATGATCGGCGGCGGCACGGGCCCTGCCACCGGCACCTTTGCCACCACCTGCACGCCAGGGCCGGACAACATCGCCCTGATGCTCAAGGCCGCCGAGGCCTTCCCCATGAACCTGGGCTTTCTGGGCAAGGGCAACGCCAGCCAACCCGATGCCTTGCGACAGCAGGTCAACGCCGGCGTGATCGGCCTGAAGCTGCACGAGGACTGGGGCACCACCCCCTCGGCCATCGACACCTGCCTGAGCGTGGCCGAAGAGACCGACATCCAGGTCGCCATCCACTCGGACACCCTGAACGAATCGGGCTTTGTGGAAGACACCGTGGCGGCCTTCAAGGGCCGCACCATCCACAGCTTCCACACCGAAGGGGCAGGCGGCGGCCACGCCCCGGACATCATGAAGGTGGTGGGCGAGCCCAATGTGCTGCCCTCATCGACCAACCCGACCCGCCCCTTCACGGTCAACACCATCGACGAACACCTGGACATGCTCATGGTGTGTCACCACCTGGATGCATCCATCGCCGAGGACCTGGCCTTTGCCGAGAGCCGCATCCGCCGCGAGACCATTGCGGCCGAAGACATCCTGCATGACCTGGGTGCCATCAGCATGTTCAGCTCTGACTCTCAAGCCATGGGCCGTGTGGGCGAGGTCATCATGCGCACCTGGCAGACCGCCCACAAGATGAAGTCCCAGCGGGGCAAGCTGCCGGGCGACACCGACCGTCACGACAACGCCCGCGTCAAGCGCTACGTGGCCAAGTACACGATCAACCCCGCCCTGGCCCATGGTGTGGCCCACGAGGTGGGCAGCATCGAAGAAGGCAAATGGGCCGACCTGGTGATCTGGAAACCCGCCTTCTTTGGCGTCAAACCCAGCATCATCATGAAAGGCGGCTTCATTGCGGCGGCGGCCATGGGCGACCCCAATGCCTCCATCCCCACGCCACAGCCCGTGCACTTCCGGCCCATGTTCGGCGCCTTTGGCGGTGCCTTGAGCCGCACCTCGCTGACCTTCATGAGCCAGGCGGGTCTGGCCGCCGGCCTGCCCGCACAACTGGGCCTGAAAAAGCAGGTCGTGGCCGTGCGAGGGTGCCGCAGCGTCAAAAAGGCCGACATGGTGCACAACCACTACCTGCCCCACATGGAGATCGACGCCCAGACCTACCAGGTCCGCGCCGATGGCATGCTGCTGACCTGCGAGCCCGCCACGGACTTGCCCATGGCGCAGCGGTACTTCCTGTTTTGACGGACACTCCCCGCATGCTGACCGTCAACAAACTCCTCCCCCAAGGCCAGGGTCTGGCCCCCGTGCTGCTCAAGCGTGCTGCCCTGGTCGACATCGACTGGGACGTGCGCCAGAAAAGCCGCTTCGACGCCATCGACAGCCTGGGCCGCCAGATCGGCGTGTTCCTGCCCCGCGGCACCCTGGTGCGCGGTGGCGATGTGCTGGTGGCCGAAGATGGCTCCATGATCCGCGTCCAGGCGGCCCCGCAACCCGTGCTGGTCATCACCCCCTGCACCGAGCATGGCAGCCCCTTTGACCTGGTGCGTGCGGCCTACCACCTGGGCAACCGCCACGTGCAGATCGAGCTCAAGCCCGATCACCTCAAGATCGAGCCCGACCATGTGCTGGCCGACATGCTGCGTGCCATGCACCTGACCGTGATCGAGGCCCACATGGCCTTTGAACCGGAAGGCGGTGCCTATGCCGCCGGGGGACACACCCACGGGCACTCGCATTCACATGCGCATGGTGATGAACCTGCCGCGCATGTCCACGGCCCCGGTTGCGGACATGACCACGCCCATGAACACGCGGAGGCTGTGGCCCCCTCAGCCCCCAGCCCCACCACACGCGGCAAGCCCGTGGGCATCGCTGTGAAGGCGGCGCCCGTGCCGCATGTTCACGGCCCTGGCTGCGGCCACGACCACTGAGACCCATGCCCCGAGTTGCCCCCCGCGTCACGCCGCTGAGCGCAGCCACCCGCCTGCAGTTGATGTGGCTGGCCTCACCGGCCCTGCCCGTGGGCGGATTCAGCTACTCCGAGGTGCTGGAATCGGCCATCGACTCGGGCCGGGTGGTGGGTGAATCCCAGGTGGCCGCCTGGCTGCGCGACCAGCTCCACCTGAGCCTGGCCCGCGCCGACATGGCTGTGGTGGCCAAGGCCATCCCCGCGTGGCAACGCGGCGACCTGGCCCGCATTAGCGAACTCAACGACTGGGTCTGCCAGACCCGGGAAACCAGCGAGCTGCGCCTGCAGGCCGAGCAGATGGGCCGATCCCTGGTCGCCTGGCTGCAGCAACGCAGCGGCCAAGCCGCGGTGGACAGCACCGACCTGCGCCTGGCGCACTGCAGCACCTTGCGCCCCGCCCCCACCTGGCCGGTGGTCTTTGCCCTGGCCGTGGCCCAGAGCCTGCCTGTGGGTCAAGGCAGCGCCAGCCCGGAGGTCTTGCGCGAAGCCTTGATCAGCTTTGCCTTTGCCTGGGCAGAGAACATGGTGCAGGCGGCCATCAAGGCCGTGCCCCTGGGTCAAACGGCAGGCCAGCGCATCCTGCAAAGCCTGATCGACGAGATCCCCACCGCCATTGACCATGCCTTGACGCTGCCCGACAGCCAGCGCCAGGCCTTCACCCCCATGCTGGCCATCCTGAGTGCCCAGCATGAAACCCAGTACTCACGCCTTTTCCGATCATGAGCAACCTGCACCACATCCCTGGCCGAACCAAGAAACTGCCCCCGCTGCGCGTCGGTGTGGGCGGCCCCGTGGGCTCCGGCAAGACCACCTTGCTGGAGATGCTGTGCAAGGCCATGCGCGAGACCTACGACCTGGTGGTCATCACCAACGACATCTACACCAAGGAGGACCAGCGCCTGCTGACCGTGGCCGGCGCCCTCGATCCGGACCGGATCATGGGTGTGGAGACCGGTGGCTGCCCGCACACCGCCATCCGAGAAGACGCCTCCATCAACCTGGAAGCGGTCGACCGGATGCTGGCCAAGTACCCCAATGCCGACATCGTCTTCATCGAATCGGGTGGTGACAACCTGGCCGCCACCTTCAGCCCCGAGTTGAGCGACCTGACCATCTACGTGATCGACGTGGCTGCGGGCGAGAAGATTCCGCGCAAGGGCGGCCCCGGCATCACCAAGAGCGATCTGTTCGTGATCAACAAGACCGACCTGGCACCGCACGTGGGCGCCAACCTGGACATCATGGAAGCCGACACCCGGCGCATGCGCCAGACACCCCAAGGATTGCGCCCCTACGTGATGACCAACCTCAAGACCCAATCGGGGCTCAAGGATGTCATCGGGTTCATTGAAACCAAGGGTCTGCTCAAGGCGGGCTGACCACCACGCGGGGCAGGACCAGGGACACCTTGAGCCCCTGCTCCTGCTCAAAGCGCAACTGCCCCTGATGGATGGCCATCACCCGGGCCACGATCGACAGCCCCAGGCCCGCCCCTGGCTTGGCGTGGTCACCTCTGAAAAACCGTTGAGACAGCTGCGCGAGTTGTTCGGCCGGGACCCCAGGGCCACTGTCGTGCACGCTCACGCAGCCCTCGGTGGCCGACTGGGTCACCGTGATGTGAACCTGCCCGCCCTCAGGCGTGAACTTGATCGCGTTGCTCAACACATTGCGCAAGGCCACGCTGAACCAATCGGGCTGCAGGCTCACCAGGCAAGGCTGGTCCGGCAGATCCAGCGACAGCTCCAGCCCGGCCCCGAGCGCCGGCACGCTCAGATCGGCCACCACCTCACGCACCACCTCACCCAACGAGGCACCCACCCGCCAGCCGGGCACGTCATGCACCTGAGCGGCCACTGACTGCTGCCCCCATTGGTGATCCAGGCGGGACAGCAACAGCAACTGCTCGGTCAGGCGACTGGCCTGGGTCAGCCCGGTTTGCGCGTGCATCAAGGCCGCCTGCCTCACGGCCTCATCCTGCGCACCCAGCGCCACCTCAACCTGCACCTGGGCTGCTGCCAAAGGGGTCCTCAGCTCGTGCGAGGCATCGGCCGTGAAGCGCTTTTCATGGGCCAATGCCTCACCCAGACGCCCCAGCAGGGCATTGATCTCGTGCAGCAAAGGCTGCACCTCGCTAGGCACCTGATCACCCGAGATGTGGGACAAGTCCTGCCCAAGGCGCTGCGCCACCTGTTGGCCAATGGCCTGCAGAGGCGCCAGGCCACGCCTCACCGCCCAGAACACCAGGGGCACCAACAACACCATCGCCAGCAACACGGGCGATGCCAGCCCCACCGCCATGGCCATGGCCAGCTCATCGCGCTCGTACAGCGGCAACATGACGGCCATCCAGCGCCCGGCCTTGACCTGCTCGAACCACTGCACACGCCAGCGCTCGCCACCATGCAGGGTCACCGTTCTGACGCTGGCCTGACTGTCTCTCAGCAGGTGATCGGAAAACCCGAGCGGGGGCGCCACCGGGCTTCGGTACAAGGCCTGTCCCTGGGCATTCCAGACGATCACGGCAAATTCGCTGCGGGGCTCGTCCACCAAGGGCTCTGACAGCGGCCGATCCAGCAAGCGCCGGATCTCAGGCACCGACAGGGGCAACAAAGGCCGGGCAGACTCCTGCAACTGCAGGTCGTAGATCTCGTCCACCTCCTCAACCGCCGACCAGTAAGACACGAGGGCCATGATCAACCAGATCGGCAGCAAAGCGGCCAGCAGCGTGCGGACCAGGCGGACACGCAACGACCTCATGACAAAGCCTTGCCAGGGTTGAGCACGTAGCCCACCCCTCGGATGGTCTTGATCCAGTCGGCGCCCAGCTTCTTGCGCAGATGGTGCACGTGCACCTCCACCGCATTGCTGGCGATGTCCTCACCCCAGGCATAGAGCGAGGCAATCAACTGCTCCTGCGACAAAGGGCGCTGAGGCTGGCTCATCAACTTGGCCAGCACATCGAACTCCCGGTGCGACAGCTCGACCACCTGATCATCCAGGCGCACCTCACGCCGGCCGGGATCCAGGCTGAGCGCCCCCCAGGTGAACACCGGGCTGCCCTGCCCCGAAGCGCGGCGGATCAAGGCCCGCAAACGCGCGGCCAGTTCCACCACGGCCACGGGTTTGATCAGGTAGTCATCGGCCCCACCATCCAGCCCCTCGATCCGGTCTTCCAGCGCATCTCGCGCGGTCAGCATCAGAACCGGTGTGTGGTTGCCCTGGGCCCTCAGGCGCTGCAGCAACGCCACACCCGACAGGCCAGGCAGTTGCCAGTCCAGAACCACGCAATCAAAGGTCTGGGTCCGCAAGGCAGATTCGGCCAGGTCGCCGCGCTGAATCCAGTCCACGGCAAAGCCGTGCTGGATCAGCCCTTGCTGGACGCCGTGGCCCAGCAACTCATCATCTTCGACCAGCAACACGCGCATAGGAACCGGACAGGGAGCCCTGGAAAGACAAACCATCGTGATGGTAAGCCCAGGCTGCGCCCTGATACCAACTGATCGCATCGGCCACCTTGTCCCACGACAGTGCCGCGTGCTGAGGCTCGGTGCGACCATCCTTGACCCGCAAGGACAAGGTGCCCCCGCGTGGGTCGAGCTTGAGCAGGGAATCCCCCTGCAGAAAACCCAGGTCCTGATAGGTGCTGATGAACGCTCGCTCGCGCCCCGGCTCCAGGTCAAACAGGTCATACCCCATGAAACGGCTGCGGTACTTGAACTTCAGCAGCCCCAGCAAGGTCGGTGCAATGTCGATCTGGCTGGCCAGGCGAGTCACCTCGGCTGGCTGGATGTGCGCGGGTGAGTACACGATGGCCGGGATCAGGTACTTCTCCACCGGCAGGTCGGTCTTGCCCGCGCTGGAGGCGCAATGGTCCGCCACGATCACGAACACCGTGTCGCGAAACCATGGCTTGGTCGCTGCGCGGTCCATGAAGTTGCCAATGGCCCAGTCCGTGTACTTGACACCCCCCTGGCGCCCCTGGTGGGAGGGGATGTCGATCCGGCCGTCCGGGTAGGTATAGGGCCGGTGATTGGACGTGGTCATCACATGCATGAAAGACGGCCGGCCTTTGGCATGCGACTCGTCAGCCTGCTTCAAGGCCAGGGTGAACAAGTCCTCATCGGCCACCCCCCAGATGTTTTCATGGTGAATGGCCGCCGAATCGATGGCCGTGCGATCGACCACCTGGTACCCGTTGGCCGCGAAGAACGCATTCATGTTGTCAAAGTAGCCGTAGCCACCATAAACATAACGGGTGTCATACCCCTTGGCCTTGAACACACTGCCCAGAGAGAACAAGCCTTCATTGGCGGGCCGCTTGACCATGGACTGGCCGGGCGTGGGCGGCACCGCCAGCGACAAGGCCTCCAGGCCGCGAACCGTGCGAGTGCCCGTGGCGTACAGACGAGTGAACAACAAACCTTGCCGGGCCAGCGCATCCAGCCGAGGGGTGATGCCCTCTCGGTTCCCAAAGCGCGCCATGAAGTCAGCCGACAGGCTCTCCACCGAGATCAGCACCACATTGAGGTGCTGCTCCTGGCCACCGGGATCCACCGCGCGGGTCAGGTCCTGAGGATCGCTGGACGCCATCGGCGAATGCGGGGTGACCAACTGCCGCCGCAGGCGCTGCATGGCCTCGGCCTGGGGCAGGCTCTGGTAAAAGTGCGCGTAGTCCAGCTCGTTGTGGCGCAAGGCGGAGAAGAACTCGAACACCCCGTTGCCGCTGAGCGCGTTCACATACCGGTTGTCCGACTGATTTTTCAGGTCGGCGGCCAGTTGCTGCACACCAATGCCCGCCACCAGAGCGCCCACCAGAAACGGCCCCAGGCGATGGGACAGACCTGGGGTGTCCCGGCGTGGCCCTAGCAGCGCATCACGCCCCAGCCAGACCAGCCCCCCTGAAGCCAATGCCAGCGCCGACAAGAGCCATCCCACCGGGTAGGACTCACGGATGTTGCCGATGACCTCATGGGTGTAGAGCAGGTAGTCCACCGCGATGAAGTTGAAGCGCGTGCCGAACTCGTCCCAGAAGATCCACTCCGAGACCGCCACAAACAACATCAGGAAGACCCAGGTGCCGTAACCCAAAGCCAGCCATGCACGCCCCGCCCGGTGTCGATACACCGACAAAGGCAGGACCAGCAGAAACAGCCCCAGAGGCAACAGCAGCGCCGCGCCAGCGACCAGGTCATACACCAGGCCCAAGCCCAGGATCTGGCCCGCATGGGGCCAGGACCCATCGGCGCCAGAGCCAGTCTTGAACCACAAGACCAACCGCAGCAGCAGGGCCAGCGCCAGAAACAGCCCGAACATCCACCACCAGCCGAGCCAGCGCCCCTTGCCAGTCCGCCCAGGGGCGTGATCCTGAAAGAGGAAGGTCGGGGAATGGCGTTGCATGGTGGGTGGCACCCGAGAGTCAAAGGTGCCGCATTGCAACGCGCGAACCTTAAGGGCACCTTAAGCCCCTGCCACCGCCCGATCCGAGATGGTCCCCCCGCAGGGACTCGAACCCCGATTTGCCCCTTAGGAGGGGGCCGTACTATCCCTTGTACGACAGGGAGAAACCAGACCCGAAGTTTAGCGTCTGTTTCGGGTCTCGCCGTCAGTGACGATCGTCCGTGCTGGCCACCAGCCACGCACCCACCAGTTTGGCCTGTTGCTCTGGTGCCCTGCGGGCAGCATCGATCAACTGCATCTCGCGCTCCCCCAAGGCGGACAGCTCGCCCAGCACACGCCGGTAGTGCGCCAGGTCTTCCTCTCGCTGAAACACCAGTTCTGGCTGGGGCTGCAGTTCGACGGAAACCCGCACCTCGGGTTGATCCAGGCGATCGAGCAGGTCAGCCACCCGAATGACGATGTCTCGCTCCACCTTGAAAAATGAGGTCATCACATGCGAGGCCGGCCTGGAGGCCTGCAACAGACGGCCGAGCGCCCCATCGGCCTGCACAGCCCCAGGCTGTCTGGACAACCAGGCTGACATGCCCTCGTTGAGTTGGGACTGAACCACCGCTTCACGCTTGATGAGTTCATCCAGGGCCCCCTCGAGTTGCCCCAGACGATGCCGCAAGGCCTCACGCCCGCGTGAGGACGCCAGATGTCCGGGCGTGAGCCAATCGCCCAGCGACACCACCTCGACCTGGGCCTGGTAGGCCTGAAGCGCTTGCTGACGTTGCCGGGACGCATCGATCAGGGCCCGCATGAGGGGCTCGAATTCACCGGCCCGGGTCTGATCCAGGGCGTCAGCCGTCGGCAGCTCGCCACGGTGCAGTTGCAGCAGCACCGGCTCGATGCGCGCCAGCTCGGTCGAGAACGCCTGAGTCTCGTCATCAGGCGAGCCCTGCTTGACCCACAACAGGGTCGACAGGAGAACGAGCCCCAGCCCGGCCCCCAGCGCCGCCCACCAGGCCAATGCCGTCCGATCCATCGGCTCTTGCCGCACAACGACTCGCATATCCCGCGCACACCTCAGCAGACTCGGGCCCACGGAAAGTGGCCACACGGCATTTCACATCATGTCAGGGCACCGACTTACTGTGACAAGGTGTAAACCATTGATTCAAGTGCCGGACTGTCCCTCGGACGAGCCCGCATCTGGCGCTGGATGCACACGCAATTCGTCCACCGTGTAACCCTCCTTGGTCAAGGCCAGCCTGAGCCAATCGGGCTGGCCGTCCTGGCCATCCCAGGTTTCGTGCGACACGGGGTGTCGGTATTTGATCGCCACGGGTTTGGGAATCACAGGCAAGGGCGCGGAGGCACCCTCGGTGACCAACTCTTCAGGTGATATCTGCCAAAAATCGATCAGCTTTCGGATCGACCGCAGTGCGGCTTCTTGCTCGGGTGTCTTCACGTTCTTTGGAGGTTCCTGGACATGACTGGCGACCCCTGGATCGGCCGCACGACATTGTCGCCGCTGGACCCGCACAAAGCACAGACCCATGCCATCTTTTCGAGCCAGAAAATAAGGGTCAAAACAGTGGATCCTCACTCAAGCGCCGGGCGCAGGCGCCGATAAGATGGGGCCTCCAAACCAGTTTGTCGAGAACTTGTACTGGCTTTGCCGCGGCTGATGCCGCCCACCACAACCCACTTTGCCCCTTTCAAGGCAAAGGAGCTGTCATGCGGATCAATCTGCCCGTCGTGGACAAGGAGTACCCCTTCCCGGAAGGAGAGTCTCTGGTGTCCACCACCGACCTCAAAGGTCGAATCACGCACTGCAACCGAGCATTTGTCTCGGTCAGCGGCTACACCCGTGAAGAACTGCTGGGCCAGCCCCACAACATGATTCGTCACCCCGACATGCCCGAAGAGGCCTTTCGGGACATGTGGTCGACCATTGCATCGGGCAGCCCCTGGTCAGCCTTGGTCAAGAACCGTCGCAAGGATGGCAGCCACTACTGGGTCATGGCCAATGTCACCCCACTCATGGAAGGGCAGGAAGCCATCGGCTACATGTCCGTCAGGACCCAGCCCTCGCGGGCGGATGTCGACCGGGCCGAGCACCTCTATGCGCGCATGCGGCAGGAGCAAAGCCAGGGCCAGGTGGTGCACAGGCTGGATCACGGACACCTGTACCGGGACGACACCCTGGGCAAGCTCAAAAAGGCCACCCGGCTGGGATTGAGTGCGCAGGTCACCGCCATCGTTCTGGCGGCTGCCTGTGCCGGCTTGCTCGTCGGCCTGCTGAGCGTCGATGATCGTGTCAATGGTCAACGCCCGGGTTGCTCCTGGCCTTGGCCGTGCTGGTGAGCCTGGCGCTGGCCGGCGGCGCCGTGATCCATCGCCGACTGATCCACCCCCTCCACGACATGCTGGCGTTTGCCAACCGCATGGCCGCCGGCGACCTCACCTCTGAATTGCGCAGCGACCGCAACGACGTGATCGGTCAGTTCACGCAAGCGCTGCAGCAGTTGAACGTGAACCTGGGATCCATCGTCAAGGACGCCCGCAATGAAGTCGAGCAGATGCTCGTGGCCACCCAGGAAATCGCTGACGGCAACCTCGACCTGTCAGGGCGCACCGAATCTCAGGCCGGCAGCCTGGAGCAAACAGCCGCCTCGATGGAAGAGATCACCGGCACGGTCAAAACCAGTTCGGACACCGCCACTCAGGCCGCCAGCCTGGCCCAGGTGGCCACGGCCATCACCGGCCGCAGCAGCGACGCGGTCCATCAGGTCACCCAGACCATGAAGGGCATCGAAGACTCGTCCCAGCGGATCAGCGAGATCATCCATGTGATCGACAGCATTGCATTTCAGACCAACATCCTGGCCCTGAACGCTGCGGTCGAAGCCGCCCGCGCCGGCGAGCAAGGCCGTGGCTTTGCCGTGGTAGCCGCAGAAGTGCGGGCCCTGGCGGGACGCACCGCCACCGCGGCCAAGGAGGTCAAGCAACTGATCACGGATTCGGCAGAAAAGATCGCCGCCGGCAGCAAACTGACCGAAGCCGCACAAACCACGATGGACGAGGCCAGAGCGTCCGTTCAACAAGTCAGTGCGCTGGTCGAATCCATCAGCCATGGTGCCCAGGAACAACTCCTGGGCATCTCCCAGATCAACAGCGCAGTCTCCCACCTGGACGCCATCACCCAGCAGAACGCTGCGGCAGTTGAACAGATCTCGGCTGCCTCCGTGTCGCTGGCCTCTCAGGCGCGGGTGGTCTCGGACACCGTGCAGGTGTTCCGGCTGGATCGACAGGACCACCTCAAGGCCGTGAGTGCGGTGGCGCTGCGCCGCAGCATGAAGGCCATGGCACAACCTGTGGAGCATTGACATCAATCCTTGACACCCCTCATGGCAGAGGGTGCCGGGCTGTGCCTAAACTGTGGGGCCTGCCACGGAGCCACTTGATGAAGATTGCCCTGATGTCCGACCTCCACGCCAACCGTCAAGCCACGGAGGCCGTCTGGGCACACCTGCAGGAGCTGGGCTTTGACCAGTTGGCCTTGCTGGGGGACTACGTGGACTACGGCGCAGACCCCGCCTGGGTGGTGGATTTTGTCCAGCAACGCATCCAGGAAGGCGCCATTGCAC
Organism: Aquabacterium sp.; assembly: GCA_035438885.1. Lineage (GTDB taxonomy): Bacteria > Pseudomonadota > Gammaproteobacteria > Burkholderiales > Burkholderiaceae_C > Aquabacterium. Next base: position 11,175 of record DAORJC010000027.1, on the reverse strand, counting down.
TCAAAGGCAACCACGATGAAGCCGTCGCGCTGACAGGGGAGCAGGGGCTGGCCAGCCACGTGCAGGCCAGCCTGGTCTGGACACGGCAGCAGCTCAGCGCCTCGCAACGCGAATGGCTCAACAGCCTGCCATTGACCGCCCGGATCGGCCCCTGCGAGATCGCCCACGCCAACACCGCCAACCCGGCTGAGTGGGGCTACATCCACAGTCGGCTGGAAGCCGTCAGCAGCCTGTTTGCGTCAGAGGCCAATGTGGTGTTTTGCGGCCACATGCACGAGCCTGCGCTGTACCACCTCACCACCACCGGCAAAGTGGGTGACTTCACACCCACCGAGGGCGTGGCCATTCCACTGTCAAGCGCCCGCCGCTGGCTGGCCATTCCTGGTTCGGTCGGACAACCCAGAGATGGCAACCCGGCCGCGTGTTGCGCCGTGTTCGACACCGACACCAACCACCTGACCTTCCATCGGGTTCCATACGACCACGAAGCGGCCAGCCAGGCCATCGTGGCCGCGGGCTTGCCCGCTTTCCTGGCAGAGAGGCTCCACAATGGTCGATGACAACACCCAGCAAGGCCCGGGGCTCAAGCTGGAGTCCGGCCAGGTCATTGACGGCTTTGTCCTGGGCGATCGCCTGCATCAAGGGGGCATGGCCTCGCTGTGGTCGGTCACCCGGGTGACACCGGTCGAAGGCGATGACATGCCCTTGATCATGAAGGTGCCTCGCATCAAGGGTGGCGAGGACCCGGCCACCATCGTGGGCTTTGAGGTCGAGCAAATGCTCATGCCGCGGCTGACCGGCCCGCACGTGCCGCGCTATGTGGCACGCGGTGATTTCACCCAACAGCCCTACATCGTGATGGAGCACATCCCGGGCGAGACGCTCAAGCCTCGTTTTGAACAGGCCCCGCTCTACATTGACGAGGTGGTGCAAATTGGCATCAAGGTGGCGCAGGCCCTGCACGCGCTGCACAACCAGCACGTGGTGCACCTGGACATCAAGCCCAGCAACATCATGATCCGCCCGACGGGCGAGGCGGTGCTGGTGGACTTTGGCCTGTCGCGCCACGACCAGTTGCCCGACCTGCTGGAAGAAGAGTTCACGCTGCCCATGGGCACGGGCCCCTACATGTCGCCCGAGCAGGTGCAGTTCATCCGCAGTGACCCGCGCAGCGATCTGTTTGCCCTGGGCGTGCTGATGTACCACCTGGCCACGGGCGAGCGGCCTTTTGGGCAGCCCAATTCGGTGTCAGGCCTGCGCAAACGCTTGTACACCGAGCCTGTGCCGCCCCGAGTGCTGTGCCCCACCCTGCCCCGCTGGTTCCAGGAGGTGGTGCTGCGCTGCCTGGAGGTCCAGCCCGACAAACGTTATCAGAGCGCCGCCCAGTTGGCCCTGGATCTGCAAAACCCCGATCAGGTCGTGCTGACCGAGCGCGCCGACAAGCGCAAGACGGCCGGTGGCCTGAGCACCCTGAGCCGCTGGTTCAAGGCCATGGGCGCCGAGCCCACCCACGAGGGCGGTGCCAGCGGCCAACTCAACCGCAGCCCCATCATCATGGTGGCCGTGGGCATCAAGAGCAGCACACCAGAGCTGGACCACAAGCTGCGAGCCACGGTGCAACGCATCCTGCAGATTGAGCCGGGCGCTCGCCTGGCCTGCGTCAGCGTCATGAAAACCAACCGGGTGGGCATGGACAAGCTGACGGACGATCAAGGCAACAGCCTGCACGTGACGCAACTGGTGGCCATCAAGCACTGGGCCCGGCCCTTGCAGCAAGCGCTGAAAATGGACGACCACCGCCTGACCTTCCATGTGCTGGAAGCGCCCGACACGGCCTCTGCGCTGGTGGAATTTGCCACGCGCAATCAGGTCGACCACGTGGTCATGGGCGCGCGAGGCAACTCGGCCATGCGGCGCTACCTGGGCAGTGTCAGTGCCCAGGTGGTGGCCGAGGCGGAATGCTCGGTCACCGTGGTGCGGGTCTGAGCCACGCCAGCCCGCTCACCGCAGGCCTCACAGCGCCTTCAGGGCGAGCACCTTCTGGAAGGCTTCGACCGCCTTGCCCTTGCGAGCACGCTTGCCGATGTGTGCCAGGTAGGCGGAGTTGCGAACGTCCTCTTCCTTGGGCTTGCCACCACGGGTCGTACCAATCACACGCACCCCGTTGAGCACCGTCGCCACCGAGATCAATGGCGACTTTTGCACGTCCACGTCCATCAGGGTCAGGCCGCGGCCGCCATTGGACTGCAGCTTGAGTTCATCGAGCCCGAACACCAGCATGCGCCCGTCCTGAGACAGGCAAGCCACGTGGTTGTGCGTGGCATGCACCCACACCGGCGGCAACAAGGTGTCGCCTTCGTCCAGGGTCATGAAACCCTTGCCGCCCTTCTGGCGGGTGGTCAGGTCACCCAACTTGGCCAGCAGGCCAAAACCGCTGCTATTGGCCAGCAGCAGGGTCTGATCCACCTGACCGGCCAGGTAATGCAGCGGCTGAGTGCCCGACTCCAGATCGATCATGGTGGTGATGGGCTGGCCATCGCCACGCGCACCGGGCAAGGCACTCACAGGCACGCTGTAGACGCGCCCGTTGGTGCCGATGATGATGAGCGGATCGACCGTGCGGCATTCATAGGTGCCCCGCAGGCCATCGCCCGCCTTGAAGGCAAAGCCGGCAGGATCATGGCCATGGCCGGTGCGCGCACGCACCCAGCCCTTGTCGCTGATCACCACCGTGACGGGCTCGTCAATCACCTTGACCTCGGCCACGGCGCGCTTTTCGGCCTGGATCAGGGTGCGGCGCTCGTCACCAAACTGCTTGGCGTCCGCCTCGATTTCCTTGATCACCGTGCGTTTGAGCACGCTGGGGTTGTCCAGGATGTCCTGCAGCTTGGCCTGTTCGGTCTTGAGTTCGGCCAACTCCTGTTCGATCTTGATGGCCTCCAGCCGCGCCAGTTGGCGCAGGCGGATTTCCAGGATGTCTTCGGCCTGGCGGTCAGAGAGCTTGAAACGCTCGATCAGGGCGGCCTTGGGCTCGTCGCTGTTGCGGATGATGTGGATGACTTCGTCGATGTTCAAGAGAACGATCTGACGGCCTTCCAGGATGTGGATGCGGTCCAGCACCTTGGCCAGGCGATGCTCCGTGCGCCGCGTGACCGTCTGCATGCGAAAACCGATCCACTCGCCCAGCACCTGACGCAGACTCTTGAGCGTGGGGCGGCCATCGGCGCCCACCATCGTCATGTTGATGGACGAGGAGGTCTCCAGGCTGGTATGCGCCAGCAAGGTCGTGATCAGGTCCTGCTGCTCCACCGTGCGGGTCTTGGGCTCGAACACCAGGCGCACGGCAGCATCCTTGCTGGACTCGTCACGCACGGCGTCCAGCACCGACAACACCGTGGTCTTGAGCTGTGTCTGCTCGGCGCTCAGGGCCTTCTTGCCGGTCTTGATCTTGGGGTTGGTCAACTCCTCGATCTCTTCCAGGACCTTCTGGGCGCTGGTGCCGTGGGGCAGTTCAGTCACGACCAGTTGCCACTGGCCCCGCGCCAGGTCCTCGATCTTCCAGCGTGCACGCACCTTCAGGCTGCCACGCCCCGTGCGGTAGGCATCCTGGATGTCCTGCGGGCTGGAGATGATCTGCCCACCGCCGGGAAAGTCCGGTCCCTGCAGAATCTCGAACAGCTCGGCATCGGGCAGCTTGTCGTTTCGGATCAGGGCCACGGTGGCCGCGGCCACTTCGCGCAGGTTGTGGCTGGGGATCTCGGTGGCCAGGCCCACGGCAATGCCGCTGGCGCCGTTGAGCAGCACAAACGGCAGGCGCGCGGGCAGCTGTTTGGGCTCCTCGGTCGAGCCATCGTAGTTGGGGATGAAATCCACCGTACCCATGTCGATCTCGTCGAGCAACAGGCGCGAAATGGGGGCCAGGCGGGCTTCCGTGTAACGCATGGCCGCTGCGCCATCACCGTCGCGCGAGCCAAAATTGCCCTGCCCGTCGATCAGCGGGTAGCGCAGCGCAAAGTCCTGCGCCATGCGAACCATCGCGTCATAGGCCGCCGTGTCACCGTGCGGGTGATAACGACCCAGCACGTCACCGACCACCCGGGCGCTCTTGACCGGCTTGGCCCCGGTGTTGCCCGAGTAGCTCAGGCCCATCCGGTCCATTGCGTACAGGATGCGGCGCTGAACCGGCTTCTGGCCGTCGCACACATCGGGCAAGGCCCGGCCCTTGACCACGCTCAGGGCGTACTCCAGGTAGGCGCGCTCGGCGTAATGGGACAGGGTCAGGGATTCGCCGCCATCGGAGGGCGGCGCAGTGAAGTCAATGGTTTGCTGCGACATCGTCGGGGGTCATGGTTCCACAGTGCGGAGCGAAGTGTAGCCCCGCCATCCATCGGTCTGGCGGTCAGACGTCCAGACGCTCCAGCGCCGCCTGGAACGCCGCGGCATCCAGGTCAGCGCCCCCCTTGGCGATCACCAGCATCAGCAAGGCGCTGTCCGCGGACAGGGTGCGCAGGAGCAACAGGTGGTTTTCCAGGATCACGGTGCCCGCCTGCACCTCCTTGCCCAGCCCCAGCACCTGACTGCTGGTCTGCATGCCCGCCAGCAGCATCCGCCCCTGCCGGGCCAGGGTGGAAGAATCTGCGCTGGCCGGACCTGCCTGAGCCAGCACGGCCAAGGTCCGCGAGTTGAACACGCAACACGCAGTCTCGGGTCGCAAACGGGCCACAGCATCGGCCTTGGCTTGCCAGGCACCACCGGGATCGTCGGCAGCCGAGCTGGCCGCAGTGGCCGCGCTAGGAGTGGTCGGCACAGCCGGGGCTTTGGTGGCTGGCAACGCCAGCGGCGGAAACAAGGCCAGCGCGTGAGCGGGTTGATCGGGTGGCGCCGCCGAGGTGTGCAACTGGTTCCAGCATGAACTCAGGAACGACCAGCCTTCGATCAGCCGAGAAACCTTTGGCGCCTGACGTGTCGGCACATTGGTCAACAAGGTGAACTGGGCCAACAGGGCCGACAAGGCAGGAAACGCCACCGTGGACAGGAACACCAGAAGGCTGGCAGGGCCCCCTCTGGATTTCACGGTCTGGGCCACATCTTCCAGCGACTGGTTCAAGCCCTGTGCAGCACCGTCGCCCAACAGGATCACGCTCATCTGGCTGCGGGACAGCAGTTCACGCTGGATGGCGCCCTTGGAAATGGCGTCGGCCTCGACATCGGTCGAATAAATGCGAATGGGCAGCCCATGGGTGCCCAACACCTCGACATAAAACAAGGTGGCCAGCACCGTGCCAAAACCCTGACGCCGGATGACCAGACGGCTCATGGGCTCACCCAGATGGTGGGCGACCTCGGCCAGAAACGATCGGGACTGAGGCGCGCCCGCCAAGTCATGCAGCAGCATGAACATGCCGGGGCAGCGATCCATTTGCAGGGACAGCGCATCGACCGGCGCACAGGACACAAACAACTCCCAGGCATTGTCTCCCACGGCCTTGCCAATGGTTTGAGACAGCGCACCGGCATCGCCCTGAGCCTCATCGCCCCGCTCCAGGAACCGGGTGGACAGCTCGGTGTTGGCGGCCCACGGGTCCAGGGGGGTCGGGGTCGTGACCGGCTCGGTGATGGGGGCCAGGGACAAGGGGGATGCGGGAGGCTTGTTCATGGAAATCCAAGAGGGGTCAGGACGAGGACAAGGCAGCCAGCTCCCGTGCCACATTGGCTCGGGCCGCCGCCTCCCACAGCGATCTCAGCGAAGGCGTGAAATACACAAAAGGCCGGTCCAGAAATGACTGCAGCACACGGGCACGCGCCGGCTGGTAAACCTGCGGCGGCACCCAGCCGTACTCTTGCTGGATCTGCAAACTGTATCCATCGTAAACCAGCGGCGGTGACGCCAGGATGCTCAGATCAAAATCCAGAAACACGGCGGTGTCAGGGTTGCGATCGATCCACTCGTGTCGCGCCGTGGCTTCCACCATGCTCACCACTGCCTCCACCTGGTCAGCGGGGCATCCCCATTCGTGCAGGTGACGCGCGGCCAGTGCGGCACTTTGTACCTCGTTGTCATGGCGAGTGGTGTCGTACACCGCATCGTGGAACCAGATGGCCAGGGCCACCGCCTCCGGGTCCTGAACCAGGTCCGCATGGGTTTGCAGGTGGGCCAGCAAGGCGTGAATGTGGGCCAGGCCGTGATAGGCCCGATCGGGCTGCTCATACAAGGGCTGCAAAACCGATCGGGCGCGCTGGATGAGGGGCGATGCGGGTGTGGTCATGCTTGCATCTTCGCACTGCCAGCCAACACATGCGGGCGATGTTTCACCCCCTCACGCAGGCAACGCCTCAAGGTGGCGCATCAATCGCTGCTGTCCATCCTCGTCAAGCTTTTCAGCCATGCGTTCGTACCAGGCGCGCAGGTCAGGCCCGCTCAGCACCTGCGTCAACAGGCCGTGCGATTTGCCCAGAAACTCGGAGAAAAACGGAAAGCCGCGCGTCCACACAAAGTGATCGTCCGTGATGCCCATGGCCATGTAGCCCTGGGCCAGCCAGTCCAGATGGGGCAGCGTCGCCTCAAACTCACCCGCCTGCTCCAAGGCCGAGAGATAGGCCGTCCGCATGCGCGCCGGCGGCATCTCGGATGCCTCGTCGTTGAGTGCGGCAGCTTTGTCAAACCAGGCATCACCCCGCGTCAACTCTCCCTCCATGACCGACGTGGTGGCCAGTTGCAGCGCATTGAGCGTCGTGGGCTCCAGTTTGAACAGGTGGTGATAGTGATCAAAAGCCTGGGGCCAGTGTTGCAGGCGCGCGTGAGCCAGAGCACACAGGCGCCATGCATCGGCCTGGATCTCCGGATCCGGGTGCTGACAATGCGCTTGCGCCAGGCCCAAGCAAACACTGAACTGTTCGGCCTCCAAGGCCGTGACTGCAGGCTGCAACACGGTGGGGGTAGAACGCTCGCTTGGCTCCTCGGCCCCTGAGTCAGCAGTTGGCTGTATCGCACCCTCCAGCAAATTTTTCACCGCCAGGTAGTCGTCAGCAGAGACCGCCCAATGGTCAACCACCTCCTCTGCCTGGGTTTTGATCTTGCCGTCGTCACCCCTCTCGTGGGTCTTGACCTTCACCGTCAGCCAGCGGCTGGGCAAGTCGGCTTCCACCCAGTGGCCTTGCACAAAGACCGTGCGCCATTGGCTGGCCACCGATGCGCCCAGTTCTGCCGCACGAGGCATGCCCAGCAACAGCGACACGCCTTGCTCCCGCAAGCCTGTCAGGACCTGGCCCGCGGAGATGGAGTCGCCCCAGAGCTCCCCCTCCATGTCCTTGACGGCCCATTGCCGGACGGACTCGCTGAAGGGCGTGCGGGCCTGCGCCCGACACAAAAAGACGGCCAGGACGCCCAGGAAGAGCGCCTCCAGGAAGGCACCAACGCCTGCGCCAAACCACACGGTGACCGGACTGCTGACCACCACAGACAACAGGGCCTCGCCCGGCAGTGATTCAGCTCGCCACCAACGCACCAGCAGCAGGCAAGCGAGCAACGCCAAAGCGCCCCAGGTGTTGGCCCGCACGCTGCGTGAGCGTGCATGGTCGGCCACCGTGGCAAACACCACCGCCACGACCAACGCAGCCAGCACGGCGCAAATGCTCGACGCGATGGCGCCGTGGGCCAGGCTTTGCGCCCAGGCCAGCCCGTAGCCCAAGGCCGCGGCCAGGGGGAGGCCCACGCCTGCGGCCAACAACACGGCGCGTGCGCCAACGATGCCCGACGGGCGATAGAGGGTCAGTTCCTGCATTTTTTGAATGTGTGTGGGTTCAATGCCGGTGCACATCCTGCCCCATCAGCATGGCGTGGATCTGCACAGATTTGTCTTGGTCAAAATCGCAGTGTGCGGGTGTGACCCGACTGGCCGAGAGCTGCGTGTCAAGGTGGGTCTGCGGACAGGCAAATCGCCCGACCGGGTCACTGACCTCGCTCTGCATTTTCTTAAGGCTGGGCAATCAATCCTTGGCGATGGCTTGAACCCAGTCTGTGATCGGCCAGCCCTTCCCGCCTTCCGCCTGGGACACGAACTCGGCCCACTCAAGGAGCCGGTGGATCGACGTAGGCTTCATCCAATCGAACACCCTTGGCCCTCAACTCTTTTTCCTTCTGCGCTCGGACGCCCGACAAACCTGACAGCACCTTGGGAAGCAGAACCTTCCAGCGCGGACGATCATCCGACGCTACATAGCCCCTGAAGTGCTCCGCTTCGGTTTGAACGTTGAACGTCAACATGTAGGACCCAGGCTTTGCTGGATCGATCAAAGTGCGTTCTCGCGTGAAGGTCACCTCCAGGTAGGCGCCCGGGGCGTGGAACATCCAAGGCGTCCTGCTTTCAATGCGCATCCACTCTTCGAGTGTTGGCAAGTAATCGGGATCGAGGCCATTGACGCTTTCAGTGGCCATCGTGTGATCAAACCTGTCTTTGCCTCGCAACCTCGGTTCGCTTCTCTCCACCACGGGTTTCCAGCCAATTCGCACAAGCTCGTTCAAGATCGCGTAGGTCTTCACGCGAGCTTCGTCGTGAGCAATAAGATCAGGTTCGGTGATCCCTGCGTTGATGGTGAATTCGTAGAGTCCCTCGCCCGCCAATGGCCCCAATTCTTGAGCAGACTGAACGCTCAACACGTGCGCCACGGTGAAGGCGTGCGATCCAGACTCCACCTTGACCGATGCATGCGGGGCCTTGGGCCAGCGTGCGTTGTAGAAGTCCAGGCCCGCCGGTTGGTGGGTGACGCGGACTTGATCAGGGTAGCGTTTGGCGAAATGGATACCGGATTCGCCGAGTTTGATGAGCATCTGGGCTGACATGGCGTCTACTTTGTTCGTGGTCTGCTCGCTTGCGGCAAGACGTTGGTGATCTTGTTCTGAGCATGCGATCGACAGCAATGAGCCGAGGATGCAGGCAATGACGACATGGCGCATGGGTTAACGACCTTTCAGCGATCCGCCAATTGAGCCCATCCGGCCATGACGTTCAACTGGGTCTCCATGTAGGTCTTGTGGGTTCTCATCAACTTGTGAAACTGGTTGGCTGCTGCGCCGATCCAGTCCATCCGGCTACGCAGGTCTTCCAGCTTGGTGCCCGAAGGTGCTTCAGACTTGAACTCATCCTGATCGATCTGACAGGCACTGCTGTAAACAAGCTCCAAATCCGGGCTGACGGCACTCAGCCAGCGCTGAGCGCCAATCCACCGGGCAAAGTCTGAGTCCTCGTAGATCAAGGGCTGCAGGATGACGCACTGTTCGTGATCAGCGATGTCCAGCAGATGGGCCAATTGCAATGCCTCTTTTTTTCGGGGATTCGTTTCGGTTTCATAGGCTTTGACCTTTGCGAAGCCCCTCTTGATCTCGTTGGACACAGCCAGGAATTTGATCTTCGGCAACGCAGATGCACCCCAAGGTAGCTTGGCGACTTGCTGCTTCACAGTAGACACATAGTTATTGCTATTGCGGCTACCAATGCACTGCTCAAAAGATGTTGGATGATTACTGTAATACCAATGCCAGCCGCTGATATCACAAAACAGCCAGAAGTTTCCTTTGCCCAAGCCTTCCTTGGTGGTCTTTGAAAGGAGGTTTGCCTGCGTCCTGACTTGCCATGTCTCCAGCGTGCAGGCAACGGTTTTGCTGGCAAAGGCACCCAGAGCCATCCAATAGAAACGGCCTCTCTTGGTCGTGTCGCCCCCAGATTCAGTTTCCAGATAAAAGCGGGCGTACGTACCGGCAATGCGACGAGCTCGCGTTGCATAGTCCTTGATCAGGGATGCTTTGAAAGCACCACGATCGTCGCAAAGCCTCAAGTAACTGAACTGCTGAGCCAACGACCAAATCGTATTGCAGTCGCATTGGACATCGACACAGGATTTTGGAGTGGCATTGGTCATCACCTCAACGGTCGTTGAATCAGCCATGACGTCGCTCGCTTAAATGGGTCATATGAGTTGTCGGCATGGATGGACTCATGGTTCCAACTCGTGCCATTGGAGTTCAAATTTCACCGGCTCGCTTGCATCCGTAGGGATACGAGCTTCTTGGCCTCTGCCATCACTGGAGCCAAAGATGTATCCCGAGGATGTCTTGACCTTGAAAGGCACATCCCCCAGAGGTTTCCCACTCGGATCCCTCAGAACGAAAGCCTCGTCATAGAGTTTTGTCAGGGTATCGGGCAATCGTGCCATTTCCGCCGCCCGACTCCCACCCCCACTCCACGCATGACTCGCCCCCTTCACCGTCCAGGTCCCTGGACACGTGAAGGTGACGTTCCCGCCCTGCAGCTTGACCTGGCTGGAGCCCGCCGTCAGGGTGATGCTGTCCTTGGCCTGGATGCGGATCTCATCGGTGGTGCTTTGCACCGTCAGGTCCTTCTCGCTCCAGATCTGCTGCGCATCGGTGTGCGCGCGCAGGCTCAGGGGACCGTTGGCCGCAATGGCCTTGATGCCGCCGGCGTGGGTGTACAGGCTGGTGGTCTGGCCACTGACGCTGCTGAAGGCATGGGCCGATGTGACGTGAACGTCCCCCTGCACGCTCAGGCTGGTGTCCTGCCCGCTGAACAGGCTGATGTGGGCAGGCGTGACCCAACTGGCCGAGACCGGCGTGTCCAGGTGGATCTGCGGACGGTCAAATCGCTCGACCGGGTCTCCCAGGGTGCGGCCCTGGGCCTTGAGGGCCTGCTGGCCACCCACCGCACCGGTGTACTTGCCTTGCACGGCCGGGTCCATGGCCTCGGTGTGCTGCTGCAGGGCCTGCCTGGCCTCCATGCTGTGCAGGCCCTGCGCGCCTTGCTGGCGGGCGCTCTGGCTCAGGGTCTCGCCCAACTGGCGGGCGGCCTTGAGTTGCGCCACGGATTCGGCTGCATCCATCTGGGTGCTTTGCACGCTGGCGCCCAACGCCGCACGGGTGGTGGTGGTCACCAGCAAACCCTGGGCGGCGCGAACCACGGCCCAGCCTTCGGTGTGACCATAAAAGCCTTGTCCCAGCCACGTGCCGCGGCGGGCGTGGCCCTGGCCGCCCTGCCCGCTTTGCTGGATCAGGTGACCCAGGCTCAGCTCGCTCCAGCCCGTACCGGCGCTGTGACTGGCCAGGCGCATGCGCAACTGGCCGGTGGCATCGTCCCCCAGCCACTGGCTGGCGCCTTGGCCATCCAG
>DAORJC010000026.1:0-24961 GCA_035438885.1 Aquabacterium sp. | reverse complement strand
CCTTCCAGCCGTTGTAGCCCTCGGGCGGGATCAGCATGGAGAAGTTGGTCTTGCCGCAGGCGCTGGGGAAGGCTGCCGCAATGTGGAACTTCTGGCCTTGGGGGTTGGTCACGCCCAGGAGCAACATGTGCTCGGCCAGCCAGCCTTGTTCGCGGCCCATGGTCGAGGCAATGCGCAAGGCAAAGCACTTCTTGCCCAGCAGGGCGTTGCCGCCGTAGCCGGAGCCGTACGACCAGATTTCACGGGTGGCAGGGTAGTGAACGATGTACTTGACGGTGGGGTTGCAAGGCCAGGTGCTGTCTTTCTGACCGGCTTCCAGGGGGGCGCCCACGGTGTGCATGCAGGGCACAAACTCGCCATCGGCGCCCAGCACGTCGATCACGCCCTTGCCCATGCGGGTCATGAGCTTCATGTTGACGGCCACGTAGGCGCTGTCAGACAGCTCCACCCCGATGTGGGCGATGTCGGAACCCAGGGGGCCCATGGAGAAAGGCACCACGTACATGGTGCGGCCCTTCATGCAGCCCTTGAACAGGGCGCCTTCACCCGTCTGCAGCTTGGCACGCATCTCGGCAGGCTCACACCAGTTGTTGGTGGGGCCGGCGTCTTCCTTGCGCTCGGAGCAGATGAAGGTGCGGTCTTCCACGCGCGCCACATCCGACGGGTCGGTGATGGCCAGGAAGCTGTTGGGGCGCAGTTCGGGGTTGAGCTTCTTGAACGAGCCGGCAGCCACGAGCTGGGCGCACAGGCGGTCGTATTCTTCTTGCGAGCCGTCACACCAGACGATGTCCTTGGGCTGGGTCAGGGCGGCCATCTCGGCCACCCAGGCAATCAGTTTCGTGTTTTTGACGTAAGCAGGTGCATTCACCTGTGTGTTGGTGGTCATGACAAAGGCTCCAAAGTTAAAAATCGAGTCTCGACAGCACACCCGAAAGGGCAGATGTGCTCTCGAGACACGGGGCCGAACGGAGGGTTCAAGCCTTTCGAGCGAAGCCTTCTAGTTTAGTTCATGCGGGATTTCCTGCAACTCCCCCTGTTTCGTGGGGGCCTGTGACGGAATGCACATCCCATGCAACCCGGGGGTGGCACCCGCCAATCGGCCTCGGCTGCCACCACAATACGAGATCCACCCGAATGAGGACCCATGACCGATTTCGAACTCGAAGCGCTCTGGCTGAGCGCCCGCCTGGCGCTGTTCACCGTGCTGATCTGCCTGCCCGTGGCCATGGTCGTGGCGTCCTGGGCGGGCCGCCGCCGTGGCCGGGGGCGCTGGGTGCTCGATGGCCTGCTGCTCCTGCCCCTGTGCCTGTCGCCCGCCGTCGTGGGCTGGGGGGTGCTGCGCGTGTTCGGGGCGGACGGCCCGGCGGGCATGCCCCTGTTCGAGCTGTTCGGCTGGCGCCTGCACCTGGTGCCCGATGGCCTGATGCTGGTGGCCATCAGCATGACCCTGCCCCTGATGATCCGCATGTTGCGCCCCGCCTTTGAATCGGTGGACACCAGTTGGGTCATGACGGCCCGCACCCTGGGCGCCAACCGCTGGGAGGCCTGGTGGCACATCACCGCTGCCCAGGCCCGGCCCGCGGTGATGTCGGCCGCCGCCCTGGGCTTTGCCTGCGCCTGGGGCGAAACCGGCGCTTCGCTGGTGCTGGCCGCCGCCCTGCAGGCCAACCATGGCCCCGATGCCACCGGCACGGTGCCCCTGACCATCCTGAGCGCGCTGCAGACCGAACGCGGCCAGCACATCGGCCTGCGCCTGTGCCTGATCTCGCTGGGGGTGGCCCTGGTGGCCTCCCTGCTGAGCGAGTGGTCCTACCAGCGCTGGCGCCGACAGGCGCTGCCGGCCGGCGCGCGGGGGGTGGCCTCATGATCCAGTCGCCCGTGGCCCTGAACCTGGAGTTGCGCCTGCTGCAACCCGGGCTGGATGTGCAGGCCCAGTTCCGCGTGGCGCCCGGGCACGTGTGCGCCATCACCGGCCGCCCTGGCTCGGGCAAGACCGCGCTGATGCAGGCCGCCGCCGGACTGCTGCCCGCGCAAGGGGGCCGGATCACGCTGGGCTCGGAGGTGCTGTTTGACCACCCCAGTGGCGTCAAGCTGCCGCCGGACAAGCGCCGGATCGGCTGGGTGGACGGCGAGGGTTTCCTGTTCGGGCACCTCAAGGTCATCGACAACCTGCGTTTTGCCTGGAAGCGCTGCGCCCAACCCATGCGCGGCCTCAGCCTGGAGGGCATCATCGAATGGCTGCAGCTCACGGCCGTTCTGGCGCACTGGCCCCACCAGTTGACCTTGTTGCAGCGCCAGAAGGTGGCCCTGGCGCGCGCCCTGCTGGCCTCGCCACGCGCCCTGATCCTGCACAAGCCCCTGCGAGAGCTGCCGCCCCACGAGCACCCGGAGTTCCTGGACATCCTGGCGGGCATGCGCACGCGTTTTCCGATGCCCATGGTGCTGGTGACCGACCAGATGGACGAGGTGGTCCGCCTGGCCGACGAGGTGGTGATCCTGCACGAGGGCCGCGTGGCCAGCGCCGGCAGCGTCACCCGCATCCTGTCGGACGTCTCCCTGGCCACGTTTCTGGACGGCCCCAATGCCGGTTTTGTGCTCGAAGGCAAGGTGCGCCAGCACGACATCGACTGGCTGCTCTCCGAGGTGGACGTGGCCGGGCAGCGTGTGACCGTGCCCGCCGTGCTGGCCGGTGAGGGCAAGCCGGTGCGCATCAAACTGCGCGCCCGCGATGCCAACATCCACCTTGAGCCCAGCCAGGACCAGGGTGTCTCCAACGAACTGCGCGGCCGCATCTCGCAGGTGATGCTGGCGGGCGACCATGGCTCGTATGGCGCCGTGGTGGTGGAGTTGCACCACTACCTGGACGCCCATGACCCGCTTCCCGCCCATGCCGATGTCATGTGGGCCATGCTGACCCGGCGCTCCATCCAGCAGATGAAGCTGGCGCCGGGCATGGACTGCTATGTGAGCTTCAAGGCCATGGCCGTGAAGGTGTCACCCCGGTTATGAATCCCTTCCCCCTTTGAGGAGCAGCCCACCATGAACACCCCACACCAGGTCCTGTCGGTCAACGTGGCACAGGCCAGTCCCTTGATGATCGATGGACGTCGGGTCATGACGGCCATCGGCAAGCGCCCGGTCAGCACCCCGGCGCAGCCCGACCGGATCGCGGTGCGCCCGCTGGGCCTGGAGGGCGACGATCAGGCCGACCCCGAGGTGCATGGTGGCCTGTCCAAGGCGGTCTACGCCTACCCCCACGAACACCTGGCCTTCTGGCAGACGGTGCGCGCGCAGGCGGGGCAAGCTGGCTGGGACACCCCCGTCCCGCCCGGCCTGATGGGCGAGAACCTCACCCTCACCGGCCTGCTCGAAGGCCAGGCCTGGATCGGCGATGTGCTGAAGTTCCCGGACTGCACGCTGGCCGTCAGCGAGCCACGCCAGCCCTGCTACAAGTTCCAGGCGGTGATGGGCTTCAACCAGGCGACCAAGATGATGGCGCAGTCGGGCTATTGCGGCTTTTACCTGGCCGTGATTGAAGGCGGCACCATCGCGGCGGGCGAATCCTACGAGCTGATCCCCGGCCCGCGCGAGGTCAGCATCGCCGAGCTGTTCAAGGTCAAGATGCGCAATCGGGACTGATCAGTCCTGCCCGTCCTGGTTCATCACGCCCATCGACACATGGCCTGAGGGCACGTGGGGTGCGGCGTTCTCGACATGGCGGGTCTGGTCGTCAAAGAAAAAGTCCGGCTCGAACTCGCGCAAAAAATCACCCTTGGGCAAGCCGCCCAGGAACATGGCCTCATCGACCTCGATGTCCCAGTCCATCAAGGTGCGGACGGCCCGCTCGTGCGCGGGTGCGCTGCGGGCCGTGACCAGCGCCGTGCGAATGCGCATGGCGTCCTGACCGGGGCCACCTTCATGGCCCGAGCGCTGCAAGGCCTGCAGTGCCAACAGCAAGGGCTTGAACGGACCGGCCGGCAAGGGTCGGCCGGCCTGGCTGACTTCGTGGTCGTGAAAGGCGTCGAGCCCGCCGTGCTGAAACACCCGCTCGGCCTCGTCGGAAAACAGCACGGCATCCCCGTCAAAGGCGATGCGCACTTCACGCGGATGGCCGACACCGCCCCGGGCGCCATGGGGCAACACCCGCGCCGCCGGCACGCCGGCCAGCAGGGCCGATCGAACATCAGCTTCGTTGGCGCTCAGGAACAGGTTGGCGTTGAGCGCCCGCAGGTATTGCCAGGGCGAGCGGCCCCGCGTGAACACGCCGCGCTCGATGGCCAGCCCATAGTGCTGGGCCGAGCGGAACACACGCAGGCCCGAGGCCGGGTCATTGCGCGAGAGGATCACCACCTCGACCCGGGGCTCGCCCGGCTGGTTGAAAGCCAGGAGCTTTTGCACCAGGCCAAAAGCCACCCCCGGCGGGGCGGGCACGTCCAGGCGCTCCATCTGGAGCTTCATGTAGGCGCGGTCGTTGGAGGCTTCAAAGAGCTTGTTCTCCTCTTCGAAATCGAACAGGGCGCGCGAAGAAATGGCCACGACCAACTGGCCGTCAAGGGATGCAGGCATGCGTGCAGTGTAGCGAGGCGCTCACTGCGTGAAACCGATCGGCTGGCGCCGTCCTCCCGCCTGGGGCAGGTCCTGCGGCGCCAGGGTGTCGCGTCCGTCCAGCTTGGCGTTGCCAAAGGCCACCATCAGGGCACGCCGCATCTCGCGCGGGGCCAGGCCGGACAAGGCCGACAGCACCGAGTCCTCCAGCTCGGGCGCAAAGCGCTGCCCCCAGGCATGGTCGGCCCGGATGCTGCGGTAGAGCTTGCTGGCGATCTTGCGCGAGGCCTCCTCGTCGGGCATCTCGATCTCGAACACATTGACCCGGTTGAGGATCGGGTCGGGAATGCTGCGCGCGTCGTTGGCCGTGGCCACCCAGATCACCTGACTGGCGTCGATGGGCACCTCGGCAAACTCGTCGATGAAGCCGTGGGCCGTGTCGTGCTCCAGCAGGCTGTAGAGCGAGCCCAGCGGGTCGTAGGCATGCTCGCCCCCGGCTTTGTCGATCTCGTCGACCACCATGACGGGGTTGGCGTACTGGCCGTCGACCAGGGTCTCGAAGACCTTGCCCGGCCGCGCGCCCTTCCATTGGCTGGACGCGCCGGACAGCACCCACCCGGCGGTCATCGAACTCATGGAGATGAAGCCCATGCCCGTGCCCAGCAACTGAGCCATCTCACGGGCAAAGTGGGTCTTGCCCACACCGGGCGGGCCCAGCAACAGCATGGGCGTGATCTCCAGCGCATCCTGGCTGTCGGTGCACAGCGCCAGTTGACGCTTGAGGTCGTGCAACACATCGTGAAAGTTGGGCAGCTCCTCGTAGAGGTGCTCCATGGCCGGCAGCCCCGAGGGCTTGACCTGGAATCGGTCGGGGCCTTTCTCCAGCATGCGCTCGTAGGTGGCACGCAAGGATTCGTGTTCACGCGGCGGCAGCTTGCCCAGCCGTTTTTCCACGTCATCCATGCGGTACATGTGCCGCATGTGGGCAATCGGAATGCGAGTGCGCTTCGCAGGGTCCGGCAAAGTCACCAGTTCACCACCCGTCATGGCTCACCTCCAGCAAGTCGGCCATCACCACGGATGGCGTCCTGTTCATTGCAACAAACATGCCGGGGTTCCAGGCGTGAAACAAGGGGGCAGACAGGACTTTGTTCACGATACCGTGTCGCCGCTCCGCCCTGCCCGGCAAGCCCTGCCCTGGGAAAGCCCTCACCCTGATGCAGGGGGCCTGTCGGCAAGGAACCTGCGCCGGCTGGGCACAATGCAACTGCATGAATCCTGACCACAGCAATCCGGACGCCGCCGAAATGGCCCGCAGTGGCGAGCGTGCCAGCCGCTGGCGCAGCGTCGTCTGGCTGACGCTGATCAGCCTCGCGGCCTGGCTGGTGTGGTCCATGCATCAACCGTCGCGGCCAACCGCCGCCGTGGGGTTTGAGCGCATCGTGTTCACGCCCTTGCTGCCCGATCTCCGTGGGCCCATGCCCTCGAGCACCCCGACGAGGGTGAGCCTGCCGGACAACTGGCGTGCCCGAGGTTTGTCCTCCACAGGTGCCGGTCGCTATGAAGCCAGCTTCAGCCTCCAGAAAGCCACCCCTCCGCAGATGGCAACGCCCTGGGCCCTGCAGATCGACCAGCTGTGTGCACAGCACGCCATCAGCCTCAATGGCCGACTGCTCAGCACCACGGACCCCACGCGCCACCCACCAGGCCGGATGACGCCCGAGCTGATCAACATCCCCTCGGAAGCACTGCGCCCTGGCAACAACCTGCTCACCGTCGACATCTCCTGCCTGCAGCAAGGAGGCCTCTCGCCGCTGGTGCTGGCGCCCAAAACGGATCTGCGCACGCCCCACATGCGGGCGCGCTTTTACCTGATCTCGCTGCCGCTGTCGCTGAACATCGCAGGGATGGCGTTTTCCGTCTTTCTGCTGATGCTGTGGTGGCTTCGCGGCGAGAACGCCAACATCGGCCTGCTGGGCAGCATCACCATGCTGATCAGCCTGAGCAACTCGGCGTACTACGCGGCCCAGCACATCACCTTGCCGTCGCAGATGCTGCAGTGGATCCACTTCATGGCCTACACCGTCAGTTGCACGGTCTCCGGCCTGTTCATGCTGAGCCACACCCGTCAGCACATGCCGCGCTTTCGGCTGTTGCTGTGGTGCTCGCTCATCGGTCTGACCCTGGGAGGGCTGGCAGCCCCGGCGATGGACATCCCCCTCCAGAGCGTGCGCGTCTGGAGCGACTCCTACCTGATGTGCCTGGCCCTGTTCACGGTCTGGGTGCTGTTGCGCCACAACCGAGAGCAAGGGGTGCGGCCCACGCTGTCCTTTGCTGCCATCAGCGCGCCGCTGGCCCTGAGCGCCCTGCATGACATCATCTTCATCCGAGTCCTGGGCGACCCCACCGCCCCCTTCCTGGCCCCGCTGGGCCTGCCGTTTGCCATCCCCAGCATCTACCTCGTGATCGCCGAACGCGCTGCCGGTGTGATCCGTGAACTCGAAGCCTCCAACCACCACCTCGAAGCCCGCGTCCAGTCGCGCACGGCCGAACTGGTCTCAGCCAATGCCGCCAAGGGCGACTTCCTGGCCGCGGCCAGCCACGACCTGCGCCAACCCATGGTCGCCATCGGCCTGATCGCGGGGATGCTCAAGGACAAGCTCAAGGGGAGCGAACTCGAAGGCATGACCGGTCGCCTCTCCGAAGCGGTCGAGTCGATGGACAACCTGCTCAGCCGGCTGCTGGACCTCTCGCGCCTGGAGTCCGGCGCGTTCGAGTTGACCCCGCAACGCGTGCCCCTGCAACCCCTGTTTGATGCCATCGTGGCCCATGAATCGGTGGCGGCACGTGCCAGGGGGCTGACCATCCACATGCATCCGACCACGGCCTGCGTGTGGAGCGATCCGGTGCTGCTGGAGCAGATCCTGCGCAACCTGATCTCCAACGCCCTGCGCTACACCGAGCGCGGCGGGGTGCTGGTGGGCGCACGCCGGAGGGGCAGCCAGTGGCTGATTCAGGTCTGGGACACCGGCATCGGCATCCCGCCTGAACAGCAGCAGCGCATCTTTGACGACTTTGTGCAACTGGGCAACCCGGGGCGCAATGCCCAGGCGGGCCTGGGCCTGGGCCTGGCCCTGGTCAAACGCGCCGCCAACATGCTCGGCGCCCAGGTGATGGTGGCCTCCCGGGTGGACCAAGGCTCCCGGTTCGAACTGAGCCTGCCCATGGCCGCCAGTCCGACACGTCCCCTGGCTTCACCGACCACGGACGCGGTGCCACCACCGGCCACGGGCGAGCCGCTCAAGGGGCGCCACATCCTGGTGCTGGAGGACGACCAGGCGGTTCGCCATGCCCTGGAAAAGCGCCTGATCACCTGGGGCGCCCAGGTGACCAGCCTGTCGTGCATGCAGGAGGCGGTGCTGTGGTTGCAGACCGGCACACGCCCTGACGTGCTGCTGGCCGACCAGCGCCTGGGCGACGGCACCGGCCTTCAGGCCATGGCCCTGATGCGCCAGCACTGGCCCGACCTGCCCACCGTGATCGTCACGGGTGACACCGCGCCCGCGCAGTTGCAGTCGCTGTATGGCTGCGGCGCCCCTGTCCTGCACAAGCCGTTCAAGATGGACGACCTGCGAGACACCCTCCAGCACGCCTGTCAGGGGGGGCGTCAAACCGAGGGCTGCGCCCTACAATCGGCGCCATAAACACTCATTTGGGGACTCCCAATGGCCACACCCCTGGCTCCAGCGGGCAGCGGCATCGGACCGCGCGCGCCCACCCTGACCGGCTTGCAACGCAAGGTCCTGGCCCTGCTGGGCTGGCTGATCTCGGCCACCGTGATCTCGCTGGTCGCATGGTCCATCGCGCCCTGGCTGGTGCCCAGCCAGTCCAATGCCGCGGTCAGCATGACCAGCCAGCAGTTTCGCCTGGTCCCGACGCAGACCCAGGCGGGCAGCGACTGGCAGGACGTGCAGTTGCCCGACACCTGGGCCGCACGCGGCCTCAAGGGCTCGGGCATCGGGCGCTATGACATCGGGTTCGTGCTCTCGCAAGACCCCAAAAGCCTGGGCAAGGGTCCCTGGGCCGTGCGGATTGACCGCCTGAGCTTTCAGCACGAAATCTGGCTCAACGGCTACCTCATCCACGCCGAGGTGGACCCCAAAGGCAGCTTTGGTCGCCCCCTGGCCTACCTGGTGCAGGTGCCCCCTGAACTGCTCAGACAAGGCCGCAACCGCCTGGAGATCGAGGTCCACCACAGCAGCATGGGTGGGCTGTCCACCCCGATCGTGGGCCTGGCCTCCGAGGTCACACCCGGATACCACGCGCAGTACTTCATCACCGAGCGCCTGCCACTGGCCATCAACATGATCTCGGGCGCCTTTGCGGTGTTCCTCACCCTGATCTGGCTCAAGCGACCGCACGAGATCGCCATGGGCATGCTCGGCCTGCTGGGCATCGTGCTGTCGGTGCGCAACAGCGCTTACTACATGCCGCATGGCCTGAGCCTGCCGCCCGATGTCAGTGCCTGGCTGTATGCCGCCGCACAAAGCACCAACAGCGTGCTGCTGGGCGCCTTTGCACTCGCCATGGCGGGCAAGCGCTGGCCCTGGTTCGAGCGCATGCTCTGGATCAACCTGATCGGCATGCCCCTCATCAGTGCCCTGGCGTCGGCCACCGGCTATCTGGCCGAGGCGCGCGCCATCATGTACCCGGTGCTGCTGGCCATGATGCTGCCCACCACCTACCTGCTCCTCAAGCTGCCCCGCATGATCGGCGGCATGGCCGGCGTGGCCATGCTGCTGGGCGTGGCCATCTCGGTGGTGGCTGGCATCCACGATTACCTGCGCCTGCAAGGCCTTGTCTCCGTGATGGACACCTACTGGCTGAGCCTGTCCACGCCCTTCACCCTGGGGTGCTATGGCGTGATCGTGATGAACCGCTTTGTGCGCGCCATTGCCGCTGTGGAAGACCAGGCCAGCCTGCTGGAAGCCAAGGTCATCGAACGCACCGCCGCCCTGGAGGCGGCCAATGCTGCCAAGGGCCACTTCCTGGCGGCGGCCAGCCATGACCTGCGCCAGCCCGTGGCCGCTGTGGGCCTGCTGGCCGGCCTGCTGCGAGAAAAACTGCGCGGCACCTTGCTGGCCGAGCTGACCCAGCGCCTCACCCAGGCCGTGCGCTCCATGGAAGGCCTGCTCAGCGGCCTGCTGGACCTCTCCCGCCTGGAAGCCGGCGCCATCAAGCCGCACCTGCAGGCCGTCTCCCTGCACGACCTGCTCCAGCGCATTGCCAGCCACGAGGGTGAAACTGCCCGAGCCAAAGGCCTGCGCCTGCGGGTGCACAGCACCCACGCCGTGGCTCACAGCGACCCGGTCCTGCTGGAGCAGATGGTGCGCAACCTGATCGGCAATGCCGTGCGCTACACGGCACGTGGCGGCGTGCTGGTGGGTGTTCGACAACGGCGGCAGCGCCTGTCCATCGAGGTCTGGGACACCGGCGGCGGCATTGCGCCCAAGGACCAGTCCCGCATCTTTGAAGACTTTGTGCAACTGAGCAACCCCGAGCGCAACCAGGCTCGCGGCCTGGGCCTGGGCCTGGGCATCGTGCAAAGGGCCTCCCGACTGCTGAACCACCCGGTGTCCCTGAACTCACGGGTGGGTCGGGGCACCGTGTTCCGCATCGATGTGCCCATGGCCCACCGCAGTCAGCCCCTGCGCCCCCCGGTAGAGATCGCGCCCGCGCCCGCCGAAGGCAAGCCCCTGCTGGATCGGCACATCGTGCTGCTGGACGATGACGACACGGTTCGCCATGCCCTGACCCTGCGACTCAAGGAGTGGGGGGCCTATGTGTCGGCCGTGGCCAGCCTGGAGGACCTCGATGAGCTGCTGCAACGGGTCATGAGCGTGGACATGCTCATCACCGACCATTGCCTGCCCGATGGCAGCGGACTGTGTGCCATCGAGATGGCCCGGGCTCGCCATGGGCACCTGCCCGCCCTGGTGATCACGGGCGACACGGCCGCCGCGCACCTGCAGACCCTGCTCAACGTGGGCGTGCCGGTCCTGCACAAGCCTTTCCAGACCGACGGCCTCTTGCGCGTGATTCAGTTGCAGTTCTCGGTGGGAGAGACTGCGGTCACTTCACCCAGGTATTCATCTGCATGATCGGCAGCATGACCGACATGACGATCAGCATCACCATCAGGCCCATGACCACGATCAGCAGAGGCTCCAGCACCGTGGCAATGGCCAGGGCCTTGCGCTGCACCTCGGTCGACAACTGGGTGGCCGCGCGCTGCAGCATCACCGGCAGCTGACCGGTCTGCTCGCCCAGGCGGGCAAACATGGCCAGCAGCCCCGGGAAACGCTTCTTGGCGGCCAGGGCCGAGGCCAGGGGCGCGCCTTCGCGCACCTGCACCAGGGCATCGAGGGCATCGGCCCGCATGGCGCGGTTGGACAAGGTCTCGGCCGCCGCCTGCAGGGCCTTGAGGATGGGCACGCCCGAACCCGCCAACATGGCCAGCGTGCCGGCAAAGCGGGCCGCGTTGTAGCCCCGCGAGAGGCGCCCGATCAGGGGCACGCCCAGCCAGGCCGAATCAAATTTGAGGCGAAAATCCTCGTTGCGCAGCGCCACGACCAGGCTGGTGGAACCCGCCGCGATCATGAGCAGCATCAACCAGCCCCACTCGCGCATCAGGGCGCTCAGGCCCAGCATGAACTGGGTCAGGAAGGGCAAGGCGCGCTTGCTGCTGGAGAACACCTCGGCCACCTGGGGCACCACAAACACCAGCAACGCCACCACGATCACCACGGCAAACACAGACACCACGGCCGGGTACAGCGTGGCGCCCACCAGCTTGGACTTGAGGATCTGCTGCTCTTCCAGGTCGGTGGCCAGCTTCTCCAGCACGATGCCCAACTGCCCACTTTGCTCGCCCGCGGCCACCACGCCGCGGTAGACGTCGTCAAATTCCTTGGGCGAGCCCGACAAGGCCTGCGCAAAGGGCGCACCCGCGTTGACTTCAGAGCGCAGGTGGGCCACCAGCTCGCGCTGCTTGGGGTCCTCGGCCTCATCGGCCAGGGCCGTGAGCGCACGCTCCAGCGGCAGGCCGGCCACCACCAGGCCCGACAACTGTCGCGTCCAGATGGACAGGGCCGAGGCATTGAACACCCGCCCCGAAAAAAACGACGTCGACTGGGCACCGCCGTCGCTGCCCACCATCATCACCGCATCGACCTTCAAAGGCACCAGATGCTGGCCTCGCAACTGCGCACGCGCGGTCTTGGGGTTGTCCGCATCGACCAGACCCGTGACGGTCTTGCCGGAGGCGTCCAGGGCTTCAAATCGGAAGGCGGCCATGGTGGGGTGCTAACTGTGGGCTGACGGGCGGATCATTCGCGGGTGACGCGCAAGACCTCTTCGAGCGAGGTCACGCCTTCGGCCACCAGACGGTCGCCGTCGTCACGCATGGTCTTCATGCCGCCACGCTGGGCCACTTCAAACAGCTTGGATTCGGCGGCCTGGGCGTGGATCAGCGCGCGGATTTCGTCGTCGGCGGGCATCAGCTCATACACACCGGTCCGGCCCTTGTAGCCCGTCATGCCGCACTCGGGGCAACCCACGGGGTGCCAGCGGTGCTGGGCATCTTCGCGCTTGCAGTGCGCGCACAGCTTGCGCACCAGGCGCTGGGCCAGCACGCCCAGCAAGCTGCTGGACAGCAGGAAGGGCTCGATGCCCATGTCGGTCAGGCGGGTGACGGCGCTGGGCGCGTCGTTGGTGTGCAGCGTGGCCAGCACCAGGTGACCGGTCAGCGAGGCCTGCACCGCGATCTGCGCGGTCTCGAAGTCCCGGATTTCACCGATCATGATGACGTCCGGGTCCTGACGCAAGATGGCGCGCAGGGCCTTGGCAAAGGTCAGTTCGATGCGGGCATTGACCTGCGTCTGGCCGATGCCGGGCAGTTCGTACTCGACCGGGTCTTCCACGGTCAGCACATTGGTGGTGGCTGCATCCACCGTGGCCAGGCCGGCATACAGCGTGGTGGTCTTGCCCGAACCCGTGGGGCCGGTGACCAGCACGATGCCGTGAGGCTGACGCAACAGGCGCTTGAAGCGCTCCAGCGACTCGCCGCTCATGCCCAGGGATTCCAGGGTGAACTTGTTGGCGTCACCCTTGTCCAGGATCCGCAGCACGGCGCGCTCACCGTGGGCCGACGGCAGCGTCGAGACCCGCACATCCACCGCACGCCCGCCAATGCGCAGGCTGATGCGCCCGTCCTGAGGCAGGCGTTTTTCAGAGATGTCCAGCTCGGCCATGATCTTCAGGCGCGAGATCAGCGCCGCGTGCAGGGCCCGGTTGGGCTGCACCACTTCGCGCAGCGTGCCGTCCACGCGGAAACGCACGGCCGACGATCGCTCGTACGGCTCGATGTGGATGTCGGACGCACCATCCTTGGCCGCCTGCGTCAGCAGCGCATTGAGCATCCGGATGATGGGCGCGTCGTTGCTGGACTCCAGCAGGTCCTCCACGGCGGGCAGGTCCTGCATCATGCGGGACAGGTCCACGGCGTTTTCCACCTCACCGACCACCGCCGCCGCACTGCCTTCACCCCCGGCGTAGGCCGTGGCGATGCGCTGGGCCAGCGTCTCGAACGGCTCGCTCTGGATCTGGTGGACCACAAACAGGCGCATGACCTCGGACAGCGCCGACAGCGGCACGGCCGAGCTGGTCCACAGCGTGGTCAGGTCGCCATCGGTCTCCAGCAACAGGCTGTTGGCCTTGGCAAAGGCGTAAGGAAGGGGGTGACGTGCGGCCATGGTGATCAGGTCCCGAGGTGTCGATCAGGGTGCCGTCTTGGGCAGGTAAGGCGACCCTGGGGGCACCACCACGGTGGGCTGTGCCGCCTGAGGATCATCCAGAGGCTGGCGCACGGACGGCATGGCCACGCCATTGCTCCACTTGAGCGAGGGCATCTCGGCACCCTCGTTGACCGGCATCAGCAGCGATGGCTGGGGCTTGGTGTCGGCCAGGCGCTGCTGCATGTACTCGTAGCGGTCCAGGGTGACCTGGTTGCTGGCAGCCTGATCGCGCATCACCACCGGGCGCAGGAACACCATCAGGTTGGTCTTCTTGCGTTCACGGCTGCGGCTCTTGAACAGGTTGCCCAGAACCGGGATGTCACCCAGCAGCGGCACCTGACTGCGGCCATCGTTGTAGGCGTCCTTGAGCAACCCGCCCAGCACCAGGGTCTGACCATCGTCGACCACCACGGTGGTCTCGATCGAGCTCTTGTTGGTGGTCAGGCCGGATGCTGAGTTCTTGGTGGACTCGTCCACCGACGAATTTTCCTGGAACACGGTCATGCGCACGGTGCCGTTGTCGCCCACCTGGGGCTTGACCCGCAGCGTCAGGCCCACATCCTTGCGCTCGACGGTCTGGAAGGGGTTGGTGCCACCGCTCGTGCTGCTGGTGTAGGAGCCCGTCAGGAAAGGCACGTTCTGACCCACCACGATCTTGGCCTCTTCGTTGTCCAGCGCAATCATGTTGGGCTTGGACAGCAAGTTGCCGTCGGCATTCTTTTGCAGGAAAGAAGCCAGCGCGGCCAGGCCGTAAGCGCCGTTGCCGTACTTGTGCACCACCCCGATGTTGAACCCCGGGGGGATCGCCAGGTTGGCCACGGAGCCGGTGGCCAGCGTCGCGATGGAGGGAACCCCGCCATTGGGCAGGTTGGTGCCCACACCGACCACGTTGTTGCTGTCGGCATTGCCCAGGGCACCTTGCCACTGAACGCCGATTTCGGCCATCTTGGACTCGGACACTTCAACGATCATGGCCTCGATGTAGACCTGTGCGCGGCGGCCATCGAGCTGATCGATCACGGCGCGCAACTGACGGTACAGCGCGTCCGGCGCCGTGATGATCAGCGAGTTGGTGGCCGGATCAGCCTGAATGAAGCCACCCGTCGAGGGCTGCGCCGACGCCGACACCGGCGTGGTCGATTGTGTCGACGCCGTCGAACTGGAGTTGCTGTTGCCCGAGGCGGTCGATGTCGACGGCGTCGAGGGTGCGGTCGACGACGACGATCCCCCGCCTGCGCTTGCGCCACCCCCGCCCTGAGACGCAAAGGAGGCGCGCAGGATGGAAGCCAGCTTCACGGCATCGGCATTGCGCAGGTAGACCACGTGGATGCTGCTGCCGGCCACGCCACTGGTGCCCGGGCGATCCAGGCGCTGCACCAGGGAGCGCACCGCATTGAGGCGCGCCGGGTTGGCTGCACGGACCATCAAGGTGTTGGTGCGGGGATCGGCCATCACCAGCGTGGCCGAGGCGCCCGCCACCGGCGTCCCGCCGCCATCGGCAAGTTTCTGCACCACGGGCGCCAGGTCAGAGGCGATGGCATGTTGCAGCGTGATGGCCTCCAGGTCCGTGGACGCCGGCACATCCATGGCCGCCACGATCTGCCCCAGTCGCTTGAGGTTGTCCGCGTAATCCGTGATCACCAACGTGTTGGTGGTCGGGTTGGCGTTGATGGTGTTGTTGGGGCTGATCAGGGGGCGCAGCACCGTGACCATGTTGTTCACGTTTTCGTGCTGCAGGCGGAAGATCTGCGTGAGGATCTGATCACCCGAGCGCGAGGGCCGGTTGCCCACATCGACCGTGCCGCTTTGCAGCTTGGCATCGGCCTCGGGCACCACCTTGAGCAGGCCCGCCACCTCCACCAACGCAAAGCCCTGACCCCGCAAGGCGGCCAGGAAGTTCAGGTAGGCCTCGCGGGGGCTCAGGGGCTGCTCGCTGTACAGCGTGATCTGGCCCTTGACGCGGGGGTCGACCATGATCTGGCGGTCCAGCACGGCACCCATCGCTCGCGCCACGCCTTCGATCTCGGCGTTGACAAAGTTCAGGGTCACGGGCGAGCCCCCCTTCTTGACGGGCGCAGCCCAGGCCAGGCCGACCACAGGCAGCAGGCTACCGGGACCGAAGGTCAGGGCCAAGGTGGTCGCCAGAGCGACAGCACGGGAGCGTTTGAGCGCAGGATGGGTCGTCATGACTTATCCGATCGAAATGACAGAGCGGTCGCCAGTGCGGCGACCGATGATGTTCAACAAATTGTTCAAGGCGCCGCGATCCGCTTCAGCGGCCGTGGCCTCGCCGAGGAACCGCACGCCCGTGGGGCCGATGGCCCCGGAGCCGCTGAGCCGCAAGGCACCTTCTTCGGTCTGCATCTGCAGGCTGACCGACCCCCCACCCGAACCCGACAGGCTCAGGCGGTAGGAGCCCAGCTCGTTGAGTGTGGTCACGCGGGAAGCCAGCCGGGACAGGCTGAGGTCGGCATCACCATCCATGGCAAAACGCCCCTTGACCCATTGCAGGTTCAGGCCCTGCGTGCGCAGGGTCATCACGCCGCCGAGCTGCAGGGTGTTGAAGGGCGTGCCCAGCCCGCCCAGCCACGCCGCAGGCCACTGGCCCACCACGCCCTGAGCCGAACCCGAGGCGGTCAACAACTGCACCGACACCGCAGCCCAACCCGGCTTGACAATCAGCCCGACCGGCGCCGGCAGGCAGCAATCCTGCGTGAGCTGCAGTTTCAGACCCAGGCCCTGGGGCCGCAAGGTCCAGCCCAGACGACCGGGCAGCGCCCGAGCGTCGCGGCTGCCGGGGCCACCGGTGAGCACGGCCACCGCACTGCCGGTCCAGACCGTGCCTTCGGCCTCGGCCAGCACCAGTCGCCCGGAGGTGGACGAGGACAGGCTGGCTGCCAGCCAGGAGGCCGGCGCAAACACCAGCAAACCCAAGGCAGCACCCAACGCACTGCCCCACCAGCCCCAGCGACGGCCCGCGCGACGCATGTTCTCCCAGCGCGCCACCTCCAGGGTCGATTCGAGCCAACGTGAGGTCACGTCAAAGCCCTTGGGGCCCCATTCGCCGGTTCGTTTGAAAGCACTCAACCAGGACATCGGTACCGTCTTTCAGCGATTGAACGCCGCGGGCGTCGACAGGGTCACCGTCAACGTCCCGGAATACACACCCGTGGAGACCTGGGTCAGGCTGGCTTCCACCGGACGCACACGCGCGCTGGAGCGCACCTCGCCCAGCCATTGCGCCAACTGAGCCCCGGACACCTTGGTCAGGGTCACCACCGCACGGTCGGTCTGGATGCGCAGGCGCGCGCCCTCGCCCAACCGGTCCGTGGCACTTTGCAGGGCGGCCTGGGCCTGGGCGGGTGGCACGGGCGGCAGGGCTCGCATGGCCTTGACCTCTTCGGCCTGACGACGCATGTCATCCAGAACGGTGTTGACTTCCTTGAGCTGGACGGGCGTCTGCTTGAGGGTGCGCCAGGCCGGCCGCACGGCCACCATGAACAGGATCACCAGGCCCACGGCCCAGAACATCGCGGTGAGCATCTGACGCTCGCGCGGCGCCAGGGCCGTCCATTTGGCCAGCAGCGGCGCCAGTTGCGCCTTGAAGGATTCGGTCTGTTCGCTCATGAGGTGGTGACTTTCAACTGCGCGCAGCGCGCCGAACGATCAATTGACCCTCGGCTTGCTCCACCTGATAACCCGCCCCCTGAAGCCGCGTGCGGACTTCATCGGCCTGTGTGGGGCCCCACTCGGCCGGCAGGACCACCGACAACGATGCACCGTCGTAGCTCAGGCCACGCGAAGGCGTCTCTCCCACCCAGGCAGCCGCCACGGCCTGCATGAGGGCTTCGAGGTCGACCTCCCCGATCTGCCCGGCCTGTGCCCGCAAGGACTCGGTCTCGCGGGTCATCTGCAGCGGCGCATCCAGCACCGCCTGGACCTGGGGGTGCGCCGTCTTGAGCACGCTCACCATCTCGTCCTTTTTGGACTTGACCTCGCGCTGCTGGTGCCAGGCCCACAGGTTCAGGCCCACGATCTGGACGGCCACCAGGGCCACCAGGCCCATGCGAGCGGCGCGCCATTGCGGGCTGAGGAAACGCTTCCATTGGTCCGTCACGGCCTGCAGGCCCTTGCTGTTGGGCGTGAGTTCGAACTGCAGCAGGTTCCACAAGGAGCGGGACGCCTGCAACAGGTGCTCGGACTGGGTCTGGGTGCTGACCACCTGCCCCAGCCAGCGCTCGGCCGGCGCCGCGGCCGAAGGCGTCGAGAAGAAACGCGCGCCCGGCGGCAAGGGGTCGACCAGCATGCTGCGTGACAGGGAGCCTGCCAGCGGCCAGGTGGCCACGCCGTCGGTGGTCGACCAGGTCAGCATCAGCTCAATGCCGCGATCGCCCTGGGTCACATCGGCATGGGTGTCGTGCAGCTCATGGAAATACCCGGTGGCCGGCGCATCCGGCCACACGGCAGGCACCACGCGCCCCACCCGAACCTTGGCTTTCTCCAGGGCCATGAGGTGGGCCGTGAGGACCTGGTGATTGCAAACCGCCACCCAGGTCGGCTCACCTGCACGGGCACTGGGGGCCACAGCCATGTGAACGTCGTCCGGATCCTCCAGCAGTTGCTCTTCCAGCATCGAGCCCAGGGCCTGACGCAGTCGTGCGGCCGGCGCTTTGGGCAGGTTCAGGCGGTGCCAACTGATGTCGGTGGGCGCCATGACGGCGATCACCACATCGGCCGGGGGCAGCATGGGCGCCGGGCTGACGCCCTGGCGCACCACACTCTGCCCATTGGCCGTGAGCACGTAGAAATATTCCCGCGTAGACGCAGAGCCACCGCCCGACGCCTCCGCAGTGGCGGAGTCGGGTGACAGACGCTGATGCGCTGGCAACTGGATGATGAGTGTGCTCATGCCCTCATGGACAGGGTTGGTTGATCGAAACGTGAGCCAAGGCTAACGCTGAAAGCATTGTAGGAGGCGCCAAACAGCAGCCCTTTAAGGATTCATACCCTATTTGCGACATCAACGCGTGCCCGAAGGGGTGGGCAAAGCCTCGACGCCCGAGATGCGGTTCTCCAGCAGGACCACCATGTCGTCATTGCCCGAGCGCTGAAGCAGGTAACTCTGACTGATGACGCGGTCTTCCAGGCGCAAGCGCCCGGAAATCTCGAAATAGCTGGACTGCACCTCCACGATGTCGGCGCCGGGGATGTCGATGCCCACGCCCAGGATGTCGCGCAACTCGGCCGTGCTCGTGAACGGCGTTCGCTGACGCCGCTGAACGATGCGGTCGGCCCGTCCCAGGTCCACCCCAGCCATCACGGCCGAGATCACCTCACGCGAAGCGGTGTTGATGTTGATGGGAGATTTCTCTGGCA
This sequence comes from Aquabacterium sp., assembly GCA_035438885.1. Lineage (GTDB taxonomy): Bacteria > Pseudomonadota > Gammaproteobacteria > Burkholderiales > Burkholderiaceae_C > Aquabacterium. The sequence continues at coordinate 6,185 of DAORJC010000026.1, read as the reverse complement.
GGAGGATCACATAGGGCTTGAGGCGGGCCACCGTGCCAGCATCCAGCCCCAGCCAGACGAGTTGGTCCACCGTCTGGGGCATCACGGGTGCGCTGGCCAGGGCTTCGTCACCGCCCAGCTTTTTCAAGGCCTCGGGCTCGGTGCGGGACGCCTTGGCCAGCAGCGCCTTGCGCAGGGTCAGGGCAATGCCGTCGGCCAGGGCCGGGGACAAGGCTGCATACTCGCACACCCGGCGCAGGATGGCCAGTTGCACGGGGTCGACCTCGGCCGTGGCATCGTCCAGCAGGTTGCGCAGGTTGTAGCGCGCCGTCACATCCACCACCTTGCCCGACAGGAACGCCTCCGGGCCCTCGTCGGTGTTGTCCTTGTCGGCGGACAGGAAACTCGACAGCCGCGCCTCGGCCAGCTCCACCGCCCAGGGCTCGCCCAGGTGGTCGACCTTGTCACCGCCGCTGCGGGCATCCTCGCGCAGGATCAACCGCGCCCAGTCCAGGGCCCCACGCAGGATCCAGTGAGACTGGGTCAGTGCCCGCTCGGCCGACTCGACCTGCACGGCCCGCCACTGCTGCCACACCATCGAGGCGGCCACCGTGGTCACCAGGGTCACGATGGCCATGGCCATGAGCAAGGCCGCGCCCCGCTGGCGACGCGGCAAGGACGGGGGCAGGCACTTCGCGGAGGTCATGGCATGGCCCTTCAATTCTGTCCCGGCTGCGCCGCGAGCAGCGCATCCTTGACGATGGCACCGGCATAGCCACTGCCCTCACCCAGGGTCAGCACGCAGCGCACCCCCTTGGGCAGTGGTTCGATGTTCATCACACGCGCCAGCACCGCGCCCGGCGCCCCGGCACTGGCCGCGCCTGCGGGCGGCGCAGCGCCAACGTTGGCAGCCCCGGCCGACGACTGCGCGTTGGACCACGCCCCACCCCGGTAAAAGTACACCTGCCATTGCTCGACCCCCTTGAGGGCAGCCAGCGACCCAGGCTCGCGCCCCTGAAAGTTGAAGGACCGCAGCCACTGGTCCTGCAGCAAGCCCACATTGGTCACTGCCGGCCCCGCCCAGCGCACCCAGCGCCCCGAGCGCAGGGCCCAGACAACCACCTGCATGCCGCCCGTGGTCTGGCGTGTCAGGCGCAGCGCCGCGCCATCGAACTGCAGCGCCTGGACCACTCCGGTGTCCACCACGGCATTGAGGTCGGCCGACCACTGCTGCATCACCGACTGCATGCGCAAGGTCCGCTTGAGCGCGCCATCGGCAATCTCCCGCGCACGGGTGATGCCATCCAGGCCTTTCCAGGCCATGGCCGCCATCACCGACAGGATCACGAGCGCCACCAGCACCTCGATCAGGGTGAAACCCCGTGAGGGGTGAGGAGGTGTGGCGCGCACAGGGGTCATGGGGGGCGGGTGTCCAGGGATCAGAAGCGAGGCACGACGGTGGAGACCCGCACAATCACCTGGCGGTTCTCGTCGTAGACCACGGCATCGACCTTTCGGAAATTGGGGTTGGGGGTGCCCTTGACCTGCAGAGAGCCCGGCAGATCCCGGCCCAGTTGTCGGCACTGGAAATCGCTGTCCCCCACCGAAGGCCAGGTCGAGTACAGCTTGAGGGTCACCAACTGGTTCTCGGCACACCACTGGCCCATGGTCAGATCACTCAGACGCTGGGCATTGACCGTCAGCCCGCCCGCAGCCTTGAAGCCGGTGGCCAGGGTGATGGCCACGACGGCCAGGGCCACCAGCACTTCGATCAGGGTCATGCCCCTGCTTGGGGAAGGATCAGCGTGCACCGTTGACCTCCGCAGGTGATGCCGCGCCGGTGTCCAGCGGCGGCAGGTCGATCTCGGGCGTCCCGCCACGCACCACGTCAAAGGGACTCAAGCCATCCGTGGCAATCATGATCTGCTGGGTGCCCAGCCGCAAGATGATGCTCTGAGCGCCCACCACAGGCTCCGGCCCCAGCACGATGCTGCGGCCATCGACCACCTCGGCCTTGACCTCGCGCTCCATCCACTGGAGCGAAGGCGTTTCGTTGGCGGGCAGTCCCAGGAACTGGAAATCGGTGTCGGCACTGGTGGGCTGGGGCATCCAGATCACCGTCATGCCCCCAGAGCGGGCTTGCGCACGCGAGGACTCCAGGAAAGCCACCAGCCGTGCCGCTTCTTTTTCCAGACGCGACGTGGCCGGGTCCGGCAAGGCCACCGAGGCCACCGCGGTCGTGATGGCAATCAGGGCGACCACCACCATCAGCTCCAGCAGCGTGAAGCCGCGTGAGCGCAAACCGGGCATCGAGGGCATCAGGCGTTGCTCACTGCCAGGATCCGAGGTCGGCGTCCTTGCCTTCTCCGCCCTCTTTGCCATCGGCCCCCAGGCTGAACACGTCCACCTCACCCTTGAGACCGGGATTCAGGTACTTGTAAGGCTGCCCCCAAGGGTCGTTGGGCAGCTTTTCAAGGTATGGGCGCCAGTTGGAGGGCACTGGCGAGACCGACGGCTTGGTCACCAGGGCCTGCAGGCCTTGCTCGCCCGTGGGATAGCGCTGGTTGTCCAGGCGATAGAGCTTGAGCGAGTTCATGACATTGGTGATGTCGGTGCGCGCCGCGGTCAGGCGGGCGTCATCGGCGCGGTCAAGCACGTTGGGCACGATCAAGGCGGCCAGCAGGCCGATGATGACCAGCACGACCATCAGCTCGATCAGGGTGAAGCCTTTGGAGGCCAGGCGGCGCAAGCGATTAGTGGTACTCATGAAACACTCGGTAAAGCGTGGAAACGCACGAAAGTGTGCTCGATCACGACGAGGGGCGCCAGCATGCACGAGTTTGTCGCCCGTTCACGGGAGGATCTACCCCAACTCTTGGGGGCAGTTCCCAGTCGCAAGTTCCCTCCCGCCCATGATAATGTCCTGATCATGCTTTCACGCTTCTTTGCTTTGCTCATCTGGGGAGCCGTTGCGCTCAGCGCCGCCTATTGGGGTCTGCGCTGGTTTGGCAAGCCCATGGCCGTGCCGCCGGGAACCACGCCGGCCACCATGGACACCACCCTCCGGGGCGACCTCACCCGCCTGCTGTCAGGCCCCGCCCCGGCCGAAGGCGCCGCCGAGGTCCCGACCGAACAAGCCGCCCTGGCCGGACGCCTGCAACTGCTGGGCGTGGTGGCGCCGCGCGATGAAGGCGGACAGGCGGGCGTGGCCCTCCTGGTGCTGGATGGCAAACCTGCACGGGCCTACAAGATGGGTCAGATGGTGGACAGTGGCCTGATGGTCCAGGCCATCACCCAGCGCAGCGTCCAGATCGGCCCCCAGGATGGCCCTGCCTCGGTGACCCTGGAGCTGCCCCTGATGCCCGCTGCTGCGACCGGCACCCTGGCGCCCGCCACCGGCATCGAAACCCCCATGAGCCCGGTGAGCCGCTACGCACCGCCCCCCCCGATCCCTGCCCAGGCTGGCACCGGCATGGCCGCCACGCCCGTGGAAGGCATGGACACCAACGGCGCCGCGACCAGCAACGATGCGGCGGCGGCCCAGGCCGCCCCACGCGCCCAAGCACCTCGCATCCGCCGGCACTTCAACCGCAGCACCAAGCCCAACGAGGCCCCGGTGCCCGATCCCAATCAGGCCATCTGACCTCGGTCAGCGCAAGAACAGTCGGTAGACCGGGTTGCGACTCTCGTCCACATACTGGTAACCCAGGTCATCGAGCACCCGCCCGATGGCCTTGACTTCGTCCTTGGGCACCTGCAGCCCCACCAGAATGCGACCATAGTCGGCGCCCTGGTTGCGGTAGTGGAACAAGCTGATGTTCCAACCCGGCGGCATGCTGGTCAGGAAACGCATCAAGGCGCCTGGACGCTCCGGGAACAGGAAGCTGTAAAGACGCTCGCCCTCGGCCAGGCTGGAGCGCCCCCCCACCATGTGACGCACGTGGGTTTTGGCCAGTTCGTCGTGGGTCAGGTCCACGGTGGCAAAACCCTGGGCCTCGAAGTCCTTGGCGATCTGCCGTGAATCCCCCTTGCGCGCGGTGCTGAGCCCCACAAACACATGGGCCTGCCGCTCGTCGGAGATGCGGTAGTTGAACTCGGTCACGCTGCGCGGCCCGATCAGTTCGCAGAACCGCTTGAACGAGCCCCGCTCTTCCGGGATCGTCACGGCAAACAGGCCTTCGCGCTCCTCACCGACATCGGCTCGCTCGGCCACAAAGCGCAGCCGGTCAAAGTTCATGTTGGCGCCGCAGTTGATGGCGATGTAGGTCTTGCCTTGCCCGCCATGGCGCGCCGCGTATTGCTTGATGGCCGCCACGCCCAGGGCCCCGGCTGGCTCGACGATCGAGCGCGTGTCCTGGTAGATGTCCTTGATGGCTGCGCACACCGCATCGGTGTTGACGATGACAAAGTCATCCACATGCTTGCGCACCAATCGCAGCGTCTCCTCGCCCACCAGCTTGACGGCCGTACCGTCCGAGAACAAGCCGACATCGTCGAGGGTCACTCGCTTGCCGGCCTTGACCGAGCGCACCATGGCGTCCGAGTCGTTCATCTGAACGCCGATCACCTTGATCTCGGGTCGCAAGGCCTTGATGTAGGCCGCCACACCGCTGATGAGCCCGCCGCCGCCGATGGCCACAAACACGGCATCGATCGGCCCTGAGTGCTGGCGCAGGATCTCCATGGCCACCGTGCCTTGCCCGGCGATCACATCGGGGTCGTCAAAGGGGTGCACAAAGGTCAGGCCCCGCTTGGCCTCCAGCATCTTGGCATGCAGCGCAGCATCCGAGTAGCTCTCGCCATGCAGCACGATCTCGACGTTGTCACCGCCAAAGGCCGCCACCGCATCGATCTTGACCTGCGGGGTGGTGGTGGGCATCACGATGGTGGCCTTGCAGCCCAGGCGGCGCGCGCCCATGGCCACGCCTTGCGCATGGTTGCCAGCCGAGGCGCACAGCACGCCCTTGGCCAGGGCCTTGGGGCTGAGTTGCGCCATCTTGTTGTAGGCACCGCGCAGCTTGAAGCTGAACACCGGCTGCGTGTCTTCACGCTTGATCAGCACCTGGTGCCCCAGGCGGGCGGACAGATGCCGAGCAGGCTCCAGTGCCGTCTCGATGGCCACGTCATACACCCGGCTGGTGAGGATCTTGCGCAGGTAGTCGTCCAGACCCAGCGGGCGGGCCTTGACAGGTGCAGGCTTGGAGGTCTTGCGGGCGGGGGCAGCAGGTGTGCGGGGCATGTCGCTGATCAGGTTGTTTCAACGGTCGGGTCGGTGATTGTCGGTCATCAGGCCCGGCCCGCAGAAGGCCGAATAAGAAAGAACAAAGCCCGCAGACCGGAAGGCCGTGCGGGCTTTGAGAGAGGCGAGACGGCCGTCAGGCCATCGGCCGGGGTCACTTGCGAGCGTGCAGGCGGCGAATGGCGGCCAATTGGGCCACCAGCTCGATCAGTTCGTTCTGGGCACGGGCCAGGTCCAGATCGCCCTTGGCGTTCTGAACGGCTTCTTCGGCCAGACGCTTGGCTTCCGAGGCCTTGGCTTCGTCCAGGTCCTTGCCGCGGATGGCGGTGTCGGCCAGAACGGTCACGCAGTGAGGCTGCACCTCCAGGATGCCGCCAGCCACGAAGACGAACTCTTCTTCGTTGTTGTCAGCGCGCTGGATGCGCACGGCGCCCGGCTTGATGCGAGTGATCAGCGGGGTGTGGCGCGGCAAAATGCCAAGCTCACCCACCTCACCCGGCAGGGACACCAGCGTGGCCTCGCCCGAAAAGATCGACTCTTCGGCGGAGACAACGTCAACGTGAATGGTGGACATAACGAGCTTTCAAAACAATGACAAAGGACACCGCCCTAAAGGGCCAACAGATCAGCGCAGACAAGGCGGTGCAATAAGCAAGCGATCGGGTCTGAACCAAGGCGCCGCGCACAGGCATAGCGGAAGCTATGTCGAGCACGGCAACGCCGGGTCAGGCCCGAGCCGCGCCGTCTTATTGCATGGCCTTGGCTTTTTCGAAGGCTTCGTCGATGGTGCCGACCATGTAGAACGCTTGCTCAGGCAGTGCATCGCACTCGCCATTCACAATCATCTTGAAGCCACGGATGGTTTCCTTCAGGGGCACGTACTTGCCAGGGGCACCGGTGAACACTTCGGCCACGTGGAAAGGCTGCGACAGGAAGCGCTGGATCTTGCGAGCGCGGGCCACCAGTT
>DAORJC010000025.1:0-25124 GCA_035438885.1 Aquabacterium sp. | reverse complement strand
GCTGGCCCGAGTGATCGTCTGCTTTGCGCCCGCCGTGGTGGTGCTGGCCGGCTTCATGCGCATCCTGACCGAAGGTTTTGTGCGCCACTTTGAGGGCCGGCTGGTCAACATCCACCCCTCGCTGCTGCCGGCGTTTCCGGGCCTGCACACCCACCAGCGCGCCCTGGAGGCCGGCTGCAAGGTGGCGGGCGCCACGGTGCACCTGGTCACGCCCGAGCTGGACCATGGCCCGATCATCCTGCAGGCTGTCGTGCCCGTGCAGGCGGGCGACACGGAGGACGCCCTGTCCGCCCGAGTCCTGGCACAGGAGCACGTGATCTACCCGCGTGCGGTGCGCTGGATGGTTGAAGGCGCCTTGCAGGTCAGCGACACCGGCCTGGTGCGCCAGTTGCAGGGACAGCCCCAGGTGGTGTTCGGGGCCTGAGGGCCCCCGCCATCCGGGTTCAGGCCTTGCGGCGCAGGCCCCGCAGCCCGAGAAGGCCCAGGCCACCCAACAGCAAGGCCCAGGCTTCAGGCTCAGGCACGGCGGTGGTCAGACGAACGTTGTCGATACCCACCACCTCCACCGGGCCGTTGCCCGCTTCCATGCTGAAGCTCACGCTCTTGAGGTTGGCCAGCACCGCGGCCAGCGATGCCGTGCCCTGGTTGAAGGTGGCCGCATCCAGCGTGGCGGTGTAGGTTTTCCAGGTCAGGCCGGGTTCGGTGATCACGCCACCCACATCGGGCGCCAGGTCGGCAAACGCGACCTGGTCCGTGGCGGAGGTGAAGCGTACGATGCCGAAATCAGGCCACGATGGCGTCGAGCCATTGAGCATCACGCCATCAAAACTGATGCTGCCGCCCAGGTAAGCCGACCAGTCATTGACCGCCGCTGGCAAGGGCATCTGCAGCAGCACGTCGGTGTTGCCGTTGGTGTCGGTGATGGACAGGTGGCCATTGCCGCCACCAACCACGTGGGCCAGAGTGCCATCGCCCACCAGGGTGAAGCCCTGGGTGTCGGCATCAAAGGTGTAGGCCACATCGGCCAAGGCCAAGGTGGATGCTCCGCTGGCGACCAAGGCCAGCAAGCCTGTGCGAATTGCCTTCATGAGGACACTCCCGTTCTTTGTTCGATCAGGAAATTCTAGCCTTGGGGCCAGGAACTGGAAGCGTCTGTTTCGAGCGGTATCAATTCAGGCCGTGATCGACCGGCTGGCCAGGGCCGCCGCTGCCGCCCGCGTCTCCACCCCCAGTTTTTCAAAGATGTGCTCCAGGTGTTTGTTGACCGTGCGGTGGCTCATGCCCAGGATGTCGGCAATGTCGCGGTTGGTCTTGCCCTTGGCCAGCCAGGACAGCACCTCGGTCTCACGGGGCGTCAGGGACGCAATCTCCAGCCGGCTGGGTGACGGCGCATCGACGCCGCCGGGGCTGGCGCTCAAGGATGCGATGCTGAGCAACACCATGGTCTCGCCCAGGCCTGCGGCCCCCAGGCTGCGCGCCACCAGACCCTGTCCTTCAGGCAAGGTGGACTGGGCCGGGTCCACGTCCGGCGCCATGACCTCATGCCCCACCGGGCTGGCGGCCAGTTGGCGCAACCACGCCAGCGGCGCGTCGCCCCCCAGGTCCGGGAAGGTGGCAGCCAGCCAGCGCTCGGCCTGGGGCGAGCGCCAGGCGATGCGCTGGCGCTCATCGAGCACCAGCACGCCATGCCCGCCCACGTCCACGGCCTCTCGCGCCAGGCGGGTGACACGCGCATTGCGCACATGGGTGGCCAGCCGGGCCAGCACTTCTTCGATGCGAACGGGCTTGACCACGTAGTCCACCCCCCCGGCGTCAAAGCCCGCCACGATGTCGGTGGTCTCGGACAAGCCGGTCATGAAGATCACCGGCACGTGGGACCACACCGCGTGGGCTTTCAGGCGTCGGCAGGTCTCAAAGCCGGACAGGCCTGGCATGACGGCGTCCAGCAAGATGGCATCGGGCACCACCAGCTCCAGCCGGGAGAGCGCCTGCTCGCCATCACGGGCGACCAGGACGGTGTAGCCCTCGCGGGCCAACGCGTCGCACAGCATGCGCAAGGTGTCAGGCGCATCGTCCACCACCAGGACGGTGCCCTGGTGGCGATCAAGGTTGGGGCTCATCAAGGGGGTCCTCGGACAAAACAGGGGATTGACGGGTCAGGTGGGCCAGCAGCCCATCGAGGTCAAAGGCATCGAGCAAAGCCATCAGGGCGACCCACTGCGCCCGATGCTGCGGGTGGCTCTGGGTGTTGCGCTGCAACGCTTGCGCCAGGCCCTGGATGTGGCCCATGCGGGCCAGGCGGGTCAACTCGGCCCACAGGTCGTCCGGCAGGTGGTCACGCTGAGGGTCTGGGCGGGCCGGCGACAGGTGCGAGGCGCCGGCCACCACGCGCACGGTGACCCGCTCCACCACCCAGTCCAGGTGCAGGTGCTGCCCCAAGGTGTCCAGCAGCTCAGACTCCATCACCGGCTTGCCGACAAAGGCCTGGCATTGGGCTGCCTGCAGGTTCTCGGGTCGGTTCTCGAACACATTGGCCGAGACCATGATGATGGGCACCTGATCAAAGCCCGCCTGTCGGATCAGCCGGGAGGTCTGCCAGCCATCGAGGTCATCCATGCTGATGTCCAGCAGCACCGCATCCGGACAGTGCTCGCGCACGCTCTCCAGGCACTCCAGGCCACTGGCGGCCTCCCGGATGGCAAAGCCCAGGGGCATGAGCATGCCGGCCAGCATCTGGCGCTGGATGGGCTGGTCATCGACCACCAGCAAGGTCTGGATCGGCCCCAGGTAACCGACGATGGGGCGGTGGCGGGGCCGGCTGCTCAGGGCAATCCCCGGCTTGCTGACCGGGGGGGAGATTTCGCGCAGGTACATGCGAACGCTGAAGGTGCTGCCCTGCCCCATCACGCTTTGAACGCTCAACTCGCCGCCCATCAGCTCGGACAGCAGGTGCGTGATGGTCAGGCCCAGGCCGGTGCCAGGCTCCGTGCTGCGCCGCCCGCCACTGCCGCGCTCAAAGGGCAGGAAGATGCGCTCCAGATCCTGCGGCGCAATGCCGATGCCGGTGTCGATGACCTCAAAGCGCAGCACCTCTCGCCGGGCATCGACCCGCAAGGTGATCTGCCCCTGGTCCGTGAAGCGCACCGCGTTGCTCAACAGGTTCAGCAGGATCTGGCGCAAGCGCTTGGCATCGGCTTGCACCCACTCGGGCACGCGCCCCCGGGTCTCCAGCACGAAGCGCAGGCCCTTGGCATCGGCCTGCGGCTCGACCATGTGGACCACGTCGTCCAGGAACTCGCGCAGGGGCACCGGGCTGGGGTCCAGCTTGAGGCGACCGGCCTCGATGCGGGCCAGCTCCAGCAGGCCGTCGATCAGGCCCATCAGGTGCTCGCCGCTGCGCTGGATGGTGTTGAGGGCGCCGCGCTTGGAGCCCTCCGGCGGCTCGTCCTTGAGCAAGATCTGGGCATAACCCAGGATGCTGTTGAGCGGGGTTCGCAGCTCATGCGTCATGCCGGCCACGTAACGCGTCTTGGCCTGGTTGGCCGCCTCGGCCAGCTCCTTGGCCTGCTGCAGGGCGGCATCGGTGCGCCGGTGAGCATCGATCTCCAGTTGCAGCAACTGGTTGTGACGGCTGGAGTCGTCCTGCGCCATGCGGCGGCTCTCGGACGCCAGCACCACCCACCAGGAACACACCGCCGCCGCCAGCAACAGCAAGGCATACACCTTGATGAACGGGCCCTCGAGCAGGCCATCGGTCAACACCCCCCCGTGCGTGGACAGCGGCTCGATCACGCCCTCCTGGTAATAGACCACGCCCAGCACAAAGCCCAGGGTGGTGGCCAGCGACAGGAAGACCACCAGGTAGTGCCCGACCCTGAAGTTGATGCGCCCGGACCACTTCATGGGCAGCACCGAGGTCAGGGCATCAGAGACCTGTTCAGCCGCGCGGGAGCGGGGCTTGCAGCGGTCATGGCAGCGTGATTCCAGCGTGCAGCACAACGAGCAGATGGGGGCGCCATAGGCCGGGCAGGTCGCCATGTCCTCCGACTCGAAGGGGTTCTCGCAGACCGAGCACTTGACGATCTGGCCCGGTCGCCAGGGCACCTCCTCGGCACGAGCCAGGTAGTACTTGCCTTGGGTCCACCAGGCCAGCAGGGGCGACAGCGCCAGCGAGATCCCCAAGGCCATGAAGGGCGACCAGGCCGCCGCCATCGGGCCCATGGCACCGGCATGCGCCACGATGGCCACCACGGCCGCCATGAGCATGGCGCCCAGGCCCACGGGGTTGATGTCGTACAGATAGGCCCGCTTGAACTGGATGCCGGGAGGGGACCACCCCATCGGCTTGTTGATCACCAGGTCGGCCACCAGGGCCCCTACCCACGCGATGGCCACGTTGCTGTACAGCCCCAGCACCCGCTCCAGGGCGCCAAAGACACCCAGCGTCATCAGCATCACGGCGATCAGCACATTGAAGACCAGCCACACCACGCGCCCCGGGTGGCTGTGCGTCAGCCGTGCAAAAAAATTGGACCAGGCCAGTGAACCCGCATACGCATTGGTGACGTTGATCTTGACCTGCGAGACGATGACAAACACCACGGTGGCGCCCACGGCCCACTGGGGGGACGCAAACACTTCCATGAAGGCCGCCAGGTACATCTGCGTGGGCTCGATGGCCTTGTCGGTGGGCACCTCGTGCTGCAGGGCCAGAAAGGCCAGGAAGGCACCCGCCAGCATCTTGAGCATGCCCGGCACGACCCAGCCCGGCCCGGCCACCACCACCGCGGTCCACCAGCGCCAGCGATTGGCGGGGGTTTTCTCGGGCAGGAAACGCAAAAAGTCGACCTGCTCGCCCACCTGCACGATCAGGGAAAAAGCCACCGTGGCCGCCATGCCAAAGGCCAACAGGCTGAATTCGCTGTGGCCGGAGGATCGGCCACTGAGCGTCGTGAAGGCTGAATAGGCCTCCGGATTCTTGAAGGCCAACACGATGAACGGGCATACCCACAGCACAAACCAGATCGGCTGGGTCCACAACTGCAGGCGCGAGATCAGGGTGATGCCGTGGGTGACCATGGGCACGATCACGATGGACGAGACCAGGTAACACAGCGGCAGTGGCCAGCCCAGCAGCATCTGCAAGGCCAGGCCCATGATCGCGGCCTCCAGCGCAAAGAAGATGAACGTGAAGGTGGCGTAGATCAGCGAGGTCAGCGTCGAGCCCAGATAGCCAAAGCCCGCCCCCCGGGTGAGCAGGTCCATGTCGACCCCGTACTTGGCCGCGTAGTAGCTGATGGGCAGGGCCGTGAGGAAGGTGATCAGCCCCACCACCAGGATGGCCCACAGCGCATTGGTGAAGCCGTGGTTGAGCGCAATGGCCCCACCGATGGCCTCCAGCGCCAGGAAGGACACCGCCCCGAAGGCCGTGTTGGCCACCCGGAACTCGCTCCACTTGCGAAAGGTGCGCGGGGTGTAGCGCAGCGCGTAGTCCTCCAGGGTCTCGTTGGCGACCCAGGAGTTGTAGTCCCGACGGATGTGAAAGATTTTCTGCCGGGTGACGGACACGTGACGGGCTCCGCGAATGACTGAGTGACTGCTGAATGCAAGAAGCAGTCCATGTGCGCGGCCCATGTGTTCAGGGGGTGTGATCGCACCGCGACTACGTTGAATGACGTATTCATGGAAAACCCCGCCGTCCTTAACGTTGACCCAAGGCTGCAAGAAACCACGCACCAACTTGCAGCGCTGGCAACCCCCCTTTTTTGTGCAAGGAGTCCTTTCATGTCCCACGAGCCAAACGATTCCCCCATCGACCACCCAGAGATGGACGCCAACCGCCGTCGCCTGCTGCAAGGCCTGGGCGCTCTGCCCCTGGTCGGTCTGCCCGCAGTGGCCCTGGCCCAGAAGTTCCCCACGGCCAAGGTCAACACGACCGGCCTGGCCGTGACCGACACCGAAGTGATCGTCGGTCAGTTGCACTCGGCCACGGGCACGATGGCCATTTCGGAAACCGGCTCGATCCAGGCCGAACAACTGGCCATCGACCAGATCAACGCCATGGGCGGGATCCTGGGTCGCAAGATCAAGGTGATCAAGGAAGACGGCGCCTCCGACTGGCCCACGTTTGCCGAAAAGTCCAAGAAGCTGCTGGTCAACGACAACGTGGCCTGCGTCTTTGGCTGCTGGACCTCGGCTTCCCGCAAGGCCGTGCTGCCCATCTTCGAGAAAGAGAACGGCCTGCTGTACTACCCCACCTTCTATGAAGGCCTGGAGCAGTCCAAGAACGTGATCTACACCGGCCAGGAAGCCACGCAACAGATCATTTACGGCCTGGACTGGGGCGCCAAGGAAAAGAAGGCCAAGAAGTTCTTCCTGGTGGGTTCGGACTACATCTGGCCCCGCACCTCCATGAAGATTGCCCGCAAGCACATCGAGTCCGTGGGCAAGCTCGGCTCGGTGGTCGGCGAGGAGTACTACCCGCTGGGCAACACCAACTTCAACTCCCTGATCAACAAGATCAAGCTGGCCAAGCCTGACTGCATCTTTGCGGCCGTGGTGGGTGGCTCCAACGTGGCGTTCTACAAGCAGCTCAAGGCCGCCGGCATCACGGGCGCCAAGCAGTTCCTGCTGACCCTGTCGGTGACCGAGGACGAAATGCTGGGTGTGGGTGGCGAGAACTTTGCCGGCTTCTACTCGTCGATGAAGTACTTCCAGTCCTTGCCCAACGAGAACAACAAGAAGTTCGTGGCGGCCTTCAAGGCCAAGTACGGTCCCAACTCCGTGATCGGCGACGTGACGCAAGCGGGTTACCTGGGCCCCTGGCTGTGGAAGGCCGCGGTCGAAAAAGCCGGTAGCTTCGATGTGGACAAGGTCGTCGCGGCATCGCCCGGCATCGAGCTCAAGACGGCCCCAGAGGGTTACGTCAAGGTCCACGCCAACCACCACCTGTGGAGCAAGTCGCGCATTGCGCAGGGCCTGCCCGACGGCACCTTCAAGGTCGTGGCTGAGTCACCCGACCTGATCGAACCCAACCCTTTCCCCAAGGGCTACCAGTGATGAGCAAGCGAGTGTGAGCGAGTGAGTGAGTTCCTGCGTGCGCCTGTGTCCATGGGATGGCGGGGCACGCAGGTTTTTTCGATGAAGGGGATCTCCATGACGTTTTCTGACCTGCTCAACATTGGCCTGATGCAAGGCTTTGCGGGCCTGAGCCTGTTTTCGGTGCTGTTGCTCATGGGCCTGGGCCTGGCCGTGATTTTTGGCCAGATGGGCGTGATCAACATGGCCCATGGCGAGTTCATGACCATCGGCGCCTACACGGTCTACATGGCCTCGGTCCTGACGGAAAGGATCGCCCCGAACTTCCTCGTCTACTACTTTCCCCTGGCCATCCTGCTGGCCTTCTGCCTGGCCTTTGTGGCCGGCTGGGTCGCTGAATGGGCCCTGATCCGCCACCTCTACAAACGCCCCCTGGACACGCTGCTGGCCACCTGGGGCCTGAGCCTGGGCATGCAGCAGTTCTTCCGCACGGCCATCGGCCCCAAGGAAGTCAGCCCCACCTTGCCCGACTGGCTGATGGGCTCCTGGGCCCCCATGGAAGGGCTGGACATCCCCATCAACGGCATGTTCGTGATGGCCCTGACCGCCCTGGTCACTGCCCTGCTGCTGCTGGCCTTGTACAAGGCGCGCTGGGGCCTGCGTGTGCGTGCCACGGTCAGCAACCGCGTGATGGCCAACGCCATTGGCATCAACACCAAAAAGACCGACCGACTGACGTTTGCCATTGGCTGCGGCATTGCCGGCGTGGCCGGTGCCGCCTTCACCACCATCGGCTCGACCGGCCCCACCAGTGGCTCGCTCTACATCGTCGACTCCTTCCTGGTGGTCACCTTCGGTGGTGCGGCCAGCCTGCTGGGCACGGTGGCCTCGGCCTTCGGGATTGCCCAGACCCAATCGATTGCGGAGTTCTTCCTGTCCGGCTCGAACGCCAAGGTGCTGACCCTGATGCTGGTGATCACCATCCTGATGCTCCGCCCCCAAGGCCTGTTTGCCGCCAAGGTGCGTCGCTGAGCCAGCCCCGATCCCCAAGGTTTGATTAGGAGTCCTTTCATGAAACCCGCACTTGCCTGGATCCAACAGCGAAAGCTCGGTGGCATCGCGCTGCTGGCCCTGCTGCTGATCGTGGTCTTTCCCCTCACGCTGGACATCTTCCGGCTCAACCTGATCGGCAAGTACCTGACCTATGCCTTCGTGGCCCTGGGCCTGGTCATGCTCTGGGGCCACGCCGGCATCCTGAGCCTGGGCCAGGGCGTTTTCTTCGGACTGGGGGGCTACATGATGGCCATGTTCCTCAAGCTCGAAGCCTCTGACCCGGAGAGCACCAAGATCCAGTCCACCCCCGGCATCCCCGACTTCATGGACTGGAACCAGCTCACCGAGTTGCCCCTGTGGTGGTTGCCCTTCAAGAGCCTGCCCCTGGCCCTGCTGGCCGTGATCGTGGTGCCCATGCTGCTGGCCTTCATCGTCAGCTACGCCATGTTCAAGCGGCGCGTGGGGGGTGTGTACTTTGCCATCATCACGCAGGCCGTGGCCCTGGTCCTGACCGTGCTGATCATTGGCCAGCAGGGCTACACCGGTGGCGTCAACGGCATCACCGACCTCAAGACCATGCTGGGCTGGGACATCCGCACCGACAGTGCCCGCTACATCCTGTACTTTGTGTGTGTGGGCCTGCTGCTGGCCAGCGTCTTCCTGTGCCGCTGGATCCAGGCCAGCAAGCTGGGCACCCTGCTGCTGGCGATGCGCGACAAGGAAGACCGGGTCCGCTTCTCGGGCTACGACGTGGCCATGTTCAAGGTCTTTGCCTTCTGCCTGGCGGCCATGCTGTCGGCCATCGGCGGGGCCATGCTCACGCTGCAGGTGGGCTTCATGTCGCCTTCGTTCGTGGGCATCGTTCCCTCCATCGAGATGGTGATCTTTGCCGCGGTGGGTGGCCGCATGAGCCTGATCGGCTCGATCTATGGCGCCTTGCTGGTGAACTTTGGCAAGACCTACTTCTCGGAAAGCGCACCCGACCTGTGGCTGTTCCTGATGTCGGCCCTGTTCATCGGCGTGACCATGGCCTTTCCCGATGGCCTGGCCGGCGTCTGGGAGCAAAAGGTCAAGCCCTGGTGGGCCGCCCGTCAGTTGCAGCGCAAGCAGATCCTTGAGCGACTGGCGGCCGCCCAGGCCAGCTACCCCGAGCCGCCACCCCCGAAGTCCTCGGACACGCCCATGCCCCCCGGCATCAGCGGTCAACAAGCTTGAACCCTCCAGGAGTGCCCCATGAGCAAGAAAGAGTTTGCCCTCTACATCGAAGACCTCACGGTGTCCTTTGACGGCTTCAAGGCCATCGACAACCTCAACCTCTATGTCGACAAGGACGAGCTGCGCGTGATCATCGGCCCCAACGGTGCAGGCAAGACCACGCTGCTGGACCTGATCTGCGGCAAGACCAAGGCCAGCGCCGGCAGCATCAAGTTCAAGGATGAAGAGCTGACCAAGAAGCCCGAGCACCAGATCGTTCGCTCCGGGGTGGGCCGCAAGTTCCAGACCCCGTCCATCTACGAGAACCTGTCGGTGTTCCAGAACCTGGAGGTGTCCTTTCCGCGCGGTCGCTCCGTGCTGGGCGCCCTGGGCTTCAAGTGCACCCACGAGGTCAAGGCCCGTGTCCAGGCCGTGGCTGAGGAGATCGGTCTGGCTGACAAGCTCGACAGCGAAGCCGGTTTGCTGTCACACGGCCAGAAGCAATGGCTGGAGATCGGCATGCTGCTGATGCAGGAGCCCGAACTGTTGATGCTGGACGAGCCCATTGCCGGCATGAGTGCCCGCGAGCGCGAGCTGACCGCCGACCTGCTCAAGCGCATCTGCAAGAACCGCTCGATGATCGTGATCGAACACGACATGGCGTTTGTGGCGCAGATCGCCTCCAAAGTCACCGTGATGCATCAGGGAAAGATCCTGGCCGAAGGGTCCATGGACGAGGTGCAGAGCAACCCCCAGGTGATCGACGTTTACCTCGGTCATTGAGCCACAAGGAGCCCCACATGCTGGACGTGAAAGACCTGTACGTGAGTTATGGCCAGAGCGAGGCGCTGCACGGCATCTCCTTTGTCGCCAACAAGAACGAAACCGTGGCCATCATGGGCCGCAACGGCATGGGCAAGACCACGCTGTTCAAAAGCCTGATGGGGGTGCTGCCCACCAAGTCCGGGCAGATCACCGTGGCCGGCCAGGAAGTCTCCAAAGCCGAGAGCTTCCAGCGCGTGGCCTCGGGCATTGCCTATGTGCCCCAGGGCCGCATGATCTTCCCGACCCTCACGGTCGAGGAGAACATCCAGACCGGCCTGGAGAACGCCAAACACAAGCGCATCCCCGATGAAATCTATGCGCTGTTCCCTGTGCTGTTCGACATGAAGCACCGCAAGGGCGGCAACCTCTCGGGCGGCCAGCAACAACAGCTGGCCATTGCCCGCGCCCTGGTCACCAACCCCAAGGTGTTGCTGCTCGACGAGCCCACCGAGGGCATCCAGCCTTCCATCATCAAGGACATCGCCAAGGCGCTCAACGAGATCCGCAAGCTGCGCGAGATCACCATCGTGGTCTCCGAGCAGGTGCTGTCCTTTGCGATGGTCGTGGCGGATCGCCTCTTCGTGATCGAAGGCGGCCGACTGGTGCACGAGACCCGCCGCGCCGACACCGACATCGCCCACATCAAGCAATACCTGTCCGTTTGAACCATAGGAGCATGCAATGGCTGAAACCCTGATCAAGGTCGACCTGACCCAGTCCCCCACCCTGAACGAGAACATCCACAACCGCTGGCACCCGGACATCCCGATGGCCTGCTGGGTCAACCCCGGTGACGAGTTCATCCTGGAGACCTTTGACTGGACCGGCGGCTTCATCAAGAACAATGACAGCGCCGATGACGTTCGCGACATCGACCTGAGCACCGTTCACTACCTCAGTGGCCCTGTGGGCGTCAAAGGCGCCGAGCCTGGTGACCTGCTGGTGGTGGACCTGCTGGACATTGGCGCCAAGCAAGACAGCCAATGGGGCTTCAACGGCTTTTTCAGCAAGAAGAACGGCGGCGGCTTTTTGACCGAGCACTACCCCCTGGCCCAGAAGTCCATCTGGGACTTCCACGGCATGTTCACCTCCAGCCGCCATGTGCCGGGCGTGAGCTATGCGGGCCTGATCCACCCTGGCCTGATCGGTTGCCTGCCCGACCACAAGATGCTGGAAGCCTGGAACTCGCGTGAACAAGAACTGATCGACTCGAACCCCGGTGTCACCGGCTTGGCCAACCCCCCGTTTGCAGGCACCGCCCACATGGGCAAGCTCACGGGCGAGGCCAAGGAGAAGGCAGCCGCCACGGCGGCCCGCACCGTGCCCCCACGCGAACACGGCGGCAACTGCGACATCAAGGATCTGTCACGCGGCTCCAAGGTGTTCTTCCCGGTGTATGTGGATGGCGCGGGCCTGTCGGTGGGTGACCTGCACTTCAGCCAGGGCGACGGCGAGATCACCTTCTGCGGCGCCATCGAGATGGCGGGCTGGGTACACATGAAGGTCACCCTGATCAAGGGCGGCATGGCCAAGTACGGCATCAAGAACCCGATCTTCAAGCCCAGCCCCATCAAGCCGGTCTACAACGACTACCTGATCTTTGAAGGCATCTCGGTCGACGAGCAAGGCAAGCAGCTCTACCTGGACGTGAACGTGGCCTACCGCCAGGCCTGCCTCAACGCCATCGAGTACCTCAAGAAGTTCGGCTACAGCGGCGCCCAGGCCTACTCCATCCTGGGGACGGCACCGGTGCAAGGCCACATCAGCGGCGTGGTCGACGTGCCCAATGCCTGCGCCACCTTGTGGCTGCCCACCGAGATCTTTGACTTTGACATCAACCCGAACGCGTCAGGCCCTACCAAGTTCCTGGACGGCAGCATCCAGATGCCGATCTCGCCCGACATCATCAAGTGACCTCAGGAGCACGCGCATGCCCACCTACGACTACGCGTGCCCGGACTGCGGAGGCTTTGACGCCTTTCGCAGCCTGGCACAACGCAACGACCCTGCCGTGTGCCCGGACTGCGGCACCGGATCGCCCCGTGTGTTTGTGAGTGCGCCGCGCCTGGGCCTGATGAACCGGGACACCCGCTTCGCCATGGACACCAACGAAAAAGCCCGCCATGAGCCCCGATCCTCCAAGGACCAGGGCAGCTATGGCAGGCTCAAGCACCCGTCGGGGTGCGGTTGCTGCAGAACCAGTGGCAAACGTGGGGCCACGGTCACGGCGGCCAACGGGGCCAAGACCTTCCCGAGCAAACGGCCCTGGATGATCAGCCACTGACCCCGTTCAGGACGGTCAGCGACGCGAGCGCAGTCGGGAGGCTGCGCCCAACCCCAGACCGGCCAGCAGCAGTGCATAAGTGCCGGGCTCGGGGATGGGTGGCGTGCCACCGTTTTCTTGCAGGAACGAGAAGGTGTTGAGCGCGTAGATGCCATTGGCGTTCAAGGGCGCATAACTGGCGCCACAAACGGGCAGACCACACGCCGTGGTCGACGCGATCATGTCGATGTCGGCAATCACGAACAGCGAGCCAGCACCTGGTGCGTACTCACCCGCGCGCCAATAGGCAGACGTCACCTGTCCACTGGCATTGAGTCCACCCACATGGCCGTTTTTGGCGGCAATGGCGGCAGGGTCCAGTTGCCCGATCGCATAGAACTGCTGCACATTGGTGGCCACGCCAAAGGGGCCGTCAAACAAAGGCGCGCCGCCATTGGACACCGTGCCGGTGCTCTGGGTGGTCGTGATGCCAAGGGCCTGCCCCAGACCATCGTGCAAGCTGTCGTCCTGCAGCAGGAACAGATCGCCGCCACCCAGGAAATAGTCCACCACGGCTGTGCTCATGGGTGCCGCCTGACCATCCTCGATCCAGGTGCCCACAAACATGTCGACGCCTGCCAGGGTGGTGGCGTCCACCGTGGCCATGGTGACGGTCTGGATCGCGCGGTTGACCGTGCCGGTGGGGCCAAAGTTGGCGGGATTTTCCAGGGCGGCCCGGAAGCTGGCCATGTAGTCCCCGTCCCAGGCCCACAATTGAGACCCGGGAATCAGTGTTTGTGCCGCGCCGCCCACCACATAGGGTGCGGCCATGGCAGAGACACTCGCCACGGTCAGAGCGGCCGCGGCCAGGCTGGTTTTCAATGCTTGTTTCAGTTTCATGTCGTGCTCCCAAGTAAAGGTGAGCGCACGTTATAGGCCCCCCAGGCACCGCACCATCCCTAGATTGATGAAACCCCCTACCCTGTACACCTTCCGGCGTTGCCCCTATGCGATCCGAGCCCGATTGGCCATTGCTGCCTCCGGCGTCCTGGTGCAGCAGCAGGAGGTGGCCTTGCGCCACAAACCGCCCGAAATGCTGGCCCTGTCCCCCAAAGGGACCGTGCCCGTGCTGCACACAGCCGATGGCCAGGTCATCGACCAGAGCCTGGACATCATGCGATGGGCCTTGCAGCAGCACGACCCGCGCGGGTGGCTGGACCAGGCCGATGCACCCGAATCCCTGGCCCTGATCGACCTGAACGATGGGCCGTTCAAACAGGCGCTGGACCGCTACAAATACCCCGAGCGCCGCCCGGACCAAACGGCGGCCCATTGGCGCGAGCAAGGGCTCGCCACCCTGCTGGCCGATCTGGAGCAGCGGCTGCAGGCCCACCCGCAACTGCTGGGCGATCGGGTGCGCCTGGTCGACATGGCCCTGCTGCCCTTTGTTCGCCAGTTCGCCAAGGTCGACGAGGCCTGGTTTGCCCAGGCACCGCTGCCAGCCCTGCGACAATGGCTGCACCAGCACCTGAGCGACCCACTGTTCGAGTCGGTCATGCAAAAACCTGAAAGCCCCCACCCATGAAAGCCATCTGGAAAGACGTCGTGGTCGCCGAGAGTGACGACACCCTCGTGGTCGAAGGCAACCACTACTTCCCGGGCGACTCGCTCAAGCGTGAGTACACCCTGAGCAGCAACCACAAGACCATGTGCTCCTGGAAGGGCCAGGCCAGCTACCTGAGCCTGTTCGTCAACGGCGACGTCAACCCCGATGCCGCCTGGTTTTACCCCGACCCCAAGGACGGCGCCCTCGAACTCAAGGACCGCGTCGCCTTCTGGAAGGGTGTGCAGATCGTGGACTGAAGGTCGACCGACGGCACTGCCCCATGCACCACCCCATGCACCGCATCCCTGACCATGAGATCGAGTTCACCGCTGTGCGTGCGCAGGGTGCCGGGGGGCAGAACGTCAACAAGGTCTCCAGCGCCATCCACCTGCGCTTTGACATCCCGGCCTCCTCCTTGAGCGATGAGGTCAAGGCCCGCCTGCTGGCCCTGCATGACCGGCGCATCACCGCCGAAGGCGTGCTGATCATCAAGTCGCAAGAACACCGCAGCCAGGAGATGAACAAGGCCGAGGCCATCCGCCGCCTGCACGAACTGGTCGACAGCGTGGCCCGCGCACCGCGCATCCGTCGCGCGACCCAGCCCACACGGGCCTCTCAGCGCCGCCGCCTGGAAGGCAAGCGCCTGCGCTCGCAGGTCAAGGCTCAGCGCGGTTCGTCGTCGCTGGACTGAGGCGCCAGCGCCTCGGGCTCCGGCAGAGGCCAGCCCAGCAGCTCGGCCAGGCGGGTGACCACCCAGGTGGCCTCCCCCGGCGCCAGCCCCGACTCGGGCGTCATCAACCCGCGGTGAATCCGCAGCAGCACCTCTTGCTCGTCCACGCCAATGTCGACGTGGATGCCCTTGCTGTGTTCGACCAGGTGACTGGCCAGGTCCTCGCACACCTCGTAGCGCTCGCGCAGTTGCGACAGCGGGATCGTCAAACGCTGGCGCGCATCGCTGTGAACGGCCGAAAACGACGGCGGGATGTGAATCTGGTACTCGTCATGCATGACGGGGTTGTACCCCAAACAGGCGCGGCGCGCGGGCGTACGTCAAACAACGTATTGGCCCACACCCTGGTGATTGCCACAATGAGCTTTGTCCAAGCCTCACCCACAGGAGCCCACCATGATCCACGGCGATATCTCCAGCAGCAACGACACCGTTGGCGTTGCAGTGGTCAACTACAAGATGCCCCGCCTGCACACCAAGGCCGAGGTGCTGGCCAATGCCCACAAGATCCGCCAGATGATCGAGGGCATGAAGCTGGGCCTGCCTGGCCTGGACCTGGTGATCTTTCCGGAGTACAGCACCCACGGGATCATGTACGACAAGGACGAGATGATGGAGACGGCCTCCACCGTCCCTGGTGACGAGACCGAGGTCTTTGCCCAGGCTTGCCGCAACGCCAAGGTGTGGGGCGTGTTCTCGATCACCGGCGAGCGCCACGAGGAGCACCCGCGCAAGGTGCCCTACAACACGCTGATCCTCATGAACGACCAGGGCGAGATCGTCCAGAAGTACCGCAAGATCATGCCGTGGACGCCCATCGAGGGCTGGTATCCGGGCGACAAGACCTACGTGTCCGACGGCCCCAAGGGCCTGAAGGTGAGCCTGATCATCTGTGACGACGGCAACTACCCCGAGATCTGGCGCGACTGCACCATGAAGGGCGCCGAGCTGGTGGTGCGCTGCCAGGGCTACATGTACCCCTCGAAAGAGCAGCAGGTGATCATGTCCAAGGCCATGGCCTGGGCCAACAACTGTTATGTGGCGGTGGCCAACGCCGCCGGGTTCGATGGTGTGTACAGCTACTTCGGGCACTCGGCCATCATCGGCTTTGACGGCCGCACCATGGGCGAATGCGGTGAAGAGGACTACGGCATCCAGTACGCCCAACTGAGCAAGAGCCTGATCCGCGATGCGCGCAGCACCGGCCAGTCGCAGAACCACCTGTTCAAGCTGCTGCACCGCGGTTACACCGGCGTGATCAACTCGGGCGAGGGCGACAAGGGCCTGGCCGACTGCCCCTACGAGTTCTACACCCAGTGGGTGCAGGACCCCCAGGGCACACGGGCTCGCGTGGAAGCCATCACCCGCCCCACCATCGGCACCTCCGAATGCCCGATCGATGGCCTGCCCAACGACGCCCGGCTCAAGAGCGAATGAACGTTCACCAGCGCGACTGATGGTCTTCGGTCACGCCCAGCAAGCCGTGCACCGACACGGGGGTGTCGCTCGCGCTGCGGCGCACCTGCCCCTGGAAGGTGCCCACGGGCTGGGTGTAGTGGCTGATCACCAGCCCCAAGTCCCGGTGCTGCTGGCGGGCACCCTCAGGCGTGAACACCAGGTCCAGCAAGCCATCGTCGGTCGACACGTGCCAGGGCTTGAGGGGCGCGCGTGGGTCACACTCGAAACGCGCGGCACCCAGCAGGATCATCTCGTCGTGCAGCCACAGCACGTTCTCGCACGCGCCAAAGTAACCTTGCTGCAGGTTGAAGCCCACCGTCGGTCCATGCGCACACGCCCAGCGCCAGGCGGTGTCACGGGCCAGCAAACCATTGGAGCTGTCCAGACAGCCCACGGCCTGATCCAGGCGCCAGCGCGCCTGCCCCACCTGTACCGACCCACGCACGCTCAGCGCCGGTGACTTCTGGGTGGCATGGGCCACACCACCCTCGATGGGCCCGATGGCGCACAAAAAGGGCGCAGCCGTGCGGGTCTGCAACTCGGCCTCCAGGTTCATGCCCGGCACCGACACGACCACCTGCAGAGCACCAGTGGCCTCCACCTGGGTCAGCGAGAGCCGTCCACCCAGCCCCTTGAAGCGCCCCATCATGCCCATCACGGGCTGGTCGGAGACCCCGCCCGACAGGCCGGGCAGCCCTTCTTGCGACCAGTCCACCAGCACGCGACGCTGGCGTCGATCAAACACATAGGCAAAGGCCGACAGGCACCAGCCCACATCCACGATGGCCAGGCCCACGAACACCTCGTCAGAGCCCAGGCCCACGTACTGCCAGCGCTTGTGACGCAAAGCACGCCACCAGGCCGGGCGGTGGTGCTCGCCACGCAGGCCTGACCAGTCGATGCGCGGCATCAGGCCCGCAAAGCGCCCCTGTGCCGGCTGGCCCTCGGGCGTCACGACGGACGGGGGTGGCGGGGGTGTGATCGGCAGGTGGACCATCAGCGCACCGGGGGCGACAGGCGCCGCTTGCGCCACTGCGCCGGGCTCTCACCCGTCCAGCCCTTGAACGCGCGGGTGAAGGCACTCTGCTCGGAATACCCCAAGAGCAAGGCGATCTCTGCCAGGTCCAGGGCACCGTCGCGCAGATGGCCTTCGGCCAGGTGCTGTCGGGTCTGGTCCAGCAACTGCTGAAAACTCATGCCTTGCTCGCTCAGCCGCCGCTGCAGGCTGCGGGCACTCATGTGCCGGGAGGCCGCCAGGGCCGCCAAGGAACCTTGCCCCTCACGGATCAAGGGCACCAGCGCCCGGCGCCAGTGCTCCACGGCCGCAGGCAATGCAGCCACGCGAGCCAGCAGCGCCTCGGCCTGCTCGTCCAGCAAGGCCAGCAGGGCCGGGTCGGACTTGCGCAGCGGCAAACCCACATGCTCCAGCGCCATCACCAGCCGGGTCGCGGGCTGGTCAAACAGCACCACCCCGCCAAAAAAATCGCGGTACGGCTGCTCATCGGGCGGCGGCGGATTGACAAAGGCCACCAGCTTCACCGGCAGACAGCGCCCCGTCATGTCGCGGGTCAGTTGCACCAGAGCGGCAATGGCTGCCTCGTCCACCAGGGCGCCAGGCCGGCCGCGCTCCACGCCCCACTCGATCACCAGGCCATCGGGCGCCACATGGACCTGGGCCGGGTTCACGTCATAGACCGACACGTGGTACCGCTCCAGGCGCTGCAGGGCATCGCCCAGGGTGCTGCAGGCCAGGGCCGCATAACCCACCACCCCGAAGTGCCGCGCCTGCACGCCCTCGGCAATGCGCAGGCCCAGGGCGCCCCGCTGCTCCAGCGCGTCGACCTGGCGCAGCATGCGCTGCCAGTCCCGCAAGGACACAAAGTGCTCCTGCGGGTCGGGCCGGGGGCCCAGCAAGCGGGCAGGCTCCAGCCCCTGGGCCTGCAGGTATTCGTACAGCAACTGCACGTAGGTGGCGGCGACGCGGGTCTCGACCATGGGTGAATCATGCCGCGCCACCCAAGGCGGCGCCACCCGGGGATCACTGCAGGGGATGGACGCCACCTTGGCGCGATATGTCAAGAAAAGGTCGGGGCATGTCAATCCAGCCTGGGGCTGGATGGCGACCATCGGGGCATCGACCCTTCATCGTCCATCACCGCTGTCTCTCATGAACGACTGGCCCACCCTCCTCTCCCTCTGGTCCGACCTGACCGCCCACACCCAGGTGCGGGATTGGCTGCTGGTGTTGCTGGCGCCGGTGTTCCTGGCGGTGGTGGCCATCGAGTACTGGGCGCTGCGACGCACCCGCATCTACGACCAGCGCGACTCTCTGGACAGCCTGATCCTGGGTGGGGTCTACACCCTGGTGGACGCTGCCCTGGTGGCCCTGGTCGTGCTGCCAGCCATGTTGTGGCTGTACCAAGGGCGCCTGAGCACCATAGACATCACCCCCTGGAGCTTCGCGGCCCTGTACCTGGGGGTGGAGTTTTGCTACTACTGGTTCCACCGTGCCAGCCACCGCATCCGCTGGTTCTGGTGCGCGCACGTGGTTCACCACGGCTCGGAGCACATGAACTTCACCACCGCCATGCGCCAGAGCTGGCTGTACGCCTTTGCGGGCAACTGGCTGTTCTACCTGCCCATGGTGTGGCTGGGCTTTGAGCCGGGCTGGGTGCTGTTTGCCCTGGCGCTGAACCTGGCTTACCAGTTCTTTGTGCACACGCAGTGGGTGGAGCGCCTGCCGGCACCCATCGAGTTCATCTTCAACACCCCCTCGCACCACCGGGCGCACCACGGACGCAACCCCGTCTACATCGACAGCAACTACGGCGGCACGTTGATCATTTTTGACCGGCTGTTCGGCACCTTTGTGCCAGAGACCGAAGCCGTCGACTATGGCTTGGTCCACCCTGTGCGCAGCCACAACCCGTTCTGGCTGACCGCCCACGAGTGGGTGGCCATGGTCCGAGACATCCGCAAACCCGGGCCCCTGGGCCTGAGGCTCAAGCACCTGTGGGCGCCACCCGAATGGGAGCGGCCCCGGCTTTTGAACGCAAATGCAGGGAAATTGACGCAAGGGGCGGCGCACACGGGATAATCGCGCCCATGCATCCGAACGCCCTCCTCGACCTCACGACACGACTTGTCGGTGAAGTACTCAAGCTTGACGCCCCTGCCGACAGCATCGTTTCCTACTTTTTCAGACAGCACAAAGAGCTGGGCATGCGCGAACGCCATGCCCTGGCCGAGACCGCCTATGCGGTCTTGCGCCAGCGCCTGCTCTGGTCGCACCTGGCCCAATCCGGCCACGGCCCCATGGAGCGCCGCCTGGCCCTGCTGGCCTGGCAAGGTCAGGAACACATCCTCAAGCTGGGGGTGACGGTGGACGAGGCCCACTGGCTGGAGCGCTCGGCCAAGATCGACCGCACCACCCTGGCCGACAAGCTGCGCCACAACCTGCCCGACTGGCTCTCCAACAGCCTGCGTGACCAACTGGGCGACGAAGAGTTCTGGGCCCTGGTGGCCACCCTGTCGGCCGGCGCCCCGCTGGACCTGCGCGTCAACCCGATCAAGGCCAAGCGCGAAGCCGTGCTGGAGGAGTTGATCGCGGCCGGCATCCCCGCCACGTTCACCCCGTTCTCGCCCTTTGGCATCCGCATCGAAGGCAAGCCTGCGCTGCAAAAGATGGACCTGTACACCAAGGGCCATGTGGAAGTTCAGGACGAAGGCAGCCAGTTGCTGTCCCTGCTGACCGGCGCCAAGCGTGGCGAGATGGTGGTGGACTTCTGCGCCGGTGCAGGTGGCAAGACCCTGTCCCTGGGCGCCATGATGCGCAACACGGGCCGACTCTACGCCTTTGACATCTCCGGCCACCGCCTGGAAAAGCTCAAGCCACGCCTGGCGCGCAGCGGCCTGTCCAATGTGTACTCCGCGCAGATCGCCCATGAGAACGACGACCGCATCAAGCGCCTGCGCGGCAAGATCGATCGCGTGCTGGTGGACGCCCCCTGCTCCGGCCTGGGCACTCTGCGCCGCAACCCCGACCTGAAATGGCGCCAAAGCCCCAAGGCTGTGGCTGAGATGCAGGTCAAGCAACTGGCCATCATGAACAGCGCCGTGCGCCTGCTCAAACCCGGTGGTCGCATCGTGTACGCCACCTGCAGCCTGATGCCAGCCGAGAACGAGGTCGTGGCCGCGCAATTCAGCGAGGCCCACCCCGAGCTGATCAAGGTGTCCGCCCTGGACATCCTGACGCAAAGCGGTGTGGAAAACGCCGCCACCCTGGTCAACGACCTGGGCCACCTGCGCCTGTGGCCTCACCGGCACTCGACCGACGGCTTTTACGCGGCCATCTGGGAAAAGAAAGCCTGACGAAGGCCTGACCTCAGCGGTCTGCCCATGAAAAAAGGCCTGAGGTGACTCAGGCCTTTTTCGTGGGACATCGGCTGACGAATCAGCCGATGGGTCCGATCAGAACAGGCTTTCGCGAACGTAGATCACGTCGTCCTTCTGCAGCATGTCCTGCATGCCCAGGTTCAGAACCTGGACCTTGCCGGCGGCATCACGGCGATTGATGCGGATGCCCTTTTCGGTGCCGCGCAGCGAGATGCCGCCGGCCGAGGCCAGGGCCTGCATCAAGGTCATGTCACGTTCCAGGCGCATGGCGCCAGGGCGCTGCACTTCACCGTAGAAGTAGATCATGGGAGCGCGGTCGACATAGATGGTGTCGCCGTTTTGCAGGATCACGTCTTCAGCCTGACCGGCGGCTGCGAACACGGACGGGAAGTCAATCTCCTTGCGGAACGCCTTGCCATCGCGGGTGCCCATGACCACCACCGTGTCAGAGCCCGCACCAGCTGCCACACCACCGGCCTGGGCCAGGATCTCGCTCAGCTTGGTGTTGACCGCCTCCAGCGGGTAGCGGCTGGGTCGGTTGACCAGGCCCAGCACGGAGACCTGGTTGCCCTTGACCTGCAACACCAGGATCGAGACCTGAGGCTGCTTGAGGAAGTTGCCGTCACGCAGACCGTCGGCGATCTTCTTCTCGGCGGTGCTGACCGACAGGCCGCCCACCTTGACCGTGCCCAGCAGGGGGTACGAGAAAGAGCCGCCTTCGGAGACGCGCACTTCCAGCGTCAGATCGGGGTTCTGGTAGACCGACACCCGGATGATGTCGCCAGCACCCAGCACATAGTCACCTTGCGGGGCCGCTTGGGCGGCCGTGGTGACCAGCATCATCAGAGCAAACAGGCTCTGCATCAAAGAACGCATCCACTTCATTTCGACAGATCCTCAGGTTTGAATCGGAAAAGCGCCACGGGTCCTCCCAGGCGAACGGTTGGTTGGAGTTGAATGTACCACCGAGGTTCCCTGGGGGAGACCCTTCCATCAGATGTCACGCACGTGTTGCGCTTCGGCGTGCTGGCGCAACAGATAGGGTTGCACCTCACTGGCCGGCAGCGGCTTGGACAGCAGGTAGCCCTGCGTGTCGTCACAACCCAGGGCGCGCAGCAGGCTGAGCTGCTCTTCGGTCTCGACACATTCGGCCGTGGTGCTCAGGCGCAGGGCCTTGGCCAGCCCGATGATGGCCGTGACCACCGCCTGGGCGTCGCGGTCCTGGGCCAGGTGGCGCACGAACATGCCATCGATCTTGAGCTTGTCCATGGAAAACCGGCGCAGGTAGGCCAGCGAAGAATACCCCGTGCCAAAGTCGTCCAGCGCCACCCGAACGCCCCGCTCGCGCAGGGCCATCAGGGTGGCCTGGGCACCGGCGTGGTCGTCGATCAGGGCCGTCTCGGTGATCTCCAGTTCCAGGCGATGGGGGGGCAACCCGCTGTCGGCCAGAGCGCTTTCGACCAGGTCCACCACCGAGGAGCTGCGGAACTGCACCGCCGACAGGTTGACCGCCACCCGCAGGTGATCGGGCCAGCGCATGGCCTCCTTGCACGACTCACGAAGCACCCAGGTGCCCAGCGGCACGATCTGGCCGGTTTCTTCGGCCACCGGGATGAAGTCACCCGGGCCGATCAGGCCGCGCTCGGCGTGCTGCCAGCGCACCAGGGCCTCAAAGCCCGTGCACAGCCCCGACGACAGGTTGACCTGGGGCTGGAACACCACCGTGAACTGCTCGCGGGCCAGGGCCACACCCATTTCCTGTTGCAGGCGCACCCGCGTGTTGGCGTTTTCTTCCAGCACCGGGTCAAAGAATCGGCTGGTGTTGCGCCCCGCCGCCTTGGCCGCATACAAGGCCAGGTCCGCACGCTTGAGCAGGTGCTCGGGATCGCGCCCGTCGCGCGGGAAGCAAGCCATGCCGACGCTGGTGCGCACCGACACCTGCACATCGTCCAGTTGGAAAGGCTG
Source organism: Aquabacterium sp. (assembly GCA_035438885.1). Taxonomy (GTDB): domain Bacteria; phylum Pseudomonadota; class Gammaproteobacteria; order Burkholderiales; family Burkholderiaceae_C; genus Aquabacterium. The sequence goes on along the minus strand of DAORJC010000025.1, from coordinate 2,597 downwards.
GCCGATCAGGGCCAGCAGGCGCCGGGCCAGGTCGTCCACCCACAGGTCATCGCCCTGGATGGGCACCAGCAGGGCAAATTCGTCGCCCCCCAGGCGGGCCAGCACCATGCCCTCGTCCACCAGGGTCATCAGGCGTTGGCCCACGTGGCGCAACAACTTGTCGCCCACCGCGTGCCCCAGCGAATCATTGATGGTCTTGAAGTTGTCCAGGTCGGCAAACAACAGGGCGTATTCGCGCCCCTCGTCACGGGCGCGGAGCAAGGCGCCTTGCAGTTCGCGGCTGAAGCAATAGCGGTTGGCCAGCCCCGTCAGCGCGTCGACATTGGCCAGTCGGGCCAGCTCTTCGCGGGCACGGTGGGCCAGGGTGATGTCCGACCCCACACCGCGCCAACCGGCGGGCGCGCCATGCTCATCGCGCAAGGGCTTGGCGGTCAGCGAGCACCAGCGGACCTCGCTCCCCACGGTCAGGGGCAACTCCAGCTCCTTGAAGGACGTGGCGCGTTGCAGGCAGCGGGCCAGCAAGGCATGGGCATCCTGGGCGTCGGCATTGCCCGGTGGCACGCGCTGCTTGAGAAACTCCACAAACGGCAACCTGCCCAGCTCGGCCACGGTGGTCTGCAGTGACTGCGCCAGGCGCTGGGACACGTGGCGCAAGTGACCATCGGCCGAGACCTCCCAGAGCCAGTCGCTGGCGTGTTCTTCAAAATCCTTGAGCAACAGGTCCACCAGTTGCGCCTGGCGCTCGGCCTCTGCATCAGAGCGCACGCGGCTCATGAACACCCGCGCACTGGTGGCAATCATGGCCAACATGGTCCCGCTGTAGACGACCATCACGGCCCACAGGGCAGCGTAGTGCGCATAGGACGACTGGCTCAACCCGACGGCCGCAGCCAGTGTCACCAGCAGCAGGTAAGTGGCCGATGCCTCAAAGTGAGGGCTGAGGATGAAACTGCCCGCGCACAACATGCCCACCACCACGGTGGCAATCAACATTTGTGACGGGTGATCGGCCCCAGGAAACAATGCAACGGGCACTGATGACCAGACCAGGCCGAAAAAAGCCGTCACACCGATCAGGTAATTGAGGGCGCGGCGCGAGGCCCACGGCCTGGGAGGCCCCCCCCGCAGCATGCCGCGCCAGATCACACCGACCATGCCCAGGCCGCCCACCACCAGCACGGCCCAGGCCACCAGCCAGTGCGAGGGGGTCTTGCCCCAGAAAAGCGCCAGGATGCACCCCACATTGACCACATTGCCCAGCACCACCAGCGGCAACAAACTCAGGACAGCCTGGATCTGACGGGCACGAAAGTACCTGGCCTGCAGGCCATCGACCTCCTCGGTGGCGTGAACCAGATCGTAGAGCGCCTTCAGTCGCGCCTGCCAGGATGGGGGCGGCGCGGGGCTGGGTTCGCTGTGCGGTGAATACAAAGGCATGCTTGGCCCGATTCTGTCATGAGAGTGTTTTCGGCAAATCACGCCACGAGCTTGAAGGGAGGGATCCCGTCATGCTTTTGTCCAGTGAAAACCCGAACTCCCCGGGTCGAACGACCGTGCGAAAGCATCCGATTGGCGTACCATGCCTCCCCCTGCAGTGAGAATTGCCCCGCACATGAGCTCCGATCAAAAGCTGTCCACCGCCGAACAGGCCCTTCGCGACGCTGCCAACGAATACCACCGCCTGCCCACCCGGGGCAAGATTTCGGTCTCTCCCACCAAGCCCCTGTCCAACCAGCGTGACCTGGCCCTGGCGTACTCCCCGGGCGTGGCCTACCCCTGCCTGGCGATCGAGAAAGACCCATCGCTGGCGTTTGACTACACCTCGCGCGGCAACCTGGTGGCCGTGATCACCAACGGCACGGCCGTGCTGGGCCTGGGCGACATCGGGCCCCTGGCCTCCAAGCCGGTCATGGAAGGCAAGGGCTGTCTGTTCAAGAAGTTCGCCGGTGTGGATGTGTTCGACATTGAGCTGGCCGAGCGTGATCCTGACAAGCTGATCGAGATCATTGCCGCGCTGGAGCCCACGCTGGGCGGCATCAACCTCGAAGACATCAAGGCGCCCGAATGCTTCTACATCGAGAAGCAGTTGTCGGCCCGCATGAACATCCCCGTCTTCCATGACGACCAGCACGGCACGGCCATCATCTCCAGCGCTGCGCTGCTGAACGGCCTGGAGCTGGTGGGCAAGAAGATCGAAGAGGTCAAGCTGGCCGTCTCCGGCGCGGGTGCTGCCGCCATTGCCTGCCTGGACGTGATGGTGGGCCTGGGCGTCAAGCGCGAAAACATCTTTGTGTGCGACTCCAAGGGCGTGATCCACGCCGACCGCACCGACAAGCTGGACGAGTCCAAGCAACGCTACCAGCAGCACACCAGCGCCCGCACCCTGGCCGATGCGGTCCACGGTGCCGATGTGTTCCTGGGTTGCTCGGCCCCGGGCGTGCTGACCGCCGACATGGTCAAGACCATGGCCGCCAGCCCCCTGATCCTGGCCCTGGCCAACCCCGAGCCCGAGATCCGCCCCGAAGTGGCCAAGGCCGCCCGCCCGGACTGCATCATCGCCACCGGCCGCTCGGACTACCCCAACCAGGTCAACAACG